>DATKKH010000264.1:0-17908 GCA_035543035.1 Terriglobales bacterium | reverse complement strand
AAGCTCGTTCTGCCTGGAAAGCAGCCCTAATGAGAAAAGGGATGACAAGAGCATGGCAATAGGCAGGACCAGAACAAGAATGTAAGGCGAGTAAAAAATATAATATTTAATAATCGACCCCAAAGAGGCATGCATATCGATGAAAGTATCAATATGCTCCACCACGTCCACTATCAGAAAAATTATCCAGAAAGATAAAAGAGCAAAAAATAGAACGAAAAGGAACTGTTTCAGGAGATATCTGTCTAGAATCTGCATGACCATTTTTTTAAAGAGTATTAAGCTTTAGTTTTATCAATGGTAAACCTGAAGGTTTACACTCCAATATTTGACTCCAAAATATTCTTAAGAATTCTCGTCAGGCCTCGGTTCCGAACAAGACTTTTCTGAGTTTTTTCGGGATAAATCTTTCGCTCCATTTCCAGGAGATAAAGGTCATCTCCTTGGTAGATCTCACCAGAATGTAAGTACCCGCTATGGCCAAGATTATATTGGCTGACCACATCGCCCAGAAAGGCGTGATATACAGCCGGTCTGCCAGTTCCTCTCCACCTATCAAGAAAGCCCAGTAAAGCACGAAAAAGACCAGGGAAAGGCCCAAGCCAACGGCCATATTGCCTCTCCGGGCCATAATTCCCAATGGTGCCCCGATCAGCGCAAAGACCAGGCAGGCAAAAGGAATCGAGTACTTCTTCTCGATTTCGACCAGGTAAGAGTTTTTATCTTTTTCCTGTGAGAAAAGGTTCTGGGTTTCCATTTGAAGCTGGTAAAAAAAGTTTTGATTCTTGAAAAAAATGCTGGTCAGAACTTCTTTCTCATTTGAGGGAACAGGACTCGAAGATGAGGCAGTTTTTTTGCCGAAGACTTCAGATATTTTCTGCTCTGCCAGCCTATTCAGGTTATTCACCTCTGCATCTGCGTTCTTTTTAATACTCCTGACCTGGTCAGACATCATTCGAATGTTCATCTCCCGGTCTGTTCGGTAGTTTGAGCCTGCCTGGACAAGCTTTCCCTCCACGTTCGGGAGATAGATAGTCTGTTTATCGAAACTTATGCGGCGATATCTTCCTGGCTCATTTACATCTGCCTCATGCACTTCTCCTTTTTCTAAGTGCAGGATCAAAGTGCTTCTGTCAGGCGAAAACTCGATTTTACCTTTCCGGGCCACAATAGTTCTGGGAAGAGGCCCTTCCACCTTTTCGTAGATGGTTATATCCGAGATCTCGTCGTTTCTGGGGTTGATCTTCTTGATCAAGATGTGATAGCCCGGTATCTCGTCTATGAATCGGTTCTCCTTGAGGGCTAAAGTCGGCTTAATCTGGTGAAGCTCTGACATCAAAATTCGCGCCCGGTGATTTGCCTCGGGCAGGATCTTATCGTTGAAATAAATCATGCCCATGGTCAGAAGGACTGAAAAAAGAAGAGGTGCCAGGACAATCCGGTACAGGCTTACCCCGGATGCCTTCAAAGCGGTGATCTCGTTGTCCTGGGAGAGTCTTCCAAAAGCCATCAGGGTGGAAACCAAAACCGCCATGGGAACAGACAAGGCGAGCATCCAGGCTAAATTCAGGGCAAAAGCCTGGAGAACAATCAGCAGGCTCACTCCTTTTCCGATTATCAGATTGATAAGCTCCAGAAGGAAATCCATTATCAAAACAAAAGTAATAATCGCCAGTCCGAAAAAGAAGGGCCCAATATGCTCTTTTAAAATATAGCGATAGATTATTGGCATCGATTTAACCGGTTCTCTTGAATTCCATCTTAGAGATAGCCGCAGACTTTATGTCTACGTTTCTATCTGCATCAGATACCTCGTAACTAACTTATCGGCTTAATGTTCTCCTTGCTCCTGCTGGATGCTATCATCCAGTAGCAGAGCGCCCAGAGGACACATCTGTCTGGAGCACTAAAATGTTGTTACTACCGTCTTTTCTACGACTTGCTCCTTAATTTTTTTAAATATAAGGAGAAATCGGTTCATTCACAACTATTTTATGCTTGACTTTTATCGGAGGTTTTTGATATAATTAACCAAAATTTTTTGACCATGAAAAATATCTGGATAAAAGACCTTAAGCCCGGAACTGAGGTCACTGATTTCTTTGTGCTCAGGAAAAAAGAGATCAAGCCTTTCAACGGCCAGAAGTACCTTAAGCTGGAATTAGGTGATTCTACCGGCAGGATCGATGCGGTTTTGTTCGAGAACGTAGAGGAATCCTTTGCTGAGGCTGAAACCGGCGACATCGTCAAAGTCAAGGGGATGACTGTAACCTATCGCGAAGGTCTGGAGATAAAAGTCGAGAAGCTAAGGAAAGCCAAGGAAGGGGAGGGAGATCCTCTGGATTTCCTGCCCAGATCGGAAACCGACCTGGGTTTGCTTTATGAAAACTTTCTGAAGAAGACCGAGAAGATAAAAAACCCGCATTTAAAAAAGCTACTGAATGTAATTTTAGAAGACGAGAAACTGACCCGGAAACTAAAAATTGCACCTGCTGCCAAACTCTGGCATCACTCCTACTTAGGAGGACTTTTGGAGCATACATTAAAAGTGACCGAGATATGTGAAAAAGCAGCTGAGCTATACGACCTGGTGGATAAAGACCTACTCCTCACCGGTGCCCTGGTGCACGACATCGGGAAAATCTTTACCTATTCGATTACCGGTTTCGTAGATTATACTGATGAGGGCAGGCTGTTGGGTCATATCGTGTCCGGAGATGAACTGGTTTATCAGAAGATTAAAAAGATCGAGGGTTTTCCGGAAAATTTAGCTTTGGAACTGAGGCATCTGATTCTCTCACATCAGGGGGAATTGGAGTTTGCCTCACCGGTAGTGCCTCAAACCTTAGAGGCTATAATTTTGCACTATGCTGACGAGATGGATGCTAAAGCCGGAGCTTTTTCCGGGATAATCAAGAGAGAAACCCTTCAGGGGAAAAACGGTAAAAAATGGAGCGATTGGATTCCCCTGATCCGCCGATATATCTATTTGGGAGAGGAGATAACCAGAAACGCCGCCTCCCCTTTGGAAGATGAGAAAGCCAATGATTCAACTTAAAAGACGGATTTCTAATAAGAGCAGATTTGAAATGCCATTGAGGAGGAGGAATGGGTTTTTTTGATTTTATATCTAACGATATAGGGATAGACTTGGGCACTGCTAATACTCTGGTATTTGTCCGGGGCGAGGGTATCGTGCTGAATGAACCATCGGTGGTTGCAGTCGAAGTGACCACCAAAAAGGTTCTGGCAGTAGGTATGGCTGCAAAGGATATGTTGGGCAGAACTCCGGGAGAGATAGCAGCCATCAGACCTTTAAAGGATGGGGTGATTGCGGATTTCGAGACTACGGAAAAGCTTCTTTCAGATTTTATCAAAAGAGTGGTTAGGCACCGCTACCTGATGAAGCCCAGGATAGTCATCTCTGTTCCTTCCGGCATCACCGAGGTAGAGAAAAGGGCAGTCAGGGATTCGGCGGAAAATGCAGGCGCCAGAGAAGTATTTTTAATCCAGGAGCCAATGGCAGCCGCTATTGGTGTGGGCCTTCCTGTGGACCAGCCTACCGGAAGCATGGTAATAGACATTGGCGGCGGGACATCAGAGATAGCGGTCATCGCGTTAAACGGTATAGTCAATAATATCTCCATCCGAATTGCCGGAGATGAGATGGACGAAGCCATAGTCCTTTATCTCAAAAAGAATTACAACCTTTTGATAGGTGAGAGAACAGCCGAGGAGATCAAAATTAAAATAGGTTCAGCCTTCCCACTGGAGAGCGAAGAGGTGATGGAGATAAAGGGAAGGGATTTAATCGCCGGTATTCCCAAGACCATAAAGATAAGCTCAGTTCAGATCAGGGAGGCTTTAAGCGAGCCAGTAGAGTCTATAGTCGAAGCAGTAAGACAGGCTTTAGAGCAAACCCCTCCGGAATTGGCAGCAGATATTTTAGACCGGGGGATAATCGTTACCGGGGGCGGAGCTCTGCTGAAAGGGTTCGACAAAAGATTAAGGCACGAGACCAATCTGGCAGTGATCGTGGCAGATGACCCCCTGACCTGCGTTGCACGGGGGACTGGAAAGGTGCTGGACAATCTCGATTTTTACTCTAAGGTATTGATGAAAAGCAAGAAGGACTGATAAAATCAGTGGTCAGTGGTCTGTGGTAAGTAATTTTAAAAGGGTAAACTAAGGTTTGCCCTTTAATTTTTGATTAAACTTTCAGGTTCAGACAGTGTCAAATAAATTAGAACATCAGAAGGCGAACGAGGAGATCATCCGGGAGTTAGTTTGGAAATTCAAACATGGAGAGGAAAAGGCTTATAACGAACTGGTCAACCTGTTCAAGCAGAAGATTTTCAATCTGGTCTTAAAGATGGTTCGCAACAGAGAGGATGCTATGGATTTAGCCCAGGAGGTTTTTGTAAAGGCTTATCACTCCTTAAAAGATTTCAGAGAGGAGGCAAGCTTCTCCACCTGGCTTTACCGGATAGCAGTGAATTTGAGTCTGAACTTTACCCAGAGGGATAAGTTCAGGTCATTTATCCTCTTGGAGGAAATGACCCAGCCGGTTTTGTCCAAGGATTCGCCTCTTAAAGACCTCGAACAAAAGGAGCTTAATCAGGCTATAGACCGAGCAGTGCTTAAGCTACCAGGCAAGCAAAGGGCAGTCTTCATTTTAAGACATTACCAGGAACTGCCCCATTCGGAGATAGCTAAAATCCTGGATAAAAGCGAAGGGACCATTAAAGCCAATTATTTCCAGGCAGTAAAAAAACTCAGGAAATTCTTAGCTGGTTTTACAGAATAAACGAGCGATATATATGAAATGTAAACATATAAAGATCAAACTGGTGGATTATTTTGAAAATTCTCTTTCTCCTGAGGAAAAGAGTTTAGTTCAGGGCCATCTGGATATCTGCCCGGATTGTCAGAGGGAGCTGCAAAAGATTAGGTCCACTTTCGCATTACTGAAAAACGAGAGCCAATATGAGCCGGAGGAGGCTTACTGGACTAATTTTGTCCCCGGAGTCAGATCAAAAATCGAGAAAGACCGGAGGACAACGCTTGTTCCTATACCTAGATTTAAAATAGCCGGAGGGGTCATCGGCCTTACCCTGGTCATAATGTTAGGAATCTTTTTGTTCAGGGCAGACCAGAAGGTTATGTTTAAATCCGGTGAGGAGCCGTATAGCTATCTCCTGCCGGTTGAAAGCGAGAAAATAGACCAGCTTTTCTATGCAGAGACAAGCAGCGAAAGCCAGATCAGCAGACTTTTTTCTGAGACCGATAAGGATAAATTAGCACTGGCTGAGACCGAACTGGAAAAAACTAACTGGGACAAAGGTGGAAAGGAAGAAGCTTTGACCGGACTGGATTTAAAACAACTGGAAAATCTGAAGAAAGATTTGGAAAAAACAAAATTCAAAAAGGAGATTTTATGAAAAAGCTTAAGCTCTCAGAGTTATTTTTCCTTACGTTTATTTTTCTTCTAACTGCTCAAGGCGTAAGAGCTCAAGGGCCTCCGCCTCGTCCCTTTCCTGAAGAAGGTAAAAGAGAAAGATTAAGGGAAGAAATCGATACTATGAAGATGTGGAAGATGCTGGAAGTGCTGGATTTGTCCCAGGAACAATCGGACAAGTTTTTGCCTGTCTGGAGAGAGATGCAGAAAGCTCAGAAGGACTTCAGGGAAAAAAGAGAAAACCTTTTGAAATCGCTGGAGGCAATCTTAGGAGCAGAAAAACCAGATGAGGGTAAGATCAGGGATATCCTGGGTCAACTCGAAAAGGAGAGGTCGCGTTTTGATGACATTCAGCAAAACTTCAGGCAAAAGGCACAGGAGATTCTTACCCTGGAACAGCAGGCAAAGCTTGTGCTGTTCGAGGACAGGTTCGAGAAAAGGATGATGGAGATAATCAGACAATACAGAGAACGAAAAGGATTCGAACAATAAAAACCTAAGGAGGTGAAAAGATAATGAGTCCAAAAAAAATGACCTTGATTTCCATCTTAATACTGGCTTTCCTGGTTCTTTCGACCGGCTTAGCGTTTTCTCAAATGACTGGAAAGGAGAAACCTTCCAAGCAGGGTCTGGGACTTACACCGGAGCAGAAGGAAAAAATCAGGAGCATAGTTTTCGAGGGACGGAAAGAGCAAATCCGTCTTCAGTCTGACCTGAAAATTGGCAGGTTGCAGTTGAGAGAGCTGATGACTCAGGATAATCCGGATAAGTTCAAAATCGACAAGATGATAGATGACATTGGAGCCATCAGAACCAGGATGCAGAAAGCAAGGGTAGAGAGGATGTTGTCGATGCGGGACATTTTGACCAAAGAGCAGATTCAGAGTTTGAAGGAAAGAAGAATGCACCGGGTATTTGATCGAAGAGTCATTCGGAAAAGAATAAGAATGGATGACAGGGGTCAAGGATTTCAGAGGCAGGGGATGGGTATGGGGTCTGTTCCCGACGAGGCAATGCCTGAACCTTTAGATCAGGAGGAGGAAATAGAGCTTTCCAATGTTCCTGAAGAGCCAACAACTGATCCGGAACAGGCATTAATTGATGAAGAGCTTGCCCCATTGTTCGATGAGGTCGAGCCACCGGCTCCGCCAATCGAGGAGCTTCAGTCTCTGCCAGACGAAGCACCTTTGCAGGAAGAATCGCATTGAATATCTCTTTACTCCTTCTTTTTCACCTAAGAGAGCTCCCCGTGGGAGCTCTTTTTTTATACCTGGTAGGACAGACTTTCCGTCTGTCTCTTATCTTCAGAAGGGGCGACCCGGCAGTTCGACTTGCTCACTGTCCGAGCGAGATCGAGGAGCGGGTCACCCCTACGAATTGTTACTTTAGAACTTTACTCAAAAATGATATGGTGCGGGGGTTTTGAGGAGAGTTCAAAATATCTTTGGCACATCCTTCTTCGATGATTTTTCCCTGGTCCATAAAAATTATCCTGTTAGCTACTTCTCTAGCAAATCCTATCTCGTGGGTTACTACCAGCATAGTCATACCTTCTCTGGCTAAATTCTTCATAACCTCCAGGACCTCACCAATCATTTCCGGGTCCAGAGCTGAGGTTGGCTCGTCAAAAAGCATTATCTTGGGATTCATAGCCAATGCACGGGCAATGGCTACCCTCTGTTGTTGTCCACCAGAAAGCTGATTGGGGAAAGAATCCTTTTTATCCAGAAGGCCAACCTTCTTTAAAAGCTCCAGTGAAATTTTTTCAGCCTCTGGTTTACTCCTTTTGCGGACAGTCTCCTGAGCTAAACAGAGATTGCCTGACACCGAAAGATGAGGAAAAAGGTTGAATTCCTGAAAAACCATTCCCAATTCCTCTCTCACTTTGTGGATATTTATTTTATCCTTATCCAGTTTTATTCCGTCGATTATGATCTCGCCTGAATCAACCTTTTCTAAGCCGTTCAGACAGCGGAGAAGGGTGCTTTTACCAGAACCAGATGGCCCGATTATAACCACCACCTCGCCCGGTTCAACCCCAAAGTTGACTTTATCCAGTGCAATTATTTCGCCGAATCTTTTACTTATTTCTACAGTTCGAATGATCATATTTTGAGCCATACCGCGTTTACTCATGCTCAAAGGGGATATTATCATCCCCTTTACTATTCCTTGGGATGATGACATCCCTCGAAGAGTGCAATAAAGAAATCAACGCGGGATTCCATATCCATGCACTCTGTATTTTTTCTCCAGCCAGGCAACTAATCTGGATAGACTCAAAGTCATTATCAAATAAATAATGCCGACGACCAGCCAGGTCTGGAAATCCACAAAATACTGTGAGTAATATTCCCTGCCGGCACGGGTCAATTCCCTCAATCCTATAATCGAAACCAGTGAACTATCTTTCAGGGAAGCGATGAACTCGTTGGCAATTGGTGGGACAATAATTCTGAAAGACTGCGGCAAAATCACATATCTCATAGTCTGATACGGGGTCATCCCCAAAGACAAAGCTGCCTGATATTGTCCCTTATGAATTGCCTGAATCCCGGCTCTGATTATCTCTGCCAGATAAGCCGAATAACATACTGCAATGGCGATTACTCCTGCCAGGAACCGGTTTAAATTCAGGATTTTGCCCAGACCGAAATAAATGAAGAATATCTGAACTAAAAGTGGAATTCCTCTCAAGACGTCCACATAGATTTTAGACATGGCTTTGATCAGACCCCTCTGAGATAATCGGGATAAACCAATCAAAAGTCCTAAAATCAAAGCTAAAGCAAAAGCTAATAAAGTTAGCTTGATGGTCATAGGAATAGCAGGTAACAGGTAAATAAGAATGTTTTTAAGGATGTGAAGCTGGAATGAAATCCAGTTGAAGATTTGCTGTAGGAACATACTTAGAAAGACTCCAGATTTTTTAGTTATGTCAGGAGCTACTCCTGACACATATTTCCGTCAGGTCCAGGACCTGACGGAACGATTGCGTCCTCGATTTTATGAGGAATTTAAAGAATGGACAAAAGAAGTCAAGGAGAATGTTAGGTTCACTGGAGGGGCGTATTGCAATATGCCCCTACAAATACTTGGGCTTGATGAATCAAGCCCCTACACCTGATGTAGGGGTTCGATTTATCGAACCCAAGAGGGTTAAGAGCCGGGATTGAATCTGTCGATAATTAATACATAGGTGAATCATTATGCATCCTAAATTGAAGATTATAATCTTTCTCTCAATCGTTCTTTCAATTGGGGTACTCCTACTGTCTCAGAGTTCTTTCTTTAAAGGCCCGGTGTTGGATACTGTAGGTAGGCATATCGTCATTCTTCCCATTATTGTAATAATATTGGGTTTAAGTCGAGGGATTTTCCTGATCTCAAATAAAGAGATCAGAAAAGAAAAGAATCGTTGGATCAGGATAAAAATATTTATAAATCCCTTTTTAATTGTTCTCCTAACACTCGTGTTAGTCCTGAGCACACTATATTTTCATTTCAGCCCTGATGTGGAGTTCGTGCTCCTTACCTTAATTCCACTTTGTGTGCTTATATCCGGAATAATGGCGGTTATTTTGTTAGTAAGATGGATCAAGAATAAAAATAAAACCCCATCTAACTAAACGAGCCTGCTGGAGTGCAAGAGCTTGCTCTTGCATCAGCAAGCTGATGCACTCCAAATTTTGGCTATTGTATCCTTGTTTCTACTGAAAACCACTTATTATTCAGGTCTTCTAATTTTCCGGAAAGCTCCAGGTCGGTTAGGGCGCTGTTGATGGCGTCAAGCAGTCTTTTCTCCCCTTTTCTTACAGCAATTCCATAATTCTCTGAGGAAAGGTCCGATCCCACTATCTTTGCCCCTCCGCGGAAAGCAATTATGCGTTGAGAGGTGGGTTTGTCATTGATGATTGCATCTAATTTACCATTCTCCAAATCTATAAAGGCAGCTCCGATATTATCGAAAGAGACAACTTCTGCCCCTTCAACCTTTTTGGCTAAAAGTTCACCAGTGGTGCCTAACTGGACTCCGATTTTCTTGCCTTTCAGGTCAGTCAAGGAATTGATGTCCTGACGGTCGAGTTTTACCGAGATCGACTGGCTGGCATGGTAATACGGTTTGGAAAAATCTATGACCTGCTCCCTTTCCGGTGTTATGGTGAAAGAAGAGATAATGGCATCATATTTTTCGCTGTTTAAACCTGAGACTATGCCGTCAAAAGGAACTACCACATACTCGCATCTGACTCCCAACTTGTCGCAGATTTCATCCATCAGATCGATGTCAAAGCCCACCAGTTTTCCGGTTTCATCTTTGGATTCAAAAGGAGGATAAGTGGCATCTGTTCCCACAAGGAGCTTTTTCTCCTGCATCACTCTGGAAAAAGCATCCGGTTTTTCTCTGGAACAGTCGTATGAAAATAAAAAGAAGAATAGCCCGACAAGAATAATCAAAGTTCCGCAAAATTTGAAGGGTTTTAACATCGGTTCAGGATTTAGTAGCCGATTATTTTGAGTGAAGAGATGTCTCCATGCAGGGAAATATCGATCTTTGAAGGAGCAGAATCAAAATTCGAAGTCCAGTATCTTTTCTTTTCGTGGTTTACAGAGATATTCTGAAAATCAGTGGAGCTTAGAGAAGATCGGGTCTGAATGTTTAGTCCGGCATCTCTTGGCACAAAAACTTCCAGTCTGGAAACGTCCGAATCAATTTTAACTTTCAGGCTTTTGGCTTTATTCCCTAATTTTATTTTAAGAGAGCTTACATCCAGGTCAACTGACAAATTCTCCAGAATTAATCCGGAGAAATCAAGATCTCCATTCATCACCGAATTTTCAATCTGCAGGTCCCAGGGGATTTTATCCGATAGAAAAACGTCCCACTCATGTCGGTTATTGGACCTGGGATTAAACCAGCCGTGCCAGATATGGTCACGGTCTTTCAGCTCTATTTTGACCAGGCTGTCTTTTTCAGAATAATTATAAAGGCAAAGAGGCTCTTTTCTGGAATAGTCTAATCCCGCCTGGATTAACTTATCCTGCCCTGCGCTGGTTTTCAACTTGCCGACCTGGAAGTCGAAAACCGCATAACCCCTTTTAATGGATGGAGTCATCTCTTTTACCCAGTGAAAGGTCTTGCCCTCGTAGGTTACCTTACCTGTTTGCTGGTAATAATAATAAGCTGGACCAAGAATCGCCAAGAAGAGCAGAATTGGAGAAAGATAAGCCAAGAAACTCATAGATGTTCTGGCAAAGATTTTTTCTATTCCTATAGCGATAAGTAAAACAGGCCACAAAGACAAGATGGATACCCAGACCGACCAATCCACATAGTCCAGATTGTTTAGCAATAAAACTATGCCGACTGAAAGTAAAATGACTCCATTTCTTATTCTGGATACACTCATATTTTCTCCTTCTTTGGAACTGCTTCCAAATTTAAGCCCGGATTAAAAGAAAAAGCCCCAGGATTATCAAAATCACAGGCCAAATAAAATGAAAGTGGAACCAGGAGATGAAGTTATTAAGCAAAAACAGGATTCCGACTCCGATCAGGATCAAGCCGGGCAGATACTTTTTCGACTCGGACTCTTTCTGGCTCACGGTCTCACCCTCAACTGCCTCAGCCCGGGGCATGATTATCCAGGCGATAAGATATAGGATTATGCCGATCCCTTCGGCAAAAATCAATAGAACTGCAAACAAACGGACTATGGTCGGGTCGACATTAAGATATTCTCCAATACCTCCGCAAACCCCGGCGATCATCGAATTTCTCGTAGAACGATTTAGTTTTTTATTCATCTTTACCTCTTTTTTCAACCATTACGAGCCTTCCAGCTCCTTGGTTTCATCTCTTTTCTGCCTCCCCGGTCATGGGCACAAAGCGGACCGGGATGACGTTCTCCTTTTTAATCCCTTTGTCCGTTTTGGTAACCAGGATTAGCTCCTGAAATAGATCTCCTATTGGGATAACCAATCTTCCTCCGGTTTTAAGCTGGTCGACCAGTGGCTGGGGGATATGGTCAGGAGCTGCAGTTACGATTATCCCGTCAAAAGGAGAATGTTCTTTCCATCCCTGATAACCGTCCCCGCATTTTATTGTAACATTCTTGTATTCTAATTCCTTTAGAGTGCTTTCTGCTCTTTCAGCTAGGGGGCGGACAATCTCGATACTGTAGACTTCTTTGGCTATCTCTGCCAGGATAGCAGCCTGATAACCCGAGCCGGTCCCTATCTCCAGAACTTTTTCTCCTCCTTTTAAACCTAAGAGCTCGGTCATCAGCGCGACTATATATGGCTGGGAAATGGTCTGCCCCTCTCCAATCGGCAAAGGCTCGTCTGCATAAGCCTCTTCCTGATAAGTTTTGGGAACGAATAGATGTCTGGGAACATTTCTCATAGCTTTCAAGACCAGAGGTTCTTTGACTCCCCGGCTTTCGATCTGCGTTTTTACCATCCATTCCCTTTTTTCCTGAATCCTAAGAGAATCTGATTGAGCATTATTCTCCATAGCCGAGCCCTTCTTTTCTGGTTTTGTGCAGCTTAAGAGGAGAATCAAAACGATAACAATAAATCCCTGCCATCTCATCTTTCCACCTGAAAGCTATTGGAATCTCCTTGGCGGAAAATAAAAATCAAAAGTTGAGATTTGTCAATAGATATTTGGAAATAAGGATTAAAGGATTCGAGGGGTCAAGGGTTCAAGTGAAAAAATAAGGAAAGCATGTAGGGCAAGGCTTCAGCCTTGCGTAGTTGAATCAATTGTCTGAGAATGAACGTAGGGGCGAGGCTGCCTCGCCCCTACAAAAACTTTTCACAACTGATTGAGGATTTCAATTTTTTCTTCACCACTTTCTGAAATTTCAATCATCTTGTCTTTGTGGACAAATATGACTTTATCTCCCAGGGCAAGATACTTCTCGAACTCCGGGAATCTTTTGGCTAATTCAAAATAAGCCGGGCTGAATCTCTTTATCTTTATGGTCTTAAAGGATGAATCATATTGGCTATCAACCCACAGACTATCTTTCTGGAAAAAAACCTTATTTCCCATCTGTATGACCTGAGATATCTTTTTCTCCTTGCCCGAAAGGTCGATATATGTTTGCGGAGCGACAAAGCCTACCTGAGTTTTCTGAAGATTCATAGATTGATAAACTGCACCTGAGCCAGTATCCATTTTCAGGACTTCACCAGCCTTTCCTGCTCTCAGGTGTAAGTCTTTGTCAGCTAATCTGTAATCAGCGTCAATAAGAAATGAAGTATATTCGGTAATAATGCCATATCTTTTGGACAGGTGGACGATCTCGTCTATTAATTCTTCGTTCTGCCCATAGAGTCTAATCTGGTCCGTTAAATACCCGATTCTTCTGGTCGCCCAGAGACGCGGGATGAAGCTATTCTTTTCCTCAGGCGAAAAGTTCACCTGATAGGAATAGGTCTGTTTTTCTTCACCCGCATATCCGCTTAAAATTGCCGAGGTGCTTCTTTCACCTTCATATTTTCCTAAAACCAGAACCTGTGAGCCGCTGAAAAGGTCAGGCAGCTCTTTGGGATAAATCTCAAAAGTCTTGATTCCAGGAAATTTCAGGCTTAGCTCAGATAATATCGGGTTAGAGATCTTCTTAAAGAAATTAGATACTTTTACCTCGATATCCTCATTTGGTGTGACGTAATCAGACGTTGCATGATTTTCCTGGGCAAGCCTGTCCAGAAAATGTGTGTTCACGTCAAAGCCGACTCCGAATACGAAAATCCGGTTGGAGATGTTTTTCCCCTTCACATTTTCCAGTATTCGTTTAATGTCCGTCAATCCTACAGTTGGCAAACCATCAGTCAGGAATACGATATATGAAGTATTATCCTCAGGATTCAGGTCTTTCAGGCCCTCCAAAAGTGCGGAATTGATGTCTGTTCCTCCGTCTGCTTCACAGTCTCGGACGAATTTTATCCCGGAGTTAATGTTCTGCCTGGATGCAGGGAGAAGTCTTTCACTGAAAGGCTTGAGCAGGTCATCAAAATCTATCAGATTAAAACTGTCGCCAGGGTTAAGACTGTTCAGGCAGAAGATCAAAGCATTCTTAGCCTGTTCTATCTTCTTGCCCTGCATACTGCCAGAAGTGTCCAGAATAAATACTACACTTTTTCTGATGAACCTGTCTGGTCTCTGGATTTTTGGGGAGAAAAGAGCCATAAAGAAGTTTCCCTCTTTATTGTCCTGATAACTCAGGAGATTGAAACCCACTTCTTTGTCTGATAAGGAATAATAGAGGACGAAATCTTTATCCGGTCTGGCATTTTCCTCATAATAGGAGACTTTTACTCTGTGGTCTGTCTCCCTTTCAATCTTTATGTCCTGAGTGGGAGAATAGACATTTTTAATCGGAATATCTGAGTTAATGACCAGATCGATTTGCACGTTTTCTAATGGGGCCTGGGAGAATTTCTCGGTAGAAAGAGAATATTTGTATTCACACAGATTATTCTCGGATTTCAAAACCTGCGAATAGCCCAATTTTATTCTGGTCTCACTGTGAGCAGGTA
The DNA here is from genome assembly GCA_035543035.1 of Terriglobales bacterium. Lineage (GTDB taxonomy): Bacteria > Zixibacteria > MSB-5A5 > MSB-5A5 > RBG-16-43-9 > RBG-16-43-9. The sequence continues at coordinate 3,900 of DATKKH010000264.1, read as the reverse complement.
TTGGATAGACTCTGGCTCTGAACATCCCCTGGTTGTAATACTCCAAAAGGGCCGGGTCTTTTCTCCGGCGAACTATCTCCTCATAGATACTCCGAGCTTTATCCCTGTCCAGAATCTCTCCTTTTAGTTCCTCGCCTCCCACAAACATCGAGAATTTGGAGATGGAAGCATCCAAAGGTAAAGGAAAAATATAAGTCCCCTCAAGGTCACGCGGATAATCATTTCTGAAAACCTGATCAACTGTGGTCTGGGCTACCTGGTTGTCGATATTGATTTGGACGTGATGATATTTGATGGAAAGATATGGCGGAAGCGGTTCATCCGGCTGCCGGGGAACCGGGATGATGAAACCATCTGCTAAAGTTTTGGAGTAGATAATGAGGAAGAGGATGAGGACAAAACTTAATCTTCTCATAATTCCCTCCTGGTTAAATGTTTTCTACCTACTTTACAAACCAGGGAGGGAATTATTCCCGATTTTTTTATTTTTTCTTCAAGGCCTCTAATTCCAAGATTTTTTTAGCCAGCTCATCCTTGGTCTTCTGGTTAGTAACAGAATCCTTATATCGATTCAGCAGTTTTATCCCTTCCTGGAGCAGGGTGTCATCACTGGTCTTCAGGAAAAGAAGCTCATAAGCGATTTTGACCTGCGAAAAACCTTCAGGAGCCCATTCGGATACGGGCTTCTTTTCAAAATATTCTATCCAGGAAGAAATAACTTTTTTTAATGTATCTGCTTCTATCAGTAAATCCTTTTCAGTTAAAGCCCGCACCCAATTTGTATCGATTTTATAATATTTTATGCTTTCGGCTGACAATAATCTTTCGTCCTTTTTCACAGTCGTAGGAGCTCGAACTATGGTTGTTGCTGTAGCTGGCTTTTTCTCCGGTAATTTCGGAATATAAAGTGTGGTTTCTGGTAAGATAGAAGGTTGTCTAACCATTTCAGCCTGAGTAATAGTCCTTAAGTTTGCAGTGACTCCTTTCTCAATTTTCGGTCTTTCAGCAGTGACAGTAATGCTTTTCTGGAGTTCAGGAGCTCGACTTTCTCCAGCCCCTTTCTCACCTTGAGCTTTCTCTCCTGCCAAAGAAATCACTGATTCTGAGGGAGCTTGTAACTCAACCTTTTTTTCTGCCTGCTCAGATGGTTTGGATTCAGGAGAAGCTGATAACTGCAAAGCTTTCTGTTCAACTGTTGAAGGTTTCGGTTGCACAAAAGTGGTTTCCTTGGCATGCTTATTAGTCTGAAGAGATTCCTTTACGGCCGGAGTCTGTATCTCAGGTTTCTGTTGAGCTGGAATAGATAAAACCTTTTCCATCCTTTCAGATCGCACTCGCTCCAATTCTTTTCCTTTGTAATTCCAGTAGAGCTTACCCACGATGAAGACCAGAAGGATAGTGGCGATACCAGCCGCTATTCTTAATTTTACAGGTGAATAGAAGAAAAAAGATTCCCAGCCGGATTTTAGTCGTGCCCAGATAGATTTTTTCCTCCTGATTATGATCTCATTCCTCACCCTTTCAGCAAAAGTTTTCCAGTAATCAGCAGAAGGCTCTGGCATTCTAATTCTTCTGGCATTTTCCTCAAGATTCTCTAATTCCTGCAATTTCGCCGCACAGTCTTGACAGGTCAGAAAATGCTCCTCAAGCTCTTTTGATTTTTCCGCATCTAATTCTCCATCAAAATAAAGATGGAGCAGTTTGTCAACGTCTTTACACTTCAATTTTCCCACCTTCTTTCAAAGATAACCTTTTAAACTCTTTTGTAATCTCTCCCTTGCCCGGAATAGCCGGGACATCACGGTTCCTTTGGAGATTTTCAGAGTTTTGGCTATTTCCTTATAGCTCAATTCCTCATAAGTTTTGAGGATAAAGACCGCCCTGAATTCGGCTGGAAGATGATCTATCTCATTTTCAATCTTTCTGGTCAACTCATCCCTGATTAATTCCTCTGAGGCATCGGCTTTCCCGGTATCCTCCACCATCTCCAGGTAGCCCTGGGGCAGCTGGCTTTCCGTAACCGTGAATTTTTGTCTTTTAAGATAATTCAGCGTCAGGTTCATACAGATCCTATTAACCCAGGCGTAAAAGCTATAACCTTCTTTAAAAGACTTAAGAAAGTAAAATGTCTTGATAAAGGACTCCTGAGCCAGATCATCTGCTGCCTCGTGCGATCTGGTCATCCTGAATGCCAGATAATATATCTTCTTCTGATATCTCTCCACCAGTCTTTCAAAGGAATAAATATCCCCCTTTTTCGCCTTAGCAACAAGCTTATCCTCAGGCTCCTCAGTTCCGGCTTTGAATTTTTTCTCCGCCATCCGGACTTCCATCAACTTAAATACAAATCAAAATGAAAAAAATTCCCGCTTGAATAAATTTATTTTGTCTGGAATAGATGCTTCAAGGTTTATAAACGGCACAGCTCGTAAACTAAAAGTTCTAGCAAAAACTTTTCCGGAATCTTGCCCGATTTCAGATCAGAATCGGCCTGATAAAGGAGCGACAGCCCTTTTTCCAGCTGATCCAGGCTGAAATTCTTTGCCTGATTCTGGTATTCCATAATATAGCTGGAATAAATTCTCAAGGCATGAGCCAGATTATATATGTTTTGGTCTTTGGAAGCTTTTACCTGATACATTTTCAGAAAATGGTCTCCCAGCCGGTAGTTTATGCTGGTCTCCCTTTCCTTGGAAAGGGAGAGGTCCTTCAATATCTTTAAGGCCTGGCTTAGATTTTTCTCCACAATTGCCTGGGTTAACTGGAATATATTCTCGGCTTTGGTATAACCAACTACATTCTCCGCATCTTCCAAATTGATTAACTCCCGTTCATCAACATAAAGAGACAATTTCTCCAGTTCATTTGACAGCTCGTACAGGTTATTTCCCACTGCTTCCTTCAGAAAATCAATCGCTTCCGGGGTTATTTTTTTCCCGCAAGTTTTGACTCTTTCCCTAATCCAGTCTGATACTTCGTCCGGGCTGAGAGCAGAAAATTCTACTTCGGCAGCTAGCTTCTTTAAGCCCTGATAGAATTTCAGACGGTTATCGGTTGCATTCGAAAACAAGACCAGGCAGGTCGTCTGAGGGACATGTGGAAGGTATTTCAAAAGTTCATCTTTCTGATAAGGATGGAGTTTCTGGCTTTCATATACTACTACCATTCTTTTTTTGGAACCAAAAGGAAGGGTGGCACACAGATTTATTATCTCTTCAGCCTTGACTCCTCTTGCCTGGAGAAAATCTAAATTAAAACTCTTCAATGAGGGCTCGATCAAAAGCTTTATCAGCTTCTCCAGGGCTTCTCTTTTGAGGAAATCCTCTTCTCCGGTGAGATGATAAACAGTTGAGATTCTACCTTTGTCGATTTGACTCAAAAATTCAGCGTATTTCATATTATTCAAATTAGCAAAATAGATTTGGTCTGTCAATATCTTACTCTGTAATCTGCAATAACAAATGACAGATGGAAGATGACAGATAAAAAACATTACGGAGGATGAATGACGAAATAAGGAAAAAATATGAGGTGCCCGTCGGGCCCCTGACCCGACGAGATATATATGCCAGGATAGGGGACCTAGCTGGTATGAACTCACCCTAAATCCCTCTCTTAAAAAAAGAGTATTTCATCCCCTTCTCCTTTTAAGGAAAGGGGAAAGGAATGAGTTCAACTAAAAGACCATGGCGGATGACGGATGTCGAATAGCGAATAAAAAAACGCCAGGGATGGACCCTGACGTTTCGTTTTCCCTGCCCTAACCCCTATCTTTTTTAAATTATTGCCGGATTGTCATTCTTGGGAATCCAGTTAAGCACATAAGGAATTTTCCTTTTATATCCCAACGCCATATTGCGATAAGGCTCTAATTCCTTGGTACAGTGCATCTGCATATTT
>DATKKH010000263.1:0-2346 GCA_035543035.1 Terriglobales bacterium | reverse complement strand
GATTCAGGGTTAAATTAGACGAGCGAAATGAAAAGATAAATTTCAAAATCAGAGAATCCGAAGTCGAGAAAATTCCTTATATGTTCATCCTGGGTAAAAAGGAAGCCGGAAAAGGAACTGTCTCAGTCCGCCGGCACGGGTCTGGAGACCTGGGAGAGTTCGCCTTAGAGAACATAATGTCAAAGATCGAACAGGAGATTGTCTCCAAACAATAATAACCCGCAGGGGAGGTGATAAGTATAGCAGATAAGTATATCAGAATTAACGAAAGGATAAGGGTCCCTCAGATCAGGCTGATCGATACCACTGGCGAGCAGATAGGAATAGTCCCCACCCGCGAGGCCTTAAGGATGGCTGTAGAAAAAGGATTCGACTTGGTGGAGATTTCACCAACTGCCAAACCGCCCGTATGCAAGATCATGGATTATGGTAAATACAAATACGAGCTGAACAAAAAAGCCAAAAATGCCAAGAAGAAACAGCATATCATCCAGATGAAAGAAATGAGACTTAGACCCAAGATTGAGGAACACGACTACCAGTTCAAGCTGAAGCACATTCAGGATTTTTTGGAAAAAGGGAACAAAGTGAAAGTCCTGGTGGAGTTCCGCGGCAGGGAAATGGCTCATCAGGAAATGGGCCAGAAGATCGTGCACAGGCTTGAGGAGGACCTGAAAAACCTGGGAATAGTCGAGCAGAAAGCCAAGATGGAAGGCAGAAATCTCTCACTGACTTTCATGCCCAAAGGATAAACTAAAAAAAAGAGATAGATAAAATGCCAAAAGTCAAATCATCCAGAAGCGCCAGAAAAAGGTTTAAATTCACGGGCACAGGCAAGATCAAAAGGAACAAAGCCTACAGGCGCCACATTCTTAGCAGCAAGACCACCAAGAGGAAAAGAAAATTAAGAAAAAGAGTTCTGATCAGCAAAGCAGACCACGCCAGGATTAAAAAACTCATCACCGCCTGATAAGGTTCAATCTTTTACCAACAGGATAGAAAGGAGAAGAAATGCCCAGAGCTACCCACAGGGTCGCCACCAGAAGAAGAAAAAAGAAAGTGTTAAAAGCGGCTAAAGGTTACTACGGAGGTCGCAGAAAGCTGCTCCGCACTGCAAAAGAGACGGTTGCCAGAGCCAGGGTTTACGCCTATCGTGACCGGAAAAACAAAAAAAGAGATTTTCGCCAGCTCTGGATCACCAGAATAAATGCGGCAGCCAGACTATTCGGCCTGTCCTATGCGGCTTTTATCTCCGGTTTGAAAAAAGCTGGAGTGATGCTTGACCGGAAAATGCTTTCGGAGATCGCAGTCAAGGACCTCAACACTTTCGAAAGCCTGGTGAAACTCGCTAAATCGAACACTGGCGCGTCATAACCCCTAAATATATTACGGATGACCTTTTTAGAAAGATTAGAGGAACTCGAAAAGTCGGTTTTCAAGGGTTTGGAGAAAGCCTCGACTCAAAGGGAACTCGAAGAGCTTAAAGCAGAATACCTCAGCCGTAAAGGGAAATTCTCTCTATTGCTTCGGGAATTAAAAGACCTGCCTGCGCCGGAGAAGCCAAAAGCGGGTGAAATAGCCAATACTCTCAAAAAAAAATTGGACGAGCTTCTTCAGTCCAAGCTTTTAGCTCTGAAGGAAAAAGAGCAGAAATCTCCAAAGGAATTCTTCGATTACACCCTTCCGGGGAGAAGAGGATGGGGGGGAAAACTGCATCCTCTTACCCAGTCTATTGACCGGATAATAGAGATATTTTACGGTATGGGTTTTGAGGTGGTAAAAGGTCCGGATATAGAGACCAACTATTATAACTTCGATTCCCTTAATTTCCCCCAGGACCATCCTGCCAGAGATATGCAGGATACTTTTTATCTAACAAACGATTTAATCCTGCGGACTCATACTTCACCGGTGCAGGTCCGGGTTTTCGAGAAAAGAAAACCGCCGGTCAAAATCCTTGCTCCCGGACGGGTTTACCGTCACGAGGCGATAAATGCCAGAAGCTACTGCCTTTTTTATCAGGTGGAAGGTTTTTATGTGGATGAGAATGTGACCTTTGCGGACCTTAAGGGAGTCCTGGTTGCCTTTGCCAAAGAGTTTTTTGGAAAGGATGTCGAGCTGCGCTTCCGGGCAAGTTTCTTCCCTTTTACCGAGCCGTCGGCAGAAGTCGATCTCAAATGTATTATCTGCGGGGGAAAAGGATGCAGTGTTTGTAAATACAGAGGATGGGTAGAGATTCTGGGAGCAGGCATGATCGATCCAGAGGTTTTCAAATCAGTAGGGTATGATCCGGAAAAGTATACCGGATATGCTTTCGGATTAGGGGTCGACCGGATAGCCATGCTG
>DATKKH010000262.1:0-11336 GCA_035543035.1 Terriglobales bacterium | reverse complement strand
TGGCTTTTTTATCTTCAGTCTACGGTTTTTCCGTGTCGCTAAAGAAAAAATAGGTCAGATTCAAAATTCTCAGGAAATACATGGATCAATATGTTTTCATCCTTTTTTTTTCGTTCAGCTTAGGTCTGGTTCTTACCCTTCTGGTCAAGAATTTCAGTCTGAGAAACAAGCTGTTGGATTATCCGAACCATAGAAAGATCCACCTGAACCCGACTCCCACCCTGGGAGGAATAGCGATATTCTCAGCTTTTAACCTGGTTTTCTGGATTGCCTTAATCTGGGAAGGAAAGATTCTTTTGACTGATCTGAGATACCTTATCGGTTTTACCCTGGGAGGGGTGATAATTTTCGCCGCTGGAATTTACGACGACCTCAAAAACCTCAGACCCAGATACAAGCTTCTTTCGCAATCACTGGCTGTTCTGGTCTTGATCTTATTCGGCTTGAGGATTGACCTGCTGTACATTCCTTTTTTCAAAGCAGTGAGTCTTGGTTTTTTGTCTTACCCGGTGACGTTTGCCTGGTGTCTTTTGATCATCAATGCATTTAATCTGATTGATGGTCTGGATGGTCTGGCTGCAGGTCTTTCGGTTATCGCCTCTTTGGCTCTATTAGGCGTGGGAATCGTCCTGCAGGTGAAGCTTATATCTTTTATCTCCCTGGGAGTCATAGGTGCCTGCCTGGGTTTTTTGAGATATAATTACCCGCCTGCCAAAATTTTCATGGGAGATTCAGGTTCCCTGTTCTTAGGATACATCTTTGCAGCCGAGGGGGTCATCTGCCCGATCAAAAGCTACACCACTCTGGCTTTGTTCATCCCTCTCCTCGCCCTGGGATTGCCGATCTTCGAGACTTTTTTTTCGGTTTTCAGAAGGACTTTGGATAATAAAAAGTTCTATCATGCAGATAAAAGGCATCTTTTTCATTTTTTGATGGAAAAAGGTTTGAGCCAGAAATTAACCATCTGGATTTTTTATATTATTTCCATTATATTAAGCTTGACTACCTGGGCTATATTAGTCCGGGAGAATAAACTGGTATTTTCTTTTCTGCTGTCTTTTTTAGGGATACTGATTCTGGTCCTGGCATATTATCTGTTCCGGATAGGTATGACCGATCAGGCAGAAAAAGAGTCGTAGTTAAAGGGATACTATCAAAAAGATGAATGGACAATATTTAGATTTCGAGAAACCGGTCCAGGATCTGGAGAGAAAAATTCAGGATATGAAGGATTTCGCCTCTGGCGAAAGTCTGGAGCTTAGCCGGGAGATACAGCAGCTTGAAAGACGCAAAGATAGATTGCTGCGGGATATATATTCCAAACTATCCCGCTGGCAAAGGGTGCAGTTAGCGCGGCATCCTCTTAGGCCTCACAGCTTGGATTACATCAATCTACTAAGTACCGATTTCGTGGAACTGCACGGAGACAGGGGATTTGCAGATGACAAGGCAGTAGTTGGAGGGTTTGGCAAAATCGAAGATCGGGCAGTTATGTTCATCGGACAGCAAAAGGGGAGAGATACCAAGCAGAAGCTTTACCGGAACTTCGGAATGATGCACCCTGAAGGTTATCGCAAGGCATTAAGATTGATGCAGCTGGCTTCCCGCTTTGGGAAGCCTATAATCATCCTGGTGGATACCCCTGGAGCCTTTCCGGGAATCGGAGCAGAAGAAAGAGGACAGGCAGAAGCCATTGCCAGAAACCTGCGGGAGATGTTCCGACTAAAAGTTCCAATCACCATCAATATCGTAGGAGAGGGTGCAAGCGGAGGAGCTCTGGGTATAGGTATCGGAGACCGGGTCCTGATGCTGGAGAACTCTTGGTATTCGGTCATCTCACCTGAAGGTTGTTCTGCCATTTTGTGGAGAGACAGCTCCAAAGCACCTCTGGCAGCAGAAGCACTGAAGCTTTCCTCTTTTGACTTAAAGCAGTTAAGAATTATAGACCGGATAGTGCCCGAGCCAATAGGCGGAGCACATCGGAATCCCAAGGAAGCTGCAGATATACTCAAGCAAGAGATCGTTAGCGACTTAAACCAGCTTTCGCAACTGGGAACAGAAGAGCTACTGCATAAAAGAGTTGAAAAATTCAGAAAAATAGGCGTATTCACCTCTGAAGAATGCCACCTGCCGGAAAAAGAAGAGTTTGAGAATCCCGTATGAGGAGTTTTCTGAAAAGATCAATAATCAGTTGATTTTTGAAAAGATTATGAGACAATCGATAAAAAGAATACCAAATGGAGGAAAACGATGAAACTGTCAAAATTCTGTGGAGAGGATTTGATTGCCTTTGACCTTAAAGGGAAGACGAAAAATGAGATAATAGAAGAGTTGGTGAGTGTAGCCTCTAGGTCAAAGCTGGTCAAAGATAAAAACGAAGTCTTAAAAGCGGTTCTGGATCGTGAGAAACTGGTTACTACTGGCGTAGGATATGGTGTCGCCTTTCCCCATGCCAAGACCAGGGCTATCAAGGGAATAGTAATCACCTTCGGACGCTCTAAAACCGGGATAGACTTCGATGCTATGGATAAAAAGCCGGTTCACTTGTTTTTCCTTATAGCCGCGCCTGAAGATGCCATTGGGGCCCATCTCAACGTAATGGCGCGTCTTTCCTATCTTATGAAAAGCGAAAAAAACCGCGAATCCCTTATGAGCATTTCAAGCCCCAGGGAACTCCTGGAATTACTGGATTCAGTAGAGTAATAATTCCTGGAAGATATGAATGTTAAGTTATATTTCAGATACTTTTAGTCGAGTAATATATAAAAGGGGAGAATTTATTTCCCGGAATGCTGGTGATTTGATGAGTAGGTCCTGAGAAATTACCAAGGTCTGTGGATTTTTGGAAAATACGAGTTTTTCTCCAGAGGGGAGGAGATGCCATTTTTCTTATTTGATATCATAGACCGGGCTAAAGGGTCATTCATAAAGGAGAAAAGCTCTGCCACTTTTTTTCTGCTTCTATCCTTGTCCCTGATTTTATTTCTTTTTCCAGTCAGCTTTAAGAACAGTCTATCCGAGGTAGTGATCAGATTCACCTATGGTCCTTTTAATTCCTTAGCCGTTCATGTAGGACAGTTGTATGATGTTCACCGGAAAAACAAAATCCTTAACGAAAAGGTAACCAGTCTGACTCTGGAAAACACCAAGCTGCAGGAAGAAAGCAGGGAGAACCAGAGATTGAGGCAGCTATTGGGATTCAAATCTGCCAGCAGCTATCAGATTATTCCGGCAGAGGTCGTCTCAGTCGAACCCGAAAGGTTCTCCACCTCAATTTTGATAAATCTGGGTGAAAAAGACGGCGTCAAAAAGAATATGCCGGTAATAAATCTCGAGGGCTTAGTGGGAAAAGTGAGCGAAGTGCTGACCGGCAGCTCGGTGGTCCAGCTTCTTTATCATCCCAACTGCAGGGTGCCTGCAGTTGACTCAAGAAATAGGGTTCAGGGGATCGTGAAATCCAAAGGTGGGATTAACCTGAACCTGGATAACGTGCCGACCGAAGAGGATGTCAAATCAGGGGATGAGATATATTCTTCCGGTATGGGCAAAGTATTCCCCGAAGGCTTGAAAATAGGCCAAGTCTTAAGAGTATATCCGGCAGGGGATTCCGTTTTCAAAACTATAATCCTTAAACCGGCTGTAGATTTTTCGCGATTAGAGGAAATTTTTTTAATTAAAAACCTAAAACAAGATTAACCCTACAAGAAGACACAGTATGAACTTGAGCTTATCCAAAACTGCAGGTATGATTCTCCTGATCCTAATCGTGGTTATCTATCAATCTTTATTTGCCGGGCTTGTGACTATACACCAGATACGTCTGGATTTGCCTATGCTCATCCTGGTTTACATCGGGCTGTCCAGGGGGCCAGCTTCGGGGGCGATATTTGGTTTCCTGGTAGGATTTTTACTGGATCTGGCAAGCCCCTCTTCTCTCGGGCTGGGAGCTTTTATCAAAACCTGCTTGGGATATCTGGTCGGGAGTTTCAAGGATAATCTCTATCTGGAGAACAATCTTTCCAAAGGTGCGGTGATTTTTTTCAGTCTTATCCTGAACGATCTTCTCTACTATTTTTTTTCGAACGGGATAAAAAATCTGAGTTATTCTGTTTCTGTTTTTCTGAATTATAGCCTGCTCTCCGGCCTTTATACAGCCTTAGTCGGATTGTTAATCTTATGGCTCGCACAAATGCGAAAAGCCAAGGAAATCACTATTTGATTTTTTCAACCAAGATATGACCAGAGCTGAAATGACCAGTTACAACCGTGACAGTCTCACTTTTTATCTGGTGGGAGCAATCGCTCTAATTCTGATATTCAGGCTGGTATATCTGCAGGTGATAAGTTTTTCTTATTACCGTCAGATCTCGGATGAGAACCGAATCAGGCTGGTCTCAGTCCCTGCACCCAGAGGGTTGATTCTGGACCGCAACGGAAAAAGGATGGTTACTAACCGCACTTCCTATGCCCTTTCCCTGGTCCCTTCCCAGACTCAGGATATGAAATCCATAGCCCGGAAAATCTCTACAATTTTGAATCTGGACCTGAATTACGTCGAGGAGAAAATAAAAACCGGTTGGGTCAACAAATACACCCCCATAAAACTGATGAAAGACCTTGATTTTAAAACTATCTGTATTTTAGAGGAGCAGAACGAAGAACTCCCGGGCGTCAGATGGCAGGTAGAAAAAGTCAGAAGTTACCCGGCTCCTTACTGGTCCGGTCATCTTTTCGGATATGTAGGAGAGGTTTCGCAAAAAGAAATGGACGATTCGAGAGAAAAAGGGCTGACTTTAGGGAGTAACATAGGGAAGGATGGTCTGGAAAAACAGTATGATGAGGTTCTGAGGGGGGAGGATGGGATGAATTACTTAGAGGTGAGTGCAGCCGGGAAATTCCTGGGACCCTTGAAAGATAAGAAGTCTTTACCTTTCACCGTCGGCTCTGACCTGGTTCTAAGTGTGGACTCCGATCTTCAGGTAGAAGCCGAATCGGCCCTGAGCAAATTCAATGCCGGTGCAGTGGTAGCCCTGGACCCTCAGACCGGTGAGGTTTTGACCCTGGTGAGCAAGCCCGGATTTGACCCGAATCAATTCTCCTCATTTCTGGATGAGAATACTTGGCAGAGCCTGGTGAACGACCCTTCCCATCCTCTGCTTAACCGGGTAATTCAAGGAGGTTACCCTCCAGGCTCGACATACAAGCTTTTAACAGCAGGGGCTGCTCTGGAATCAGGGATCGTGGATCGGAACTCCACTTTTTATCCCTGCCATGGGGGGTATTTGTTCGGCAACCGGGTATTCAGATGCTGGCTGCCCAAAGGGCATGGGAGTTTGAACCTGATTCAGGCCATTGCGCAATCCTGTGACGTCTATTTTTACCAGTTATCCCTGAAGCTGGGCCTGGATCGCTGGAGCCGTTATGCAGTTCTGTGTCATCTGAATGAAAAGTACAAGATAGATCTGCCGGATGAAATCGCGGGGATGATTCCTTCTAGGGAATATTATGAAAGAAAATTCGGTAAAGGAGAATGGATCAAAAACCTGGTGATAAATTTAGGGATCGGTCAGGGAGAGGTGCTGACCACTCCCTTAGGGCTTGCAGTTTTCTATTCCGCACTGGTCAATGGAGGCACCATCTACCAGCCGCATCTTCTAAAGGAGATAAGGTCAGTTGAAGGGAGATCAACTCCAAAACCCAAGACTGCTTTATTCCAGCTACCGTTTTCCAGCAGCACTCTGGAAATTCTGAAAGAGGGGTTGGTGGAAGCGGTCAATTCTCCTTCAGGGACCGGCGGTTTGGCTCGAATACCGGAAATTCAGGTCGGGGGTAAGACAGGAACCGCTCAGAACCCACATGGCAAGGAACATGCTTGGTTCGTGGGGTTTGCACCAGCGGAGAATCCTAAAATCGTAGTAGCTGTGTTAGTAGAGCAAGCTGGTCACGGCGGAACCTATGCCGCTCCTGTTGCCAGGAGAATCATCGAAAGATATCTCAAAGGAAACAGTACCGAATCGAATGCAGCTGAAGAGACCAAAGTTCAAACCGATTAAACCATGAATTTTTTTCGACTGAAAACCGAGGAATTCGATTTCAAACTTTTCGCCTGCGCTTTGCTTTTATCGCTGATAGGGGTGCTCCTGATTTACAGCGCCAAGCATGCCTCTACCCCCAATGAAAAAGGTCTTTTCTTAAAACAGCTATTCTGGCTCTCTTTCTCTTTGATTGCAGCCTCAATTATATTCCTGATTCCTTTAAGACTGCACGAGATCCTCTCCTATCTTTACTATCTCTCAGCTGTTTTGCTTTTGCTGGCAGTCCTTTTCATTGGGGCTACCCGGTTGGGCGCTACTCGCTGGTTCGAATTGAAAGGGCTAACCTTTCAACCTTCGGAATGGGCAAAGATAGCTACGGTTTTTGCTCTTTCGCGTTATTTAGCTTATTCCAGACGATCTTACAGATCGATTCTGTGGATCGGAACAGTTGCAGTTATAGGGATCATCCCTCTGCTTCTCGTTCTGAAACAGCCGGATTTGGGAACTTCCCTGGTTTTTTTGGCCCTGATCTTCTCCATGCTTTACTGGGCCAAGGTGCCTTTGCTTTTTATCCTTTTGATCTGTTCCCCTATAATAAGCCTGGTGGCTGGTTTTCACTGGATCTCCTGGGGAATATTCTTTCTTTTTATAATCTACATCTTATATCTGCTTCGGCCCGGATTTTTCTTCTCGGCCTGGGTGTTGATATTAAATTTAGGATTTGGAATTCTCACCCCTTTGATCTGGAACAGATTGCACGATTATCAGAAGCTCAGAGTCCTGGTATTTCTTGACCCGAACCGGGACCCATTAGGTGCCGGCTATCAGATAATTCAGTCTAAGGTTGCCATAGGTTCAGGGGGTATTTTCGGCAAAGGATTTCTACACGGGTCCCAGACCAAGTTAGCCTTTCTTCCGATGCAGCATACTGACTTTATCTTCTCGGTTGCAGGGGAGGAGTTCGGATTGATCGGCTCCTTAATTTTCTTAGCTATATTCTTCTATCTGGTTTTTCGAGGATTTTCCATTGCTGCAAAATCCAGAAACAGTTTCAGCAGTTATGTGGCTTTTGGCCTGACCTCGATTTTAGCTTTTCAGGGAATGGTGAATTTAGGAATGGCTATGGGACTACTGCCGGTCACGGGAGTTCCTTTTCCCCTGACCAGTTACGGCGGGTCTTCTCTGCTTATAAGCTGGGTATCGATCGCTATACTTTTAGCCATTCATTATAGATGGACCGAGTATTGACGTATAAAACAAAGGAAGAAGGAAGAGGAAACAAGGAAAATAAATACTGTCTCGTCTTTGGATTAACTCGAATTCATACAAAATCCTTGAAGGTCAGTCATCATTGCTCAAATCCTGAGACCATTAACTCCGTGAACCCTTGATTTTGTTATGTGTCGTATCCTTTTCAAAATTGGACCTTTTGCTATCAAATCCTACGGTTTGATGTTAGTGCTGGCTTTTGTAGCCGGGACTTTACTGGCTTTGGGACGGGGTAAAAAGGCGGGGATAAAACCTGAGAAGATTCTTGATCTAACTCTGCTCATTCTCATTAGCTCGCTGATCGGCTCAAGATTTTTTTACGTGATTTTTCATCTGGACGAGTTCAGGGGTCACTTTCTGGATGTGATCAATCCTTTCCAGAGCTCCGGCGAGATAGGGATCGGGGGGCTCTCGATGATGGGTGGAGTGCTCCTGGCAATTGTGGCTGGACTGGGGTACCTTTATTATAAAAAGTTGCCTTTATGGAAGGTTGCAGATATTGTCTCTCCATCTTTTGCCATAGGTCTTGGAATTGCCCGGATTGGATGTTTTCTTAATGGCTGCTGTCCGGGAAAGCCCACGACCAGTTTTTTAGGAGTGGTCTTTCCGCCAGATTCTTTTGCTGGATATTTTTTTCAGAACACAAAACTTTTGCCTACCCAGATTTTCGAATCGCTGGCAGGATTCATATTATTTTTCCTCCTGATCTTCCTGGAGAGATTCAAGTCTTTTGAAGGTTATACCTTCTGGATAATGCTCTCTTTTTATTCGGCCTGGAGATTTATAATCGACTTTTTCAGATATTACGAGGAAAGTATGGTCTTCGCCCGTATCGGTTATATAAATTTCTCGATGAACCAGGTCGTATCGCTCCTGATTTTACTGGTTTCGATCTCGATGTGGTTTTATTTTAAATCAAGGAAAGAAAGCAGCAAAACAGTATAAGGTTTTGAAGCGTCCGGCTTCATACCCGACGAGGTTTTGTAGGGACAGAACATCGTACTGTCCTGAATCAGTAACCCCACCTTGTTAAGGCGGGATTGGAAAAAGCGACCTTGAAAAGGTTCTACTATGAAAACAAAAGAGATGGAGTTCCAAAAAACTTTCATAGAAATAAAAGATTCTCTTTTAGATTTTGTCTTTCCTCCTCACTGCCTTCTGTGCGATTCTTTCATCTCCTCCGATGAGACGAATGACGATTCCTATCCTCGAAATCTGGTCTGCAGGTCCTGCTGGGATAGTCTGACCATCCTGCCCCATCCATTTTGTCCACTGTGCCGTTCTTTACTGGATAAAGAGCTGAGAAGATGCCCAAAATGTCCCCAGTCTTTACCTCTCAGTTTGAACCGGTCCTTGGGTATATTTGATCCGTATTATCAGACGCTGATTCATCATTTCAAATATAGCCGGAAATTCTCCATTGGCAAAAATCTTGGCAGAAGATTAGGAGAAATTCTAAAAAAAGAGGAATTTGCCAAAGATTTTGATTATATTATACCTGTTCCTTTGCATCGTTCAAGAAAAAGGGAAAGGGGCTACGACCAGAGCAGAATCTTAGCCGGGGAGATTTCTAAAACTGTCTCTATTCCTCTGGCAGAAAAGATTCTGATCAGAAATAAGAAGACGAAAGATCAGACTCACCTAACTGTTGAAGAAAGGGAGAGGAATGTTAGAGATGCTTTTGCGGTCAGAGACAGTTCATTACTTTGGGGGAAAAGAGTAATCTTGGTGGACGATGTTATGACAACTGGCGCGACTCTTCAAGAATGTGCCGGGGTATTGAAGGATGCAGGCGCGAGGGAAGTCATAGGTGTGACATTGGTGGTGGTGAATCCGTAAATTCGGTCTATCTAATTCTCAATAAGATATTAGCTTAAAGTAACACTTTAAGCAAGGAGGGAGGCGTGGCTTTACTGAGTGAAGAAATTAAAAGAGAAGTTCAGAGCGAGCTGCAGGGACTTAAAAATGAGGTCAGACTCATCGTTTTTACCCAGGAGATGGAATGTGAATACTGTAATGAGAACCGGCTGTTAGTTGAGGAGATTGCGTCTCTTTCGGACAAGATCAAGGTAGAGGTATATAATTTTACCCTGGACAAAAACAAGGTCGAGGAATATAAAATAGATAAAATCCCTGCAATAGCCGTATGCGATGGGACCGGGAAAGATTACGGCATAAGATTCTACGGGATTCCAGCAGGGTATGAGTTCACTTCATTGATAGAGGCTATGAGGATGGTATCTTTGGGAGAGTCCGGTCTGGAGGAAGGTAGCAAGAAAGAATTACAGAAGCTCAATAAACCAGTGCATATACAGGTTTTCGTTACCCTAACCTGACCATACTGCCCCCAGGCAGTTGGCCTGGCTCAGATGTTAGCTTTCGAGAGCAGTTTTATTACGGCTGATATGGTGGAAGCTGGAGAGTTTCCACACTTGTCACACAAGTATGATGTTTACGCAGTTCCAAAGGTCGTGCTGAACGAAACGCACAGTTTTGAAGGAGGTTTGCCAGAGGAAAGCTTCATAGCAGAAGTTCTGAAAGCTACTGGAATTTGATCTTGGGCCCTCCTGTTCTTGTTAAAAAGTTGAGACGCATAGCATGCATCTCTTTTTTTGGGGGAGAGACCCTGAAAGGGACGCACTACGAAAAATTGTAGGGGCGTATTGCAATACGTCCCCACGAAGTCAAAGATGGTTCAAGAAGGTGAACACCTATCCTCTTGAAACCATCTCTATACATACCAGCGGACATACATCCTGGCATAGACCGCAACCGTAACATTTATCCTGGTCGACTCTAAGTTCTTCGGAATTCATCTGTCTGGCTTTGAAATAACAGACCTGTGCACAGTCACCGCAATTGTTGCAAATCTCCTGGTCGGTTTTTTCGATGGATTTCCCCTTGTCGCATTTTTCTTCGGGATTCAGAAAATATCTGCAGCAATCATCACAGCAGAAACAGATGCCGTCAGTTTGAGCTTTATTCTTTTCATTTCTGAAAGGTCTGGATACCAGATGCTTGTCCTTTGCCTCCTTTAAAATCTCATCTACATCCTTCCGGGTGAGTTCTCTAAAGCCCGAGCCGGTTGGCGGAAAATCGCTGCGGAACATCAAACAGACATCCATCCTTGAGCGGCTGCATTTTCCACGACTTTCCCGGCATCCGCAGTTGGATACCCAGAAACTTTTGAATTTTGAGACCAGGTCTTTTGCTTCTTCTCTGGTGCTGACGTAATGCATGTTGAATTTTTCTTCGGACATATTTGTCTCCGATTAGCGACCCTGAAAGGGTTGCACTACCAAAAACCACTTGGGCACGGCGCTCCGTGCCCTACATTTCACTCAGTTGGTTTCCAGATATATTTTCCGGTCTTATCAATGTAGCCATATTTTTTTTCCATCCAGACTTCGGCCAATCCGTTGGAAAATGGCTCGGCTTTATCGAATTGAGGACTTATAACCATTTTTTCGCTCTGGTCGATATATCCCCATTTATTGCCTTTGCACACTGGAGCGAGTCCTTCAGAGAACTCTTTCGCATTATTGAACTGAGGACTTATCGCCATTCTTCCCTGTCCGTCAAGGTAACCCCACCGGTTAGTGATTTTCACAGGGGCTAAACCATCCTTGAATTCTCCAGCTTCATCAAATCGCGGGTTAATAACCAGGTCACCTTTTTTATCGATGTAACCCCATTTCCCTCCGACAACGATTCCCTTGCCCTTATGAAATTCTCCACCGATATTCACCCTGGCTAACTCTTCTGAAAAATCACCCGCATCATCAAACTTATCCTCGATTATAATCTTGCCCTTCTTGTCGACATATCCCCACTTCTTGCCGAGTATCACTCTGGCAAAACCTTCGGAGAAGTCTCCAGTTTCTTCATAATTCTGGGGGATGACCAGTTTCCCCTTTTTGTCGATAAAGCCTGATTTCCCGTCTTTTTCCACTGCTGCCAGCCCCTCGGAGAAGTCCACGGCATAATCAAAAACCGGCTTCAGAAGATATTTTCCTTTCCGGTCGATAAAGC
>DATKKH010000261.1:0-5561 GCA_035543035.1 Terriglobales bacterium | reverse complement strand
CCCCTGCCCGACAGTCACGAACCTCATCAATTTTCTTGAAGAACTGATGAAGAAGCCTTAAGCTGTAGTCTGATTCAGCCGAAATAATTTATGGAGCTGTATAGATTGAGGAGGTTAAAATGCCTATGAACTTGAAGCAGATGCTGGCGGAGGTTTTGGCCAAGAAAGCATCTGATTTACACCTTAGGGTTGGCGTGAAGCCCACTATTAGAGTGGATGGGGCGCTTATCTCACTGGAGACCGATAGTTTGACCCAGCAGGATATGGATGAGATAATGGGCCAGATATTAACTGAGGAACAGAAAGGAAGATTTCTAAAGAGAAACGAGCTGGATTTAGCTCTGAGCATTTCCAAAATGGGGAGGTTCAGGATCAACTTCTATCGCCAGAGAGGAACTGTAGGCATTGCACTGAGAACCGTTCACACGCTGGTTCCGACATTTGAGGAGTTAAACCTTCCCAAGGTCTGCAGAGAGTTAGCCAATAACCGTCGAGGGATGATTATTCTCACCGGGACAACCGGAAGCGGAAAATCGACTACCCTGGCATCCATGATCGAGCACATAAATAATAACCGTTCAGATAACATTCTCACCATCGAAGACCCGATGGAATATATCCATAAAGACCAAAAAAGTATAATTTGCCAGAGAGAAGTTGGAGGTGATACCGAGAGCTTCGTGACTGCTTTGAGGCATGCCCTGCGTCAGGACCCGGACGTTATCCTGGTCGGGGAGATCAGAGATTTCGAAACCATGTCGATTGCCCTAACCGCAGCAGATACCGGGCACCTGGTTTTAACTACCCTGCATACCCTGAATGCCATCGAGACCATAAACCGGATAATCTCCTTTTTCCCACCGCACCAGCACCAACAGATAAGGTTACTCCTGGCGGCTACGTTAAAAGCCATTGTGTGCCAAAGGCTGCTTCCGCGTTCAGACGGACCAGGAAGGGTCCCGGCAGTCGAGGTTTTGGTTTCAACCGCACTGGTGAGAGAATATATTATAGATCCGATGAAGACACCTCTGATAATCGAGCTGATCGAAAGCGGAAATATCCAGTACGGAATGCAATCGTTTGACCAGTCTATAATGCATCTCTACAAGGACGGGTTCATCTCTTACGAGGAAGCCATGCAGCAGTGCTCCAACCCGGACGATTTTGAACTAAGAGTCAAAGGCATAACCGGAGCAGCAGACAGAGGCTGGCACGAATTCGAACAGGCGAGAAAGAAGAAATAAAGTCAGATTTACATCTGAGTTATAGATCGTAAGGGGTGTTCAATTGAACGCCCCTGTTTTTTTAGTTATCATAGTGCGACCCTTTTAGGATCGCATAATGTAGGAACAGAACAGTGTTCTGTCCCTACTGACTTTATCACATACTAAGTCCCAGCTCGAGACGGATGTTGTCGACCGTCGATTATAATGCAACGCTGGATGATAACATCCAGCGTGAACTGAAGACTAATCTGATGTATCCCACAAACTCTGTATAAACAAAGGTTAGATTTTTCTTGCTATTTCATCGTAAAAAAGATAAATTTGCAGCAATGATTCAGAAGATGAGCTGCTGAGAAAGGAAGATATTTGTTCAAGAAAATACTGATTGCTAACCGGGGGGAAATCGCCCTTAGGATCATCCGGGCATGCAAGGAATTGGGAATCACAGCTGTGGCGGTGCACTCGGATGCGGATGTGAACTCCTTGCATGTCAGATTTGCTGATGAAGCAGTCTGCATCGGGCCGGCCAAAGCCACAGAGAGTTATCTGGACCCGAAAAGAATAATCAGCGCGGCTGAAGTAACCAATGCCGAGGCAATTCATCCGGGATACGGTTTTTTAGCCGAGAATGCCGATTTTGCCGAGATCTGTGAATCCTGCAAAATAAAATTCATCGGGCCAACCTCACAGATGATCAGGCAGATGGGTGACAAGGCAGTTGCCAAACAGATGATGAAGGGAGCAGGAGTTCCAGTTATTCCGGGAAGCGAGGGAGTGGTCAAAAGTATAGAAGAAGCTCAGCAGATGGCTTCTGAAATGGGATATCCTTTACTCATCAAAGCATCCGGGGGGGGTGGTGGCAAGGGAATGAGAGTAGCTTCGAATGATGAGGAGCTAAAAAAAGGCTTTGAAATGGCAAAGATGGAGGCAGCGGCAGCTTTCGGCAATCCAGATGTCTACATCGAAAAGTATATTTTAAATCCCAGACACATAGAATTTCAGATCATGGGTGATACCCACGGCAATTTAGTTCATTTAGGAGAGAGGGATTGCACCATCCAGAGAAGACATCAGAAGTTGATCGAGGAATCCCCTTCGCCCGCTTTGTCACCCCCTACCAGAGCAGAAATGGGACGGGCAGCAGTGAAAGGGGCATCCCGCATAGGTTACGAAAGCGTAGGGACAATCGAGTTTCTTCTGGATAAAAACGGTAATTTTTATTTTATGGAGATGAATACCAGAATCCAGGTCGAGCATCCGGTAACCGAAGAGGTCACCGGTATTGATCTTTTAAAAGAACAGATCAGAATTGCAGCTGGCGAGAGACTTTCAAGAACTCAGGAGGAAGTCATTCTTCATGGACATGCCATCGAGTGTCGGATAAACGCAGAAGACCCGGAAAAGGATTTCATGCCCAGTCCCGGATTGATCAGAAGTTTCCACATTCCAGGCGGGCATGGCATCAGGGTGGACACGCATGCTTATGCAGGATATGAGATACCGCAGTATTATGATTCCCTGGTAGCCAAGCTCATCTCTACTTCAGATAGTCGGGAAGAGGCTATCCTCAAAATGAGGAGGGCTTTGGACGAGTTCATCCTTGAAGGGATCAAAACGACCATACCATTTTATAAAAACGTATTCTCCAATCCGAATTTCGTGAGCGGAGAATATGATACTTCCTTTGTCGAAAGTCTTTTTAAGGAAAATTCAAAAGAGAAAGTATCAGTTTAATTTTACAATCAGGAGGGAAAATTGGTTATTAAAGAAGACCTGAGGTATACCAAGGAGCACGAATGGTTAAAATTGGAAAAAGACATTGCGACTATGGGTATTTCCGATTATGCACAGGGTGAATTGGGAGATATCGTTTTCATCGAGCTGCCTAAGGTCGGAACAAAAGTCGAACAGATGAAGTCTTTTGGTGTGATCGAGGCAGTCAAAGCCGTGTCAGAGATGTTCTCGCCTGTAACGGGAGAAGTGGTAGAGGTTAATTTCAGGCTGGAGTCGGAAGCCGGGCTGATCAATAAGGACCCTTATGGAGAGGGCTGGATTATCAAAATAAAAGTTAAGGATCAGTCTGAGGTCAATAAACTCCTTTCGGCTGAGGACTACAAAAAATTACTGGAACATAAATAGCCATACTCGACTGAATATTGTCAAAGAGTCGGAATAATAACTTACAATCAAGAGAGAACCTATGGGTTATATTCCTAATACTGATGATGATCAAAAGCTAATGCTGGAGAAAATGGGGCTGAGGAGATTTCAGGATTTGTTGAAGGATGTCCCGGACTCTATAAGATTAAAGAAAGAGCTTAAACTTCCAAAAGGAATTTCCGAACTGGAGCTGGTGCAGCTGCTGCAGGACATTTCCTTAAAGAATAAAGGCATTGACGGTCTGACTAGCTTCTTAGGCGGAGGAGCATATGATCATTTTATCCCCAGCGTGATAAATCACATACTTCTGAGGTCAGAGTTTTATACCGCATATACCCCGTATCAGCCAGAGGTGAGCCAGGGGACCCTGCAGAGCATTTACGAATACCAGACCCTTATCTGCCAGCTTACCGAGATGGAGGTTGCCAACGCTTCGATGTATGACGGTGCCTCGGCTGTGGCTGAGACAGCTCTTATGTCCCTAGCTGAAACAGGTAGAAGCGAGATCCTGGTGTCCAGTTCGCTGAATCCTAATTATTACCGGGTCTTGTCAACCTATTGCGAGAGAGGCGGTATAAAAATCAGAAAGATCGATTTGAAGGACGGGGTAACGGATCTTGCATCTTTAGATTCAAAGATCTCCTCCAAAACCGCAGGATTTGTCGTTCAGTCCCCAAGCTTTTATGGACTGTTGGAAGACGTTGCAGAGATCGAGAAAAAGGTTCATGCTGCCGGAGCTTTGCTGACTGTGGTCTGTGACCCGATCTCTCTGGCTGTTTTAAAAACTCCGGGAGAATACGGAGCAGATATCGCCGTAGGCGAAGGCCAGCCTCTTGGAAACAGCCTTAATTTCGGAGGACCATTTTTAGGATTCTTTGCCTGCAAGCAGAGTCTCATCCGTAAAATGCCGGGAAGGATCGTGGGAGAAACAGTCGATTCCAAGGGAAGAAGGGGTTATGTTCTGGTTTTGCAGACCAGGGAACAGCATATCCGCCGGGAAAAAGCGACGTCTAATATTTGCACCAATGAAGCCTTGTGCGCCTTAGCGGCAACAGTTTACCTGTCTCTATTAGGAAAAAATGGTCTAAAGAAAGTAGCAGAGCTGTGCCTGCAAAAGAGCCACTATGCAGCTGAGCAGATTTCCAAAATCGACGGTTTCAAGCTTCAGTTTCCGGGTCATTTTTTCAAGGAGTTCGTGGTGGAAACTCCTTTTCCTGCTTCCAGAGTCATAAAGCTTCTCTTAAAGAAAAATATCTTGGCAGGGATAGACCTGTCCCGGTTCGACAGAAAACTCAAAAACAGCCTGCTGGTTTCTGTTACCGAGAAGAGAACCAAAGAGGAAATAGATTATCTGGTCGAATGTCTCAAGGGAATAGTCAAATGAGGCAGTTATGCAGTTCTGTCCAAAATGCGGATACGAATATAAAACGAATATTGAGGTGTGTCCTGACTGCGGCAGAAAACTGATAGCCAAACTTAAACAAAAGAAAAGAAAGAAAATTAGGAATCTGGATATATCGGAGGAAGAAGCCTTAAGCCAGCTTAAACTAAAACTGCTTTATGTGACCAGAAGTAAAATCTATGCAGGTTTTTTAAAGGAAACCTTGGAGAGTAATAAGATCCCTTGTCTTATCAAGAGTGAAGCAGGATATAGTCTGAGAGTAGGAGCCTTGATCCGGCTTCCTATTTCTGATATTAAACTTTATGTAAGAGAAGAGGATTTCGAAAAGAGCTGTGAGATCAAAGAACAGGTTGTAGACAGCTTGTAAAGGGAAGCGTAACATTATCATAAACCAACAATTTTATGCCATTTTGTCCATTGTGCAATACCGAATATCCTCCGGGCACAAAAAGATGCTCCGAGTGCGAGGCAGATTTGGTGGATGAGCTGCCTGAGGAGCAGGAGGAAGAGGAGAAAAATTTAGTCCTGCTTTACACTACTCCTAACCGGGTTTTAGCGGAGTTTTTAAAGGAGACTTTGGAGGATAGCAACATCCCCTGTTTCCTAAGCTATACCGGGAGCTTCCTGGAGGGTGGTCTGGGATACGTGGTCAAAGATCAGCCCGGATACAGATTATATGTTCCGGAGGATAAATACGAGGAAAGCTTAGCCATCAAAGAGCAAACTGTTGGAAACCTGTAAGAATTAAAAACGTGATGCGAGGCTTTTAGCCT
>DATKKH010000260.1:0-13432 GCA_035543035.1 Terriglobales bacterium | reverse complement strand
CTACAGCGTGCTCCTACATCAAATTAATCAAGCAAGCATTCTTTCCTGGATTAATTTCACCGGGATCGAGCCGAAGCTTAGAAGTTTGTCGTGGAACTCCTTCTGGTCGAACTTCTCCCCTTTTAACTTCTTGTATTCATCCCTCAGTTTCAGAATCTCCAATTTACCTATGGCATAATTCATCGGCTGGGTCGGGTCCTGGGAATATCTCTTGACCTCGGCTATTGCATTCACTCTTTCTAACTTTGCAACGTTGACTAACATATCCACTGCCTGGTCAAAAGACATTTTTTTGGTGTGAAGCTTGACATCGATGACAACCCGGCAGCCTCTCCAGAGCTGATCTTTTAACTGGAAGAGCCTGGTCCGGATGTCCGTATAATACCCCTGTTCATACATCATCTCCTCGCAGTATAAAGCCCAGCCTTCCACGAAGACGCTGGTTCCAAATAGCCGCCTGACCCTTGAATTAACCCGGTTGGCTAAAACCAGCTGCATGTGATGACCCGGATACCCTTCGTGTAAAGTGGTGACTACTGACTTATACACATTGTGACCCTGGAGCTGTTCTTCCTGTTTTTCGGGAGGAAGATTTGGATCGACCGGCGTGACCCAGTAAAAACCAGTTTGATTTTTCTCCATAGGAGCAGGAGACATATAAGCTGCGTAAGGCAGCAAATGTCGCGAAAATACCGGAGTCTCTACAACCTCCAACTTTTCATCCTCTGGCAATGTCACCAGATTCTTATCTCTCAGGTAGCTTAAACTTTTCTGCATCTGCTCCTGATAAAAGCTCAGAAGATTATCTCTTGTAGGATGTGACTTCCTGATCTCGGGAACAATCTCAGTCCAGTCTTTACCGGGATCTATTCTCTGTGAGATTTTCTTTAAACTGGTTTGAGTCTCCCGGATGATTTTTTCACCGATCCTGACCAGGTCATTCGAATCATAAGGCAGCTGGTGATAATTGGCCAGAAGGTAATCGAACAGCTTCTTGCCGGTTGCAAAATCTCCCTTTGATGCCGGCAAAATCTTATCTTTCAGGAAATCGTAATAAGCATCGAAGCTCTTCTCTGCCTCCTGGGTTGCCTTGAGAATGGAGTTTTTCAGCTGCGGCACTTTTTGAGCAAATTCCGGAAGAGTCGACTTGAAAAAAAGTTTACCCCTCAAAACCGTTTCCATCCCGATCTCGGTCCAGAGCCGGGGAATGTTCCTGGCTTTTTTCAGATTTTTCTCACCCTGCTTCAAAAAGCCAGGTATAGCTTTAAGTCTCTGCTGAAGACTCTTTGCCCTCTGCTCCAGTGAAGCGAAATCCCGGAAAATCAGGACATTGCAGCCGGAAAGGACGAAGCCTGGAAAAAAGCTGGCATCTCTTAGATATCTCTGGTACTCCTTCTCTGATCTGACCTCGCTCTCCAGGATGGGATGCAGGACCTTGAGGTCCAGGAGCTCATCTTCGGAAAGCTTCTCTTTTTTGGAATAAAATCTTTTCAATTTTTTTGCATATTGAATTAATTTCTGATGATATTTTTTTCTTACCACCGGCGAGAAGTTCTCGAATTGACCGTCGTATTTGTGCACGCCAAAATAAGTGGCTTCGACCGGATTTTCCTTCCAGCGGTATTCCAAAATCTGATCGACCAGAGCCTGAAATTTTTTGTTCATATCCTTCACCTCTATTTTAATGGAGACGCATTCCCTATGTCACTACTCCCTGAAAATCCCACCTTGAGGGCAAGGCGGGTCTACTGATTACTGAGAAACCCATCGTCCGACAGAATCGTCGGACGCTACGAGTATTTGCGTTTTTTCGTCTAGCGTCTCACGTCTTCCGTCTTACTTTTTTCAGCATTTCCTTTGCCTGATACATAAAAGCTTCCAGCCGGGTCAGCTCGCTTGAATCCTCCAATCCCTCATAGGCAATGTCCAGCCAGGGAAAGTTATGATATTCTTCGCGAATCTTCTTGGATATGGCGGAGACTACAGTCCCTGGCATGCAGGTAAAAGGCATCGTGTTCACCACGCCGCAGAAGCCTTTTTTGATGAAATCAATCGACTTTCCAACCGAAAGGATTGCCTCGCCTCCAAACGAGTAGTGCAGGTAAGGGCTGGCAAGCTCCAGGATTCTTTCTACTGGAAGCTCATGCTCCCCCTCCAGAGCTTCTTTCAGACTTTCGTATAATACCTCCTCATCTTTCTTCTGCACCCTATCAGTCAGCCAGGCTTTAATAAATTCACCATAGTTTCTTTCCGACAGGGTTTTATCCTTATACATAAAATTCGTGTAGAAAAACCATTCTGCCATCGGAGCTATCCTTGCTTCTCCACCTAATTTCTCGATTTTATTAACCACATCGTGATTGGAGAACCGATTCGAGCGAATATATATCTCTCCGACCACTCCGATCAGCGGTTTTTTTCCATTCCTTGAGGTTTTGACCTTGGAAAAGATCTGATGAACCTTTTGAGTGAGTTTTTCCAGATCATCTTTTTTCTCGATCGCCGAACAGGTCTCGTCTAAACATTCCCAATAAGCTTTTTGGCTGTCCCCGGGATTTATCTCATAAGGCCTGGTTTTCCATAAAAGCTTGTTAAGAAGATCGACTATTACCAGCCCTCTCCAGGCAATCCGCCTGAACCGATCACCCAGGTTTAATATCTGGTCATAGGAATCTTTGGAATGGGGAGAACAAATAGGAACGTTCTTATATCCTAATTCATCCAGAATTATACGCTGGAGATTCTGATATTGCCCGAACCTGCAGGGACCATCTGCCTGGGGCATAAAGATTATCGAATTTTCTTTGTCAAAGTCCTGACTCTGGACTAACTTGACTATGTCTCCGGTGGTCAAAACACAGGGATAACATTCTTTGCCGGAAGTGTACTTTCTTCCCAAGATTACGGTTTTTTCGTCGGATTCCGGCATAACCTCTGCCTGGACACCGCATACCCTAAAAGCACTTCTTAAAGCAAAAGCATGTTCAGCCATATATGGTATGTAGAGAACTTTTTTATGACCATTGGTAAAGACATAAGGTGCTTGCAGGGGAGCTTTGCTTTCTTCTCCCCTGTAACCTTTGAGACTGTCCAAAAATGCCTCACAGCGGGTTACGATTCCGGCATCTGCTGAATGTTCATCCAGTTCCAGCTGAAGAAAAGGCTTCCGGCCGAGATTGGATTTGAAGAAATGGAGAATAAAAGAATCCGGACCGCATCCGAAATTGGTCACATACACCGGGAAAATGCCTGGATTTTCCTTGACAAACTCGGAAGCGGACAAAATCTTCTGCCCGTATTTCCAGTACATATTAGGCATCATTTGGGTGTCCGCAGCAGATTTCAAAGGGGCAGAATCAAGTGGCAGGGCAACGCATTTCAACTCTTTCAGTTTTTCTGAAAGTTCCAGACTCAAGAATGGATCACAAGTATTATATGGTCTTCCCACCACTAACACAGCCTTGGAGTCTTTCAGACTTCGCAAAATTTCCTCTCCTCTAGAACGAATTCTGCTGTAGAATTCCTGCTGACAACTCTCTGCCTTTTTGAATGCTTTCCTGAGTTTTAATTGGCTGACTTTTAAATCTTTAGTTAATTTATCCAGCTCTTTCAGTAATGCGGCTCTCTCTTTTTGAAAGTGAACTGGTGCAGAAAGCAGTTTAATGCCTTTAGTTTTGAAATCATAGGTGGCTTTTAGAATATAAGGAAGTGCCTGAACATAAGGACAGCAGTAAGACTCAGTATCCGGCTGTTCCTTTTTCAGGTTTATCAGGCTGGGAAAAAGGATATAATTTACTTTCTTCTCGAAAAGGTTCTGGACGTGTCCATGAGCTACTTTTATGGGATAACAGGTCTCAGCTAAAACCGTTTCCACTCCCTGGCGGATGATCTGTTTGTTGGTCTTGTCTGACAAAACCACTTCATACCCTAAGTTCTCAAAAAGAGTTGCCCAGAAGGGGAAGAATTCGTAGAAAAACAGAGCCCTGGGAATTCCTATCTTCCCTTTTTTCTTGCCTGGGACAGAATACTCCCGGTGCAGGCTGAAAAGAATCTTCTCCCTTTCCTCAAACAGGTCTGGCAAATCCGACTTTTTGGAGCTTTTTTTCTCCAAATCATATTTTTCGCAGCGGCTGCCGTAATAAAGAGGTTTCTGGTCTTCGACCAGGACTTTCTTTATCTCGCAATGATTTGCACAATCCTGACATTCAAAAGTCTCTAACTGGTAATGTTTTTTGGAAAGATCAAACCCCTTGAAATTTGTCTTTCCGGTCTCATTCCTCTCCTGAGCCAGGATAGCCACACCGATTGCTCCGGTAACATCATGGTGAGGTGGAACAATTATTTCTTTGCCTAAAACTTTCTCGAAAGCTGCTACTACTCCTTTATTCCAGGCAACGCCTCCCTGGAAGAAAATCTTTTTTCCTATTTTTTTCTTGCCTACTACTTTATTCAAATAATTAAAGACGATGGAATATGCCAGCCCTGCAACTAAATCCTCTTTTGGAACGCCTGTCTGCTGATGAGCATTCAAATCGGATTCCATGAAAACGGTACATCTTTCCCCACAGTTCACAGGAGAATCTGCCAGCAGAGCTAATTTCCCAAACTCCTCTTCGATATTTATGTTAAGTTTTTCCGCCTGTTCTTGCAGGAATGAGCCGGTCCCGGCAGCACAAACTTTATTCATCTCGAAATCAATGATTATTCCGTTATCCAGACTAATATATTTGGAATCCTGTCCTCCGATCTCGAAAATGGTATCAACTGAAGGGTCTAATTCGACAGCCGCCCTTGCCTGTGCCGTGATTTCGTTGTAAACGATGTCTGCACCCACGAAATCCCCGGTCAGGTATCTGCCCGAGCCGGTCGTTCCCACTCCTAAGATTTTGACTTTATCCCCCACTTCATTCCCGATCTCTTCCAATCCTCTTCTCACCGCTTCGATGGGCCTTCCCTCAGTCATCAGGTATCTTCTGGAAAGAACTTTTCTGTTCTGATCGATAACCACCACGTTGGTGGATAACGAGCCAACGTCTATACCTAAGTAAGCTGGAATCTCCTTACCTTCAGGGATCTGGAAATTCTGGGTGAGCAAATAACATTTGGTCTCAGGATTATCGAAATGAAGCTTTTCTTTCCCTTTTCGAATCTTCGGAGCAGTAAGGTATGCTTGCAGGTCAGTCAGACCTTTGAAGCAAGTTGTTGTAGTTTTGTCTTCCATTAAACTCAGGGCTGCACCAATTGCACCCATCTCTGTATGATATTCTGGAATCACCAGCTCTCCTTCGGAGAGTTCGAACACATCCCGGAAGGCTTTCACCATTCCGGCATTGGCTGCTACGCCTCCCTGGAACGAGACTTTTCTTTTTAGTTTTTTCCCCTGGGCAATGCTCGATTTGAAATTCCTCGCCATTGCATAACATAATCCTGCTACTATATCATAATCCGGAGTAGCTATCTGCTGAAGGTGAATCATATCCGACTTGGCAAACACGCTGCACCTTCCAGCAATGCGAGGAGGGTTCTTCGATTTTAAAGCTAACTGCCCAAATTCGTTTTCGATATTTATCTTGAGCCTTTTTGCCTGCTGGTCTAAAAACGAGCCGGTTCCTGCAGCACACAACGTATTCATTGAGAAATCTTCCAGCAGAAGAGTTCCGGACTTATCATCCTCTTTGAGCAAAAGGAGTTTCGAATCCTCCCCTCCCATTTCTATTACTGTTCTTACTTCCGGATAAAGTATCGAAGTGGCTTTAACCTGAGAGATGACCTCGTTAACAAACTTGCCACCTAATAGTTCTGCAGCAAGCTTCCCCCCTGTTCCAGTGGTTGCAACCCTGGCTATTTCCTTTAGGTTAAATCTTTGAAATAATTTTTGAAGTTCAGCCAGAAGAACTTTAAACGGCTGCCCCTCGCTTCGGGTGTAGGAATGATAAAGGATTTGCTTTGAAGGATTATCTTTGAATTGTAGGGGAGATTCATGAATCGCCCCTGCAGAAGATAATAGGACAATCTTTACTGAAACCGAACCTATGTCAATGCCTAAATAAAGCTCTTTACTCATCTTCTCTTCTGTAGATATTTGAAATTTAACCCGCTGTCACCCTAAGCTTCAATAAATCAAGTTATTATACAATTATATAACCTCTTTGTAAAGTATTTTTTCCTCCTTAATTGAACCGAAAAGAAAATGATTCAAAAACAGAAAACAATATTGTTGAACTTCTCCCTTAGCCTTTCCTTATATAGGAGAGAGAATATTACTCCTCTTTCTTTGATTCATCATTTGTCATCTGTCACAGGTAACTACTTTTGAAGTTGTCTTTTTCCAATAATCTATTGGCTTTCTCCTACATTTCTTAAATCAAAAGACCATTTAATTTACGGTCCCAAGTTGAGGGCAACCTGGGATTACAAGTTAATCTGCTTATTCAAAACAAGTTAACTTTAAAGAAATATTCAGCTAATTTGTCCTTTATATGGCACATTTGTTGCACAAGAGGTTGTTGAATAATCATAAAATTTAACATTAATCTCCGGGGGACTTATCCAATGAGAAGAAAAGGAGAAAAAACCCTTTTAGATAAAATTGCAGGCTGGGCTTTTTGGTGCTTGTGCGGAATCATCTTATTCATAATTTTTTTGACCCTGGTCCAGTGTTCCGTAAATAAGCCCTCTGCTCCGAGCTGGAACAGTCGTTACAATCTTCCACTACTTGTTGAATCATATGATATGAGAACCCTGGTCGAAAAAATCGACGACCCTGCCATAAGGCTCGATTCTCTGGGCAATCCGGGGATTTATATTCAAAAAAACATCGATACCATCTGGATTAAAGAGGATCTGGACCTTGCTCCTTTATCCAAAACATTCAAGGATACAATTGGAGAGATACCTTTTACCTCTGCGGATACCCAGAAAACCGACCTTTTTTTGTCTGACATCTATGGCGGACCAGGAGGCTCGGTTCCTCCTTTCAGCTATAGAGTAAATGTGAACTTTCCTCAGTTGAATGACCTTCAGGAGGTAAGCATCAGGAGAGGAACAGCCCGGCTCAAGATAGAAAATCACATGGGAGTTGATTTGGATTCATTCTCGGTAGAGCTGGTCGACTCGGCTTCCAGAACGCCTCTGACAACCATAGTTTTTGAGTCAGGTATAAAGCAGGATAGCACTAAGACAAAGGATTTTGATCTTTCAAATAAATCATTTTCTTCAAAACTTGCAGGAAATAACCAGGGGCATTCACCCGGAGGCATGATTCTTATCTTGGGAGATAAATATATCAGTTTCAGTCTAACCTTTCCTGATACCGTTTTTGCCTATTCGGCAACTGCAAAGATACCTCCTGTAACTCTGTTAAGAAACCAGGCAATCGGGCTCCCGACCAGCAACATTATTAACTCGGCTCAGATTAAAAATGGTAATCTATATCTGCACCTTGAAAATCTAACCAACCTTCCAGTCAATCTTTCTATTCTCTTACCTGAATTGACCTCTTCTGGAGCACCTCTTTCATTGTCCAGGCATATCAGCACTTTGAACTTTCTAAATCTGACTATTCCCTTGACTGGTTACACCTTCCAGCCTACAGGTCAGAATATCAATATAGAAATAAGCGGACAAACTGAAGCAAGCGGCGAGAATTTAGTTTCAGTCAACAGTTCAGATTCCATCTCTGTATCTGTTTCCTCAGACACTATTCTGTTTTCCTCTGTTTCCGGCATAATCCAGCCAACTATAGTTCAGATCGACCCGATGCAGCTAAATTTAGACCTGCCACAGGGACTTTCCTCAGTCTCTTTGACTGATGCGGTGCTTGATTTAAGGATAAAAAACGGGGTTGGATTTCCTGGTTATCTGGATTTGAATCTGAATGGAGAAGATGGTCAGACCCTGCTGATAAACGGAGGAATAGAATCAGGAGCACCTGACAATCCTGTAATCTCGGTTCTGAGAGAGAATAACCTGACAAACTTTTTGAATCCTGTCCCTGTGAGGATAAATTTAACCGGACAGGCAACCTGCGGGGACGGGATAACCTCTGGCAGGATAACTGAAAACGATTTTATCTGCGGAGAGATGATTTTAAGCTCGCCTTTCGAGTTCGTGCTCGATTCAGCCAGCGTCCAGATTGACCCGAATTCCAATTCCCTGCAGGAGGAATTAAGAAACGGTTTGGAGGAAAAAGTCAACTCCGCCAAAATCTATCTGGATTTGGAAAACCATCTCCCTATAGGAGCAAAATTAGAGCTTTTTTTCAGTCGGGATTCAGCCTCTCTTTACACTAGTCCTGAGCTTTTGATTGGTCCGGCATTGGTCAATCCTGCCTTGATCGACAGCTCAGGTCTGGTCACAAATCCAGTCAACACAGAACTTGTTGTCCAGTTGAATAAGAATGATTTACAAGTCTTTCAAAACCTGCCCTTTTATACTGGTGGCAGAATTACCTTTCAGGGAACAGATGGTCAGAAAATAAAGTTCTTATCGACAGATTATATCCAAGTTAGGTCTCACTTAGAGCTGGAGGTAAAAAATGGTAATTAAAAGCCGTCTACCTTCTTTGGTGAATAAGATTTTGGGTGGGATTATTCTGGCTATTATTATTCTACTTCTGTGGGCTGATACCTCAGCACCTTTGGGTTTATCCAATGCCCGCAGCCTGGGTCTGGGCGGGGCATATACTTCTTTGGCCAGAGGGAATGAAGCCCCTTTGTGGAACCCGGCTAACCTTTCTTTCCAAGACAACAGGGGATTCAGTCTGAATCTTATTTCGCTAGGTGCTTTCGTCGAGAATAACGCTTTTAGCCTGAAAGATTATAATGAATATAACGGTAGATTCTGGGATGACCGGGATAAAGAAAATATTCTGAGCCTGGTTCCATCCAGCGGGATGAATCTGAATGCCCAGGCAGAAGCATCTGCTCTGGGTCTCTCTATCGGCTCTTTCTCCTTGGTAACCTACGCCCTGGGGGTTTCTGACATTAATTTCCCAAAGGACCCGTTTGAATTGCTGTTGATCGGAAATCAGATGAACGATACGATAAGCCTGAAAGGAACTTCTGGTGAGGCCTATGCCTACGGCGTCTTATCCTTCTCTTTTGGAAAATCCATCTTAAGAAAAGGGGAAAAAGAAATCGGCATAGGGGTAAACCTGAAATATCTTCAGGGCATAGTCTACCAGAAAATAACCAAAGCTTCAGGTGAGGTCAGAATTCAGGAAACCGGAGTGCAGGGAGAATCAGACCTGATCCTTAATTCGGCTATGGGAGGAAAAGGTTATGGTCTGGATTTGGGAATCGCTGCGAAACTGGACAAGAAATGGGCTGCTGGCTTGTTCTTGTCCAACCCAATCAGCCAGATTAAATGGGACCGGAAAACCGAAGAGCGGGGTTACCAGTTCCAGATAGATTCGCTCAACCTTTCCAATTCCGGAAACGATTCTGTCTTTCTGAGTGAGGATTATAGGAAAGATATTGATCATTTTGTTACTCATCTGCCTTTATCGGCAAAAGCAGGGATTTCATATCAGGGCAAGGAGATTTTGCTGGCTTTTGACTGGGAGCAGGGTTTTGAAAACGCAGCAGGAGTATCCAAAAATCCAAAGCTTTCATTAGGCACCGAGCTAAGACTTTTGACCTTCCTGCCTTTGAGAACGGGCGTCTCTGTCGGAGGTATAGAAGGATTCTCTTTAAGCGGTGGTTTTGGCCTGAGGTTTGGAACGGGGTTTCTTGATTTCGGGCTGATCAGCAAGAGTGCTCTATCGCCCAATAACAGTAAAGGAGTCGGCCTTTCTGTGGACTTCGGGCTGAGGCAATAACTTGTGAAAAATACTTTGAGAATAGATTCGATTCACTGGAGGCAGTAATGGCAGAAACTTTAGATGCCAAAGAACTGAAAAATGAATCCGGGAAAAACGGACCGGAAAACGGCAAGGACAAACTTGACAAGGAGAGAATCCAGAGAGTAAAAAAACATTTTCTCCCTTCCTGGACGAGGGGAGCTCAGAACCAAAAGCCGAAACTATCCTCCGAGCAGTAGAGGGTTGTTTCCATAAGAAAAGTCGCCAAGAGGGAAAACAGGGGATGATCCCAAGACCTCTGCTCACACCCCCCAGAGGAAATCATTCCCTGATGATGCCAAGCAGCGCTCCCGCAAAATCTTGGCGACTTCTATTTTTCTTGGAGGGTACCATCCGTGATGATACGGTAGGGGCGACCTACGTGGTCGCCCCTACAAAAATCTACCGGTCACGATCAACAAGACACGCTCACGTTTTTTTCCTTATTTTCCTTCTTCCATTTTCCTTTTCCTGTTGTTTTTCTTCGTCATCAGTCATTCGTCATTTTTTTATCTGTCATCTGTGATTTTTTTATTTTATCATTGACAGAGGGATATTTTTGAATAAATTGTCGCTTGAAAAACAGGGGTGCTTGTCCATGTGGACAGGCTGAGAAAAACCCTTAGAACCTGATCTGGGTAATGCCAGCGTAGGGAAATATGGATCAGCAAAAAAACAGGCCGTTACCAGAACAGGTGACGGCTTGTATTTTTATGTCATTGCGATCCCCCGCAAGGGACGAAACAATCTGTCCACTTTGCAAGGATTGCTTCGTCGGTCAAATGACCTCCTCGCAATGACAACGACCTGTTCGAAAACCTAACTTTCATAGGAGGTATTAATGTCCACCGAATTGCCCGATATCGGTAAGATCTCACCGGAGATATTCGATGAGCTGATCTTTCCTCATCTGGGGAAAAAGTCAAAATCGGTTTTAGTCGGACCTCAGCACGGAGTGGACATCGGAATAATCGACATCGGTGGTGGCAAAGTGATGGCGATCACCACTGATCCGGTTTTCATCGTTCCGGAATACGGTTTTGAAAGGGCAGCCTGGTTTGCCATTCATATCCTCTGCTCGGATGCAGTGACATCAGGGCTGAAGCCAAGTTATCTTTCGATTGACCTGAATCTACCTTTGAGCATGACCAAAGATCAGCTGGTGACAGTCTGGAAAAAGATTGATTTCGAATGCAAGAAAATGGGCGTGGCTATTGTGTGCGGACATACTGCCAGATATAGTGGATGCAACTATCCGATGGTAGGAGGGGCAACCGTAATCAGCGTGGGAAAGAAATCGGAATATGTCACTCCCCGGATGGCAAAGAAAGGAGACTTAGTGGTGATAACCAAAGGAGCAGCCATCGAAGCCACAGGAATTTTCGCCTTAGCTTTCAAGGATAGAATCACACAATATTTCGGCGAGGAGTTCAGCCAGCGAGCAGACAAGATTTTCTTCCAGATGTCGGTAGTGGAAGATGCATTGACAGCTGCCTCAATCGGCACCAGGGAAAAAGGAGTCACCTCAATGCACGATGCCACCGAATGCGGAATCTGGGGAGGATTATACGAGGTAGCAAAAGCCTCCAAGGTGGGAATGAGAATCGAAAAAGAGGAAATAATCGTCTCAGACGAAGTCGAAAAAATCTGCTCTAAATTCGGAATGGACCCTTACTCTTCCATCTCTGAAGGAACTCTGCTTATCACGTGTAAGGAGAAAAAAATCGATCTGCTTTTGAAAAAATTAACACAGAAGAAAATTCCCGCTTCAGTTGTTGGAGAGGTTATTCCTGAAAGCAAAGGAATAATCTTAGTCGAGCAAGGCAAGGAAAGACATTTGGAGCACCCCAGAGTTGATCCCTTCTGGCCAGCCTTTGCGAAAGCACTCGAAGAACAAAAGTAGGTAGTAGGTGGTAGGTAGCATATAGGTATAACGCATGGTAGCTCACCATGGGGTTCGCAATGCAGACCGCGATTAAAGGCACTATACTTTTGCATAGCGAAACTTTTGCTAGAGCACATCCGTAAATAATATCAAGATGTAGAGCACTCCCGGAACTTGGCCATACATCGGGTTTAGGCGTCAACCCAAGGTAGCCTCTAGGTCATCTTTATGAATAACATCTTCTGGAATTCTCAAGAAAATCGTTTGAGAGCTCTTTGGCGAATGGTCTTGCAACTTGTACTTACTTTGTTATTCGCAGCTGTTCCCCTTGTGGGGTTAGGCAATCTGTTTTCATACGCGCATAACCAAGGTTTCCTGGCTCAAGTAAGCAAGGAAACCTTTGACCAGATAGGGAACATAATCATCGGACCGATCGCCCTGGCGTTGATATATTTTAGCCTCAGGATCGGAGTGAGAATAATAGAAAGGCGCCCCTTCTCGGTCTACGGCTTTGGCATCTCGAACCAATGGGTTTCGGAGTACTTGCGTGGGGTCGTGTTAGGAGCTGTCCTGCTGGCGATGTTATTCTTCACAGAGCTTGCACTTGGCTGGGTGCACATTGCGGGCTACTTTAAAGTATCAGCTCCTCAATATCTCTTAACTGTCTCATTTCTTTTCTCTTTCGTGAAAATCTTCTGCGTGGGAATTTACGAGGAGCTGATTTCACGTGGGCTGATCCAGAGAAACTTTGTTGAAGGATTTACCGGTCTTTGGAATCTGGATGCGGTCAAAGCGAAAATTCTCGCTCTAATACTTGCATCGACCTTCTTCGGCATTCTCCACTTTCGAAACCCGAATTCCAGCTTGATGAGCGCGATAGGAATTTCCGTTATAGGGATGCTATTCGGATTGGGGTATGTCCTGACAGGAAGATTAGCTTTACCTATGGGACTGCATATGTCCTGGAATCTGGTCCAAGGCGCGATATTCGGATTTCCCGTGAGCGGCGATCTTGAGCCGGCCAGCATTCTATCCATCAGTCGGACCGGCAATCCGTCGTTCACTGGTGGGAGTTTCGGTCCAGAGGCGGGCATACTTGGGATAATTGCAGCAGCAGTCGGGATTTTGATTCTGCTCACTCTCTTCAAACCGTGGGCAGCATCACCGCTCATGTCAGGTAACTCACCACTGGGTTCTTAACCAAACCTACTAATTGATGCCCAAAAAATACCTTGACTCCAGAGCGAGGATGCAGCATTAATAATTTTCAGTCAGAGTCATGATTCAGGGTATGTTTCGAATAGGAAGAATTAAGAGAAGTTATAATGATCGAAAGGTGATAATATGAATTATACAAAATTAAATAAAGAAGCATGGGAAGAAGTATTTCCAAAACATAAAATCGGCTGGAGATTCGATCCTGCGGAAAAATTGCTGGAAAAAGATTTTTTCTTCCTGGAAAAGAATATAATAAGGGAGATGCAGAAGATAAATCTGTCACGGAAAACTGCCGGGCAATTTTGCTGTAATAACGGCAGAGAGCTGCTTTCCATAGTCAAATTGGGGGCTGAATCCGGAATTGGATTTGATATAGCCTGGAATTTTATAGATGAGGCAAACCGGATAGCAAAAACAACGAATCTGAATTGCCAGTTTATTGCCAGAGATATTTATGATATCTCTTCTGAATATAATGGAAGATTTGA
>DATKKH010000259.1:0-24262 GCA_035543035.1 Terriglobales bacterium | reverse complement strand
TTTAAACGACTCTAAAGAACAGGCTTTGCAGCTGGCAAAGCTCATCCGGGGAATTCCCTGCAAGATAAATCTGATCCCTTATAACCCTATAGAGGGCTGCCCATATGAAAAGCCGGGTGAAGAAGCTATGGAGACATTCAGGGATATATTATACCCCCGAGCACCCGCGGTTATGCTGCGCAAAAGCAAAGGCGAAGATATTCAGGCCGCCTGCGGACAATTGAAAGCGGAAAAGTAGCAAGAATTCGTAGGGGCATCCCGCCGTGGCGGGACTGTGCCCCTACCACCAGTGCTATGCCCCTTCGCAACAACCTTTCAGATATTTTTCTAACTCCTTAAGAGAAGAGAATACCTTTTCAGAAAGAAATTTCACTACCCAGTTTTCTTTGAGAGGCGAAATGGTCCAGACTGGGACTTTTTTCCGGTGACATTCCCACATCTCTATGGCAGTTCCCATACTAGCTTCTGGTAGAAAAGCAATAACCAAATCTGAGGAGAGTGCCTGTTTGATCGAAGTATGGAAAACCTTCTTTCCGGTCTCGAAAGTATAGTAGGCCGATTCAGGATGAACTGCAACCGGATCGATTATCCTGGCTTCAGAGAAATATTTGCTAAGGATTCTTTTTAAATTTTTCCTATAATCTTGATTATGTAAAACTTTCCCTTTTTTCGACCCCTGGATAATTCCGGCGATGAAAATTGTTTTAAACTTCATATTATTGTTTAAGCGATTATGACCTCGAGTTTCCTCTCCTTCCCAAGAAGAGGGATAGGGAGAGGTTCTTTAATACCGTAGACCCGCTTTGAAGGTAAGGTGGGTCTACCTAATTATGTTTTGCTATCAGCTACAAGCTACTTGCTACGAGCTTCTTTGGCTACACCCATTCGTGAATACTTACAGTCCACAACTACAGTATACTCATCATAAAAGGGTGCATTACCCATAAGACGATAACTATTGAATGAGGTGTCAGGCCATTCGACGTGTTCTACTCTTGGTGATTTTATACGAATGTTTCCAAACTGCAAGTCTCCTTTGGCAGAAGCCTTTAGAACTTCTACCTTTTCCCCCCAAGAATAAACAGAATCTCTGATTACTTCAGATTCGTTTCCTCTTAGACCAGTTGCTTTTCTCCAATCCTCCAAAGGCAGAGTCAAAGTTGACATAGATGCACCCGTGTCATAAAATATGTTTTTCAAAGTATCTTTCCCTATAACAATACTCACATAAAACCTGGCATTATCGATTACTGCCGGAACGTATCCCAGCTTGTCCTTGAGGTATGCTGGCAGCTCTGACGAATCCTGGAAAATTGCATATTCATTCTGCGGGAAATCCAGGATCAGGATTTTGCCCACAATTTTATCCAGACCAATGGTGCCGACTATTCTGTCCTCAGGTTTTTCTGAAGATGTGTCCACTGATGCATCTTCGAAAGATGACCAGCTGACGAAAGCCGAATCTTTCAGCCAATCGGGTGTTCCGCTCAAACCCATCCAGAAAAAATTAATAGAACTCGGTTTGTCTGAATCGAATTTTACCCCATGCTTTTCCAGCATCTTACCATAGAAAAAAGTCCCGTTGCTGCCAGTATCCAGCTGGGCAAACAGTTTTTTAGTAGAACCAGTTACCTTGATCGGAACCAGAATGGCTGCTTTTGGATAAAAAATTTTATTAAACTCCGCCCCTGCCCATTCGAACTTGGTGAACTTATTATTTGTGGTTTGACTTAATCCATTATTCGGTAACCAGAATAGTATGGCGAGCAATAGAAAACCTGAGAATTTTTTACACGAATGCATAGAGCCTCAGTCTTTTGATCCTCACAGTAGTGTCAGGAGGTTTCTCCTCACACCTGACAATACATAAACCCTCACGGGCGACCACAAGGGTCGCCCCTACATTTTCTTTACCCGCCTTGAGGGCAAGGCGGGTCTACCAAATTATATTTTGTTAACAGCTACAAGCTACCTGCTACCTGCTTTTTTTCACGCCAGACACATCGCAATAGCCACCACGTTTACTATATCATCCACGCTGCACCCTCTGGATAAATCGTTTGCCGGCTTAGCCAACCCCTGAATGATTGGGCCGATGGCTTCAGCCTTAGCTAATCTCTGGACTAACTTATAGGCGATATTGCCAGCATTCAGGTCCGGGAAGATCAGAACATTGGCCTCTCCGCACAGAACACTATCTGCACATTTCTTCTTAAAAACTTGAGGAATTATTGCTGCATCGACCTGTAGCTCCCCGTCGATCTTGAGATTCGGCTCCTGAGATTTGGCGATTTTAGTTGCCTCCAGGACTTTATCGATCATCTCGTGCTGGGCACTCCCCTTGGTGGAAAAAGACAGCATTGCAACTTTAGGCTCCTCTCCGACCAGCTCCCGCATCGTCCTGGCACAGGATAAGGCTATCGAGGCTAACTGTTTTGGATCCGGATTCGGCAGCACTGCGCAATCGCCGAACACAAATATTTTGTCTTTTACACCCAAGAACTCCGGAACTACCATTATAAATGAGCTGGAAACCACATTGATTCCTGGAGCTAGTCCGATGATATGTAATCCTGCTCTCAAGACATCTCCAGTGGTATTGACCGAGCCGGCCACAAAACCATCTACCTCATTTTTTCTCACCAGCATCGCACCGTAGAACAGAGGATTAAGCATGCATTCTTTGGCTTCCTCGCTGGTCATCCCTTTTTTCTCCCTCAGGTGATGATATTCTGCAGCATACTCAGCATATTTCGGTGAAGTCACCGGATCGATTATCCTGACCAGCCCCAGGTCAAGACCGAACGATTTGCTCAATTCCTCTATCTTTTTTTTCTCACCCAAAAGTGTGACTTCTGCGATTTTCTCTGCGACAATCTCCTTAGCAGCTTTGATCATCCGCTCTTCCGTCCCTTCTGGCAGAACCACCCTTTTGTGTTTGGTTTTAGCCTTATCTCTGATCTTTTGTATGATATCCATACAGCTCCTTTAGGAAGTTTGAG
Source organism: Terriglobales bacterium (assembly GCA_035543035.1). Lineage (GTDB taxonomy): Bacteria > Zixibacteria > MSB-5A5 > MSB-5A5 > RBG-16-43-9 > RBG-16-43-9. The sequence continues at coordinate 21,260 of DATKKH010000259.1, read as the reverse complement.
TGTTTATAGGTTTGTTGTGAGTTTGTTTTGTTGGTACTTTCTGATTTATTGTTTCTTGGTGTGAGCAGGCAACTTGTTCGCGGGATTAATTTACCTGTCCGGCAAGTCAAAAGTTTCTTTGAAAGTGAATTCGAAAGAAGCTTTAGCAATCTTAATCAGATTATCATCCTTCGTCTTTGAAAAGTGAATCCCACTTCTTCTTCAGGTCCTCTTTGGTTTCTGGTTCTTTCTTGGCAGTTTTTACCTGCTTGGTTCTAGGCTCGAAAAACTCGCAGAAATTACCCTTCTCCTTGTATCTGACCCATTCGGCTTCGGTTTCGTGGCACTGGTGATAAGCATCCTTGTCATAAAGCTGGCAGTTATAACAACACTTCAGATCCACCCCGCAATTAGGGCAGACATCCTTGCGGCTTATCTTTTCCGGAACCTCGATTTCTTTTTTACAACTCCAGCAGAGCATAAAAACTCCTTACTGGTTTTATTTATCCTCTACGTCAATTATGTACCGAACGTTCTGCGAACCAGAGCTAACATACAAAAAATAGACAGTGTTCGAATCGCTCGACCACTTGAAATCAGTGACTTGCCCGTCACCTGGCAGACTCTTTGTCCTGATGAGATTTACCTTTCCTTCTTCATCGATCTTATAAAAATCGATGTAATTCTGCCAGTTACTCAACCTTATTACGGCAATACGACTCCCATCTGGTGACCAGCTGGCATTGAGAAATCTCTGTTCATCTGAGTAATCCAGTGACAGAAGCCTTTTTTCATTGAGGTCAAAGACTCCGAAAAGACCCAGGGTCGAGGCCTCCCCGATGAAAAGGATTCTTCTATTCTGATGGGTGGGAATGACATAAGAAATGTAGAAATTCCTCCCTTCCAGAAATTTTCCGAAATCCTTACCCAACCCCTTTGACAGTTCGGACAGACTGTTTAGTTTCAAAACCGGCTCACTTTGTGTAGAGGAATAGATGTCACCTGACGTCAAATCCGTGAAATAACTGATGTTCGAGCTATCCTGAGCTTGCAGATGCAGTAGCTCATCCAGGCAAATCATTCGTTTCCCTTTCTCGACCGGTTGACCATAACAGTAAATCCGGTAACAATCTTTTCCTTCAATTTTCGAAAGACTGTCACCCAGGGTAGTGAGAATTACGTTTTTAGATTTTACATCCAAGACCTGAATTCCTCCATAGACATAACGACAATCCATCAAAGCCACCAGAATGAAATCCCTGTTGTCCATAGAAACCCAAGACAGACTTCGAGCGTAATCTTCGAACTTATGTAAAAAGGTCCTTTCGCTTCCATCAACATTACAGTAATAAAGATCCACTCCTGCATTATCGAAACCAAGACCGTTGCCAGTGGTATATGCCGCATACTTACCCTGAGGAGAAAGAGAAACCTCGTTTGGCGGCCAATTTTGTTGTGCAACTATTTGATATTTCTGACCATTCTCTATCTGAGTATAATAGTAACCATTCTCCAGGATTATCCTGACATTATCTTCTCCTGAATAAGCGATCACGGTAGATAAGCAGAAAAATATCATGCCGATCTTAATCATGCTATAAACACCTATTTTGTCAGGTCTACTTGCTCCTCAATTTTCTGTTGATCGTTACCCAAGTATGAAAAATAAAACCTTTTTGAATCTTCTGACCACCTGAAATCCGAAATCGACTGGTCAGTTGATACCCCGTAAGTCTTGAACAAGTTTACCTCTCCTTTTTCATCGATCTCATTGAAGTCAATATATGTCTGCCAGTTATTCATTCTTAATACTGCAAAACGGTTGCCATCTGGAGACCAACTGGCATTGGAAAATTTCGAACTATCTCTTTTATCAAACAACAATAACTGTTTGCTCTCAGTGTCAATTACTCCATAGAATCCAGAGGTCATGTCATCTCCTGAGAAAATAATGCGGTTATTCTTCTGGTTAGGGATGATTTTGGAATTAGCAAACTGTTCACTAAACATTACACCCCTTAGTTTTTGCTCTTGTTCAATTGTTGATTTCGAAAGCTCGTTAAATCTGAGAATCTGATCCCTTTGACTCGAGAGATATATATCCCAATTTCCCCAGCCAATAAAAAATCTCATATTGAGACTATCAGGTTCTTTTATATCCGCTAAATCATGTGAGCAAATCCTCTGCCTTTCCGCCCAAGGAGGAGCGTCTCTGTCATATGCCTCATAACAGTCCGTTCCTGGGACCTCTATAAGGCTATCCCCAAGGCAGGTAAAAATCAGATCCTTCGATTGGAGGTCGAGGATTTGAATTCTCACAGGACCCGTTGAGCAGTTCTTAGGTACGACGAAGATGAATGTCTTTCCACCATAAGATTCCCATAAGAGTGTGTCTACACATATCTCGAATTTATGTAGGAAGATTCGGTCACTCCCATCCACTTTACAGTAAAAAACATCTCTGCCCTCATTCTCAAAACCTAGCCAATTGCTTGCAGTATAAGCTACATACTTCTCGTCAGGAGAAAGCATCACCTTATTAGCTGCCCAATCAACTTGTTTGACTATCTTATACTCTTCGCCAGTAGGCATCTGAGTGCAAAAATAATCATCGCAGAAAACTATCTTGACTTTATCTTGCTCCGAAAATCCTATTCCAAAGCTCAGGAACAGAAACAAAAAAACACAACTAATCTTAACCATTTGTTCAATAGAATTAGCTCTCGACCTCATTTTTGCTTTTAACTTTCGAATTATTCTTCCCGTTGCCTTCTGATTCCTTTGACTGGCTCAGATAAGCCCGGATGAAATCATCTATCTCCCCATCCATCACTGCTTGCCCGTTACCCGTCTCCAATCCGGTGCGGTGGTCTTTCACCATCACGTAAGGATGAAAAACATAGGAGCGGATCTGGCTTCCCCATTCGATTTTCTTTTTCCTTTTCTCCATCTCCGCCATTTTTTCTTCCTCTTTCTCCTTGTATAACTGATACAGTCGTGACTTCAGAACCGTCATTGCATTTTCTTTGTTCTGGAACTGGGAACGCTCTGACTGGCACTGCACAACAATTCCGGTTGGAAGGTGAGTAATCCTCACTGCAGATGAGGTCTTATTAACGTGCTGACCGCCGTGCCCGGATGCCCGGAAAGTATCGATTCGCAGATCATCTTCTTTTATTTCGACTGTGAGATTGTCCTCGATCTCAGGGTAGATGAAAACCGAAGCAAACGAGGTATGTCTTCTCTTATTAGCGTCAAAAGGAGAAATCCGAACCAGCCGGTGAACCCCACTTTCAGCTTTTAAAAATCCGAAAGCGTATTCACCCTTAACCTCAACTGTGGCGCTCTTTATCCCTGCCTCCTCCCCTGACTGCAGGTCGATAACCTCTCCTTTGAAACCTTTTCTTTCGACCCAGCGTAGATACATACGAAGGAGCATCTGCGCCCAGTCCTGCGATTCGGTCCCGCCTGCTCCTGAATGAATCGTCAGTAAGGCATTCTTGGGATCATCCACTCCGGACAAGATGGTGGAGAATTCGAAATCCTTAATCTCCTCTTCTAATTTTTGGACCTCTTTTTCACGCTCCAGCTTAAGTGAATCGTCCTCCAGGGACAGCTCATCCAGAACCTGGACATCCTCTAAATCTTTAGAAAGCTTTCCCCACCTTTCGTTCCATTTTTTTATGGAGGTAATTTCTCTCAAGATAGACTGGGCTTTTTCATTATCCTTCCAGAAATCAGGCTCATGCGTCACTTTTTCCAGTTCAGATAACTTCTTGTTTTTCTCTCCCAGGTCAAAGATACTCCCCTAATTTTTTCACCCTGTCTTTCAACTCTGCCAAACTTCTTTCCTCAGCCATAATGCCTCCTTTTCGCATTAAGTCTTTGAAAATTAATATAACTCCATTTGTGACAATGTCAACCTCTTTTGAATCTCTTCATCTTGCAATATACGCATTTTACTTTCAAAACGGATTACGATATTCTTTAATCTTGACACTTAGCAGAAACTTGATACATTATTCCTTCGACAAATTTACTTAATAGCTATGTTAATAAATTCCTCCATAATCTGTGCCTTAATTCCTGAGCTTAAAAAAAGCTTCATTTCTTTCAAAATCAAGGAGTTCCATCTTTCACCTGACCAGAGAGAGCTTTTGATTTTGACTCGTAAAGAGAGGGAATCGAGAGTAATTTTGTTCTCAGCCGACCCTCTGCTTTGCCGGATAGTCAGCTTGACAGAAGAGGAATCCAAACCTTTTCAGAAGTGGGGTATAACACCCCTGTTTTCGCAGGTTCTGGACACGGTTATCATCAGCATCGAGCAGGTCGATTTCGACCGGGTCATAAAATTCACTTGCCAGAAAGATACGGAATTCGAAAAAGTCGAATTTGAGCTATATTTCGAGCTTACCGGAAGAAACGCCAATGCCATACTGGTACACAAGGAATCTGGTGTGATTCTGGATGCCCTGAGAAAAGTCCGGCACAGCCAGAGCAGGTTCCGTCAGATTCTGCCCGGTATTAAGTATCTCCTGCCCCCTGCTCCGAAGAAACATAACCCGAATACGATATCCGAGCAGGAGTTCGAAAAGATAATCCTGGAAAATTCCTGGGAAAATCTGATACAGGTTTTGACCTCACACTTTATGGGGATAGATGAATTATTAGCAGAGAAGATAGTTGAAGAATCGGTCGGCTCATTCCCTCTAATACCTTTACCCCTGGAGCACCTCTGGGAAACCTTCAAATCGGTTCTTGACAGGATTTCTGCAAATCAGATCTCTCCGCATCTGATTTTGGATGCTAACAAAAAGACAGTCGACATCTCTTTATTCGATTTGAACTCAATTCCCAAAGAGCAAAAGATCTCTTTCCCGGATCTAAACCAGGCACTGCAAAAGCTTTTTTCTCTGGAGATCGAACAAAGCCAGGACAGTAGAAAACTGCAAAAGTTGATTTCAGTAACCCGAAACGAAATTGAGAAATTGAAAAAGACCGGGGAAAAGTTGAACAGGGAGCTTACCTCTTTAAAGGATGCCAAAGCTTACAAGAAATATGGAGATTTGCTCCTAGCTCACTTCTCAGAAATCAAAAGAGGAGCCGAACATATCGAGTTAACTGATTACTCCACCCCGGAACATGAGAAGATAAGACTTCCACTTGATCCTGCTTTATCTCCAAAGAAAAATATCGATGCTTATTTCAAAAAATACCAGAAAGCCCAAACCGGAATTACGACGCTCAATCAGAGAATCGCAGAGACTGAGAGCCAGATAATGGATTTAAGTGAAGTCGAGTCTGATCTGCTGGGAAAAGAGAAAATCAATTTTGAGAAAATTGAATCCGAGCTTACTTCTCTTGGCTTACTGAAAGCTCCCAGACCAAAGAAGAAAGAAAAGAAAAAAGGGAGATACTCCCCTCGCGATTTTATTTCAGCAGATGGATTTAAAATCTTAGTGGGAAGGAACAATAAGGAAAACGATTTTCTGACCTTTAAAATAGCCAAACCGGACGACCTCTGGTTTCATGCCCAGAACGTGCCTGGTTCACATGTTGTATTGAAAAAAGGGGAAAGAAAAAAACATCCTACGCCAAAAGCCATTCAGCAGGCAGCATCTTTAGCCGCCTATTATAGCCAGGCAAAATCATCCAGAAAAGTATCGGTGATTTACACTCTGGCAAAATATGTCAAAAAGCCAAAAAATGCACCACCCGGCCTGGTCAAAGTAGAGAAGATGAAATCGATTTTGGTCGAGCCGAAATTAATAAAATAAACAGTTGAAGGTAAAGTAGGCACCCTCCTTATTCACTATGGAAGTAGAGACGCATAGCATGCGTCTCTACAAAAAATAATCCCGCCTTTGGGACAAGGTGGGTTTCATATTCATTTAGGTAGGACAGAACAATGTTCTGTCCATACTTTATCCAGTGCGACCCTGAAAGGGTTGCACTACGAAAACATCTTATGCTTTCAAAAACTCTTCCAATTCCTTTATCAAACTTTTCACTATATCTTTTTCCTTAACTTTTTTTATAATCTTTCCTTTTCTGAAAATCAAACCAACTCCTCTGCCGCCTGCTACTCCGATATCTGCCTCTTTTGCCTCTCCTGGACCATTTACCACGCACCCCATAACCGCTACTTTGATCGGTGCTTTCAGCTTCGCTAATTTCTTCTCGATTTGTTTTACAATCGGCAGCAGATCGATTTCCATCCTTCCACAGGTGGGGCAGGAAATCAAGGTTGGACCGTATTCTCTCAGGTTCAAAGATTTCAGAATCTCAAAACCAACTTTCACCTCTTCTACCGGATCACCGGTTAAGGAAACCCTTATGGTATCCCCCAAACCCAGGAAAAGAAGCGTCCCGATCCCGACTGCAGATTTAATCGAGCCGACTCTTGGCGTCCCGACCTCGGTCACGCCCAGATGCAAAGGGTAATCTCTTTTCTCTGAAAAAAGTTTGTACGCCTCGATCGTGGTCGTAACGTCTGAAGCTTTTAAGGAAACAACTACCTCTAGGTAGTCTAAATCCTCCAAAATTCCGATCTGTTCCAAAGCTGCTTCCACCATCGCAGCAGGCGTGGCTTTTCCATATCTGCTTAAGATAGATTTTGGGAGGGAAGCTGCATTCACTCCTATACGAATAGGGATTTTCCTTCCTCTTGAAGCTTTAACTACCTCTTTGACTTTCCACAATGTGCCAATTGTCCCTGGATTTATCCTCAGCTTATCCACTCCAGAATCAATCGCTCTTAGGGCCAGACGATAATCGAAGTGGATGTCTGCCACCAGAGGGATTTTCGCCACTTTCTTAATCAGGGAGAGCGCCTCAGCCGCTTTCTGGTCCAGAACCGCCAGCCTGACTATCTCGCATCCTGCCTTTTCCAGACTTTTTATCTGTCTTAAAGTTGCTTTAACGTCTCTGGTATCAGTAGAGCACATCGACTGCACCGAAACCGGAGCACCTCCGCCAATCGGCACATTACCGACATACACCCTTCTGGTTTTATCTCGCGGGATAAACATAAGATCATCTTTGTTCTGTATAATTCAGCTTAAATCGCTTTTTGTCAACTATTTTCTTGACTTAAAACCGCTTGTATGTAGATTTGTTCGAGATCAAGGAGTCTCAATGTTTTCCCGGTATAAAGTTGTATTTATTATCCTGGCTCTTATCCTCATCGCTTTAGCTCTATTTCTGATATTCCGTCCTAAAAACCCGGATGAGGACAAGTTCGTGGAGGTCTATGTTCAGCTCTCGATCGCCCAGACCAAGTTTCAGGATGATCCGGCAAAGGTAGACTCAGAAAAGAAAAGGATTTTTTCAGAATATAAATTTTCCCAGAAGGACCTGAAAAGGCTGATCAAATATTACCAAAAGCACCCGGAAAAGTTGGTTCAGCTCTGGGAAAAAATAAACGAGCGATTATCTGAACAGATTGGAAAAGAACAGACTCATCCTTCCAAATAAAAAGCATTCTGGATATGCTCAATTACACCTTTGCCAGAACTGGTATCTATAGCTACAACGTCAAACCTGAAATCGCAGCCCGGAAACTGGTGCTCCTGCATAAAGGCAACTGCCACCTCGGCTATTTTCCTCTGTTTTTTCGGAGTGACCCAGCCAGCAGGAGGACCAAAGGATTTGCTTTTGCCAGCTTTAACCTCGACAAACACGATGAAGTTGTTATCTCTGGCAATTATGTCTATTTCCTTATGACCGTAATGATAGTTCTTAAAAAGTATCTCAAACCCTTTGGACTTGAGATACTCTTCAGCGATTTTCTCGCCTGATTTACCCTTCTGAACGGTTTTCATCTTTTCCATTTAGATTGAGATGCTCCTGCTGGACGGTGCATTCCATCACTCTTTTGAATGACCTGCGGTGAATTTTACAGGGCCCGAATTTCACGAGTGCCTCTAAGTGCTCTTTTGAAGCATACCCTTTGTTTTGATCAAAAGAGAATTGGGGATATTTTTTATGAAGTTTTTTCATCATCCTGTCCCTTTCGACTTTAGCGATAATCGAGGCTGCACCGCAGGATAAGGAAAGGGTATCACCTTTGATCACCGGTAGTTGCGGGATATCCAGATGAGGTATTTTCTGGTTTCCATCTATCAGCAGAAAATGCGGGGCATTCTCCATACTCGAAATGGCTTTCTGCATCGCCTTTAAGGAAGCTCTGAAGATATTCAGCTTATCGATTTCTCTTTCCTGGATGATTCCGATGCCAAAATCCAGGGCATTCTCCTTGATTTTCTGATAAAGCTCCTCCCTTTTTTTAGGAGTGAGTTTTTTCGAATCATCGATCCCTGGAAGATTAATATCTTCTGGAAATATCACGCACGCAGCCACAACCGGGCCTGCCAGGGGACCTCTTCCCACCTCATCCACACCAGCGACGAGTTTATACCCTTTTCCCCACAGACCTCTTTCGTAAAAAAGTTTGTCAACCGGTTTTCTTTTTTTCATCCTGCCCTTGCACTTAACTCCATTTAGTGGTATAGGCATCCTGTCTGTCCCTTCTTTGTAGCGCCCGTAGGGCAATGCGACCCTGAAAGGGTCGAGCTACGACTGTTCGGTCAGGCAAGATGACTAACCCACTTCAACTGCCCGCTTAATCGGGTGACAACACAATCTCCCTCTGGATGAATCTTTTGAAAAGGAATAAAGCGATTATCACGCAGAAGGCGACACTGATTCTCACAGCCCAGATAACTCCTAAGACTTGACCTAAAGTCCCGGCAATGAAAGCTCCAACAGGCATAGTTCCCATAAACATCATCACATAAAGTCCCATCACCCTTCCCCTGAGCTGGTCTGGAACGATCTCCTGCAACAGGGTATTGCAGGTTGCAATCAGAGATATCATTCCCCATCCTGCCCCTACTAAAAACACAAGGGATAGGAATAAATTGCCGGAAAAGGAAAAGAAAATCAGAGAGAAAAAGAGGGCTACTATGCCGGCTTGCATATATTTCAACTTCTCCTCTGTTTTTCTGGAGGCTAAGCCCAGTCCTGCGGTTACGGCACCGATCCCGACGGCAGCCATAAGAAAGCCGAGGCCGGATGGACCAGCTTTCAGGATATTCCTCGCAAAGACCGGCATCAGGACCGCATAGGAAAAACCGAAAATGCTCATAGTCGAAGCTAACAGGATCAATGCTAGAGCCTTTTTATTGCCGGTCACATAAGAAATTCCCTGTCTAAAACTGGCAAAAAAAGAATGGTTCTCGGTCTCGAATACCCTGTCCTCCATTCTCATCAGAGCAAGACCTATGATCACCGCAATGAAACTGACTCCATTCAGGAAAAAACATCCTGCTTCTCCAACCAAGCTGATTAAAATGCCAGCTACTGCAGGTCCCAGGATTCTGGCACTGTTAAATATGAAGGAATTCAATGCAATGGCATTAAAAAGGTCATCTTTTCCCACCATCTCTTTGACAAATGCCTGCCTGGTAGGAGCATCGAAAGCATTGACCAGACCCAGGCATAAAGCTAAAATCATGACGTGCCAGACCCTCACCAGTCCGGTGAAGGCAAGAAAAGACAGGATAAAAGCTAATACCATTGAGATCGTCTGGGTTAGGATAAGAAACTTTCTTTTTTTGACTCGGTCAGCCAGGACTCCTGCTGGTAACGAGAGGAAAAAAACCGGAAGTCCTGCAAAAGCACTGACCACCCCCAATAGAAAAGGCGAATTAGAAAGTCTCAGAACCATCCAGCCTTGCGCCATGCTCTGCATCCAGGTTCCAATCAGGGAGATCATCTGTCCAAACCAGAAAAGCCGGTAATTGCGGTGCCTTAAAGACCGGAAAGTCTCCCAGAACCTGCCCTGTCTTTCTATCGCAGAGATCTGTTGTGAATTTTTCTGAGTGTTAAACATTTGACCGAAAATTATGGAGTATAAATCTTCAGGTTTATCAAAATCCAATTATTGTTAAATAATACGGGATTTCCAAACGGTTGTAAAGGTATTTTTAAATTGTAGGGAAAGAACAATGTACTGTCCAGTTTGTTTGTTCCCATGAAGTTCTGGAGTCAGGTTTGATCTCCTTAACAAAGCACACCCTCAAACCAGTTTGAGGGTGCCACCCACCTGATTTCTTTTGGTGGAACAGGCATCCTGCCTGTTCGGTCAGACGAAATGCCTGACCCACTAATTTCTCTGTTTGACACGAATGTCTGACCTACCAAAAAAACGTCCTGACAGGAGTCAGGACGCTACATAAAATTGCATTACGCTGAGGTCTGAACCTTTTGAAGTTTTCAAGATGCTTTACTCGTAATCAATCCCCGTAACTTGAAGGCAAAAGCTATGAGAAGAATCCCAAAAATAAAGGCAAAGACTGCAATAACCCATATGACTGAAAGTGCTCCTTCCTTAGGGAAAGCAAAAAGAAGTATCCCCAAAAGCACCGACACAAGACCACCCAATACTAATAGCCACTCGTTTTCAATCGTACGGCGTAATCTGATAGCGGCTATGATTTCAAAAACTCCAGTAATCACTGCCCAAGCCGCAATAAAATATAGCAAAACTATTGCAGTAATCCCTGGCCAGATGAAAGTGAGTATCCCCACTGCAATTCCAACTATTCCTTCCAGGAAAAGTGACAACCAATTGACCCGGATTGCAGTAATTAGAGCAAAGATCCCATCCGCTAACGCATATGCACCAAATAGTAGAACCAGCGCTACTATAGTGATACCAGGCCAGAAAAATGCTATCAGAGCAAACAGCACCCCGAAAATCCCACGCAGTAGCACTGCCCACCACATTCGAGAAATCATTTCCATTTTGTTTCACCTCCTTTTTTTACAAATAGGTTTCACTCCTTAACCTCTCCTTCCCCTTCCTCTTTCTCCATCTCCTCGATCTTAGCTGCTTTTCCTCTGATCTTTCGCAAGTAGAAGAGCTTTGCCCTTTTCACTTTTCCTTCCTTTATCACCTCGATATTGGCAAGAAAAGGCGAGTGCATGGGGAAAACTCTTTCCACACCCACCCCGCTGGAGAACTTGCGCACGGTAAAGCTCTGGGAGACCCCTTTTCCTCTTTTCTGAATTACTGTCCCCTCGAATATCTGTATTCTTTCCTTATCTCCTTCTTTAATCCGGACATGCACTTTCACCGTATCGCCAGGCTTGAAATCCACTTTTTTCTCTTTCAGGTATTTCCCTTCGACTGCAGATACTAGATCCATTTTATTCCTCCTTTAGTTCCTGTATTTACGAAAACTGTATGTTTTTCTATAGTTGTAGTTGCCCAGTTTATTGGGCATCTCTTAGCTCGATGAATCGAGCAACTACATTCACTCTTTCTCTTTTTCTATTTCGGAAAGTAATTTTCTATCCTCTTTGCTTAACTCTATGTTATTTAGAAACTCTGGTCTTTGTTCCAGGGTTTTCTTTAGAGCTTCTTTTCTTCTCCATAATCTTATCTTTTCATGATTCCCGGATAAGAGTACTTCCGGAACTTTGAGACCTTTGAACTCTGCCGGCCGGGTATATTCCGGGTAACCCAGGAGCCCTTCGTAAAATGAGTCGCTCTCTGCTGATTGAAAATTACCTATAAATCCGGGGATTAAGCGAATAACGCTATCCATAATCACCAGAGCCGGAATCTCGCCGCCAGTCAAAACATAATCCCCAATCGAAAGCTCCTCCAAATTATATAATAATTTTATCCTTTCATCTACTCCTTTATAATGCCCGCAGATTATGATCAGACGCTTCCTTTGGGCAAGCTCTTTTGCCTTCTCCTGGTCAAACCTTGAACCTTGAGCTGAAGTCAGAATTATGGAATATTTATCTCCGTTTCCCGGAGCTGGAGTTCCCGACAGAATAGAATCCAGGGCTGAGGCCAAAGGTTCCACCATCATTACCATTCCGGCACCGCCTCCAAAAGGAGTGTCATCCACGCTTTTGTGCTTATCCCTAGTGAAATCCCTGATATCGGTAACCTTTATGTCTATTAACTTACTTTCCTTTGCCTTTTTGACCAGTCCTTCATTTAAAGGGCTGGTAAAAAAGTTGGGGAAAATGGTTAGAATGTCTATTTGCATAAGCTATACAATAAGCCTGCGTAGGGGCGGAGCTCATCTCCGACCTGAAACCATGCTGGAGGCAAGCTTTACCCCTACGCGAATATTCTGTTCAGTTCTGTCAGGACTTCATTAGCTCCTGACGCAACATTAACGTTTCTTTTTTCAAAGAACCTAATCCAAAAGACCTTTTATCGGTTCGATCCAGATGATTTTTTTTTCTCGGTCGGCTTTTTTCACTACTTTTTTTACAAAAGGGATCAGAGTTTCTTTCTTTCCCTTTTTTACTAACAGGACCGGGTGTGCCGGTAAAAGAATAACCTCTTCTACTTCCCCTATCTTCTTACCGTTCGGACCAAGAACCTGACAATTGACTAAATCGAAGATATAAAAGCATCCCTCTGCTAATTCGGGAACGTCTTCCCTGTCGATCTCCAGATATTTTCCCTTGAGTCCCTCTGCTTTAGTTCGCGTGTCGATATCTTCGAGCTGAAGCAGGACTTTCCCCTGGAAAATCCTGCTTCTCTTTATCCGGCAGGGTTTTTCTTTGGCATCCGAATCAGAGATAAAGACTTTTTCCACCTGGGAATATCTTTTTAAATCCTCGCACAAAGGAGCTATCAAAAGCTCCCCCTTGACTCCCCAGGCACGGAGGATTCTACCTATTGCTACTCTCTCCAAAAAACTCTTTACTCCAGGATCTCCAGCATCGCCCGCTTTCCCTTCTTGGCGGAAGCGGCAGAGATCAGGGTGCGGATGGCGCTGGCAGTTCTCCCTTTCTTTCCGATAACCTTGCCTAAATCTCCAGGCCCTACCCTCAGTTCGTACACGGTTGTCTTTTCCCCATCCACCTCTGATACGGAAACCTGATCTGGATGATCCACCAGATTCTTCACGATGGTCTCGATGAACTGTTTCATCTTAAACCTCCTTCAGTCAGTTACTCAGTTTTTGGTTCAGCTGCCTTGGTCTCTATGGGTTCAGTCTCTTTTACACCTTTGGCTTTTCTCTTTTTCTTTCTCTTCTTCTCCGGGATAATATTGGAGATTTCCATTCCGCTTACATCTGCCCCATTTTTCAGGGCTGACCATTTCCTCAGCAAGCCTATCTTTCTGAAAAGGGAGTTGACCGTATCAGTTGGAAGTGCTCCCTGTTTGAGCCAGTGAAACACCCTTTCCTCTTTAAGCCTGACCGAGGCTGGTTTGTCTATCGGGTTATACTGCCCGATTGCTTCGATAAATCTGCCGTCCCTGGGAGTGCGAGAGTCCGCCACCACGATCCGGTAATAGGGCCTTTTCTTGGCCCCCATCCTCCTCAGTCTTATCTTGGCTGCCAAATTCACCTCCTTCCTTTACCGTTACAGGATTAAGATTTAAACATGGTTTTCAATTTTCTTAAATCCATCTTATTAAAATCCTTGATCATCTTTTTCATCATAAAAAACTGCTTCAAAAGCCGGTTGATTTCCTGCAAATCGGTTCCGCTGCCCGAGGCGATCCTTTTCTTTCTCGAGCCGTCTATGATCTGGGGTTTTAGCCTTTCCTCTTCGGTCATCGAGTTTATGATAGCTTCTACCCGGACCAGAGCCTTGTCATCGATAGAAAAACCTTTTAACGAGCTGCCTGCTCCCGGGATCATACTGAGAATGGAGTCCAGAGAGCCCATTTTTTTCAGCTGCTGCAACTGGGCATAGAAATCTTTAAAGGAAAACTGCTCCTCGCGTAGCTTCTTCTCTAATTTTTCTGCTTCTTCCTGGCTGATCGCCTCCTGTGCCTTTTCCACTAAAGTGACGACATCTCCCATCCCCAATATGCGGGAAGCCAGCCTTTCCGGGTAAAAAACTTCTATGGCATCCAATTTTTCGCCGGTGCCGATGAATTTGATCGGCTTGCCAGTTACCCCTTTAAGGGAAAGAGCAGCTCCTCCCCTGGCATCCCCGTCTAATTTGGTTAGGAAGATCCCGTCTATTCCTAATTTCTCCTCAAAGCTTAAGGCGATGTTTACTGCATCCTGACCAGTCATTGAATCCGCAACTAAAATCACTTCCTGGGGATTAACCTCCCTTTTTATCGAGGCCAGTTCTTCCATAAGTTTCTCATCTATATGCAATCTACCGGCAGTATCGATTATCACCAGGTCACGGCCTTCTTCTCTGGCTTTAGCCACACCGGACTGGCAGATTTTAACCGGATTCTCTTTGAAAGAATATACTGGCAAGTCTAGACTTTTTCCAAGTATCTTCAGTTGTTCGACTGCTGCGGGTCTTTGGATATCGGCAGCGATCAAGAAAGGGGATTTACCTTTTTTGCGGTAAAAGCTGGCTAATTTTCCACAGGCTGTAGTCTTGCCTGAGCCCTGCAGTCCTGCTAACATCCACACAGTCGGACCCGAAGAGGAGAATTTCATTCCGGAGCTGTCTTTTCCTAATAGAGAAGTCAGCTCATCATAGACTATTTTCACTGCCTGCTGACCCGGGGTTATGCTCCTTAGGACCTCCTGCCCAATCGATTTTTCCTCGACTTTGGAGATGAAATCTTTGACCACTTTATAGTTGACGTCTGCTTCCAATAGGGCGCGCCTGATCTCCTTCAGGGCTTCCTTGATATTGCTCTCGGTAAGCTTCCCCTGGCCGCGGAGTTTTTTTAAAATCGATTCTAACCTGTTGGACAGCTCAGCAAACATAAGAAATCCTCAAGTCTTTAGACTAATTTACCCAACTTCTAAAGGAGTTTACAACCAGCACCATTTTGTTGGGATTGCAAATTTTCAATATAACAATCGAACTCGAAAAAGCAAGATAAATCTAAGCTTGCCTCAACTCTTTTATGGCTTTTTTATAGTCCCCGCTTTTGAAAACCGCATCCCCTGCCACCAAAACCGTAGCACCGGCATTCTTTGCCTTCCTTGCAGTCTGTGGATTAACACCCCCATCGACTTCAATCTCGACTCTTAAGTCATTGTCCCGAATGAACTTCTTAGCCTCCTTTATCTTGTCCAGGACAGTGGAAATAAACCTCTGCCCTCCGAATCCAGGATTAACACTCATCAACAAAACCAGATCGATTTCTCCCATCACCGGCTCTACCAGGCAGAATGGAGTAGCCGGGTTAAGCGCGCATCCGTTTTTCACTCCCAAGTCTTTGATCCGGGTTAAAGTCCGGTGAAGGTGCCTGTTCCCTTCGAGATGGACAGTCAGATAATCTGCCCCTGCTTCCACAAACTTCTCCAGATATAGATCGGGATTCTCGATCATCAGATGAACGTCCAAAGGTAATTTGGTGCATGATCGGACGAAATTCACGATCATCGGGCCGAAGGTGATGTTCGGAACAAAATGACCATCCATAATATCCAGATGAATCAAGTCCGCCCCAGCCTTTTCCACCTCCCCTATCTCACCTGCCAGATTTCTAAAATCCGCCGAAAGAATAGAGGGTGCAATTTTTACCAATTTGCCACCTTTTTATTATAGGATTAATTTATCTCCTTTACATACTCTATGATTTTGTCCTCCTGAGGGAGTCCGGGTGGACGACCGAAGGATCTCAAGATTCTTCGCCCTGACGGGCTCAGAATGACCAAATACATGCGGAGGTTTAAAACCTCCTCTACGCGACTTTTTATTTTTTTATCCTTTTGACTTTGGACTTTCGCCTTTAGACTTAAGACTTTAGCCTGCCTTTTTAGTCCGTCGTGCTAACCTCTAACTCGACTATGCTTCCTTTCCTGACCTCGGCCCCTTCTTTGGGAATCTGCTTCAGCACTGTTCCGGGGAGCAGCTTGTTCTTAACTTTATATTCGACCTTTCCCAGTTTCAGCCCTATTTTTTCCATTTCGGAATTAACCTCTTTGATATTTTCTCCCTTGAATTTTGGCACCTTGACTATCTCCAATGTATCTGCCTGCTCCTGGTTAATAAGAACTCTGATCTCCATCCCCAGTGGCACGACCGTTCCCGCAGAGGGGAAGCTGGCAATGATTTCATCCCTGGGCAGACTATCGACAGAGACATAGACCGGGTTACCGATTTTTAACCCGCGGTTATCCAAGGTTACCTCTGCCTGTCTGTAAGACATTCCCCTGAGGTTAGGAACAGTTGCTTTTTCTCCCCCCTTGCTCAGCACTACTTTTATCATCCTGCCTCTTTTGACTCGGGAAGATGAGTCAGGTACCTGGGAAATTATGGTCCCGACCGGTTTTTTTAGGTCATATTCTTCTCCAATGACCCTCAGGTTAAGACCTTTATCTTTTAAAATGGCTTCAGCTTCATCCTGAGTCAGGCCCGTTATGTTAGGAACGACTGATTCCTGACCTAATCTTACGAGAAATGGCATCAGAACCTGGTCGAAAACCAGAAGACAAAAAAGAAACGCCAATATTAAAATTCCAATCCTTTTGGGCCATTCTCTATGGATAAACAGAAGAAACCCGGATTTTAGTTTGTTCCAATCCATTTGCCTAAATATAACCTTTCAGCACCTGAAGTCAAAAAAGAATGTTTAGAATTTCTTACCATCTCCCATTATCCATCTAACGTCTTACTTTTTCCCTTGAACCATTGAATTATGGATTATTGAACTTTTTTCAGCTTTACCGCAAAAGTCCCATCTAAACCATGAATATGGAGATAGGTCCGCACAAATCCGCTTTCAGTCACTACTTTTGCATCAAAATAATTTGAGGCATCTTCCTTTCTGAACTCCTTTTTCTGTTCGAGAAATTGTTCTATTACCCTCTCATTTTCCTCTTTTGTGAGAGTGCAGGTGCAATAGACAATAGTCCCATTTTTGTTGACCAGGCTTGCAGCATTTTGAAGTATAGATAATTGAAGCTGTGATAATCTATTTATATCCTCTCTTTTTTTCTGCCACCTGGCATCCGAATTTCTTCCTAAGACTCCTAAGCCTGAGCAGGGAGCATCGATCAAAACTTTATCTACCTGATCAATGGAATAATCCCGCGCATCTCCGATTTGGAAAGAGACGTTTTTAACTCCCAATCTCTTACAGTTTTCCCGGACTTTTTCCATCCTCTCAGCACTCGAATCTAAAGCTATTAATTTGCCTGAGTTTTCCATAAGTTCTGCAATGAAAGTCAGCTTTCCTCCTGGAGCAGCACACATATCCAGAATCGTTTCACCTGGTTGAGGATTCAGAAGCTTAACCGGAAACCCGGCACTCTCATCCTGGGGATAAATGTAGCCTTTCTGAAAAAGAAAAAGATATTCTAAATCGATTTTTGACTCTATCCAGTAAAAATTTTCAAAGAAACTCCCTTTCCGATATTTTATTTTTTTCAGCTCCAGAGCCCTTTCCAAATCTTTTTGACTTATTTTGAGAGAATTTAATCTAAAGGAAAGTTTTGCCTTTTGATTAAAAGCCTCGCACAGCTTTATAGTCTCTTCTTCGCCGAATTGCTTGAGCCAATCCTTAATCATCCAGTCGGGAAAAGAATAAATCGTGCCAATGGTTCTGACCTTATCCTCCTCTATTGAGGGAAAAATGACTTTCTTTTTATCCCTCAGATAATTTCTCAAAACCGCATTTACCAGACCGGCTGTTCCTTTATGACCATACCTCTTGGCTAATTTGACTGACTCATCCACAGCTGCCCTATCAGGAACCCTATCGAGATAATCGACCTGGTATAATCCCAGCCTCAGTATATTCCTAATCCAGGGCGTCAAATCCTCGATTTTACTCTTGAGAAAAAAGCTTGTGATATAATCCAGTCGTCTCTTGAGCTTGGTGGCGCCATTTACCAATTCCCGGATGAAGCGAATATCCAGAGAGAATAATTTGAATTTTTTGGAAAAGCTTTCTATGGTCTCATTGGCAAAAGCAGATTTGGTTTCAATGTCATACAAAATCTTGAGAGCAATTTCGCGGGGATTGATTTTTTGCATTTTATTGTTTTGGTGACTCAGGCATCCCTGCCTGAGCAATGGAACAGGCATGATGCCTGCTACACTGTTTAACCTTTGAGCTTTTGAGCGGTTGAGCCATTAAGCTTTAAATGATCTCCATCGGCGATAATAATTGTTCCTGTCTTTTCACGAAAAGCCCTTTTCTTTCGAATAATAGACTTAAAACCTCTTTTTCCTTCATCCCGAACCCGTAGATTAAGATTTCCTGGGGCTTGGCATATCCGGCACTGCCTAAGGACAATAGCATGTTCAAAGTCGAGCCGTCATTTTCCAGCTTTAGAATTTCAAATCTTATATCCACTTCTTTTAATTCCTCTTTAGAGACGCGGGAGACCATTAAATTCCTCAGCGAGAGGATATATTCGATTTTGCTCTTTATTTCTTCTGATGAAAAAGGGACTTCCACCCTATAAAGAGCCGCATTTATGGCAGAAGACAAGGATTCAGCTTTAGTAAAGATTGTTTTCCCTTCTGAGATTTTAAATCCTTGAGGAAGAGTCTTATTCAATCTCGAAAGATGCTCATTGGAAAATGGCTCAGTCAACTGAATATCCAAATATTCTGACTCTGATGTAAGTCCGAGAGGAAGCGGCGGACCAAAAGCAATTCTGGGATGAGGATGAAATCCTTCGGAATAAGCAATCGGGATTCCGGAGCGCCTGATAGCCCGCTCAAAAGTCCTGAGACCATCTAAGTGAGAAGTAAATCGGACCTCCTCACCCTTGCACCATTTTAGCCTGACCTTGCTCCTGGCAACAGTCGAGGCTGGAGCTGAAGTAACCTTTTTCTTTTTTCTGCCATAAAGCTCATTTTCGCTTTTTTCGGACTTCTGAAAATACTCTGGACTCTTTTTCTCTATTGATTCTTCCCCGACTTTCTTCTCACTGAAAGCCCTATCTCTTTCCCTTTTGAGAAAAGCTTTACCCAACCCTTTATCCAGGTGGTCCCAGGGCAGGCTCTGATCTAAGTCCCTTTTCTGGAGATATTCTTCCGGATCGATCTGGTTTTCCACAAAAGCATTTCTCCAAAAGGAGTAGTTGAAAAACTCAGTCCAGGCATCCAACTTCGCCCCTTTTTTCCAGGCAGAGTATATCAGCCGGCTGAGTTTTCTGTCTCCTCTTCCTAAGACTCCTTCCAAGAAAGATACCAGGGGATCGCGATAACTGACTTTCAGGTTTCTGAAATCGAGCAGGTCTCTCAAGAGGGAAATCTTCCTTTCGATCTCCTCGATCCTCTCCTGTTTTTCCCATTGAAAAGGTGTGTAGGGCTTGGGAGTAAAAGGGGAGATAGTTACATTGACATTTTTCCCTGAACCGAAGGTCCTGCCAATCTTAAAAACCTTCCCAACTAAATCAGCAATTCCTTTTAAATCCTCATCCGTCTCTGTGGGAAGACCTATCATAAAATAAAGCTTGATCAGGTTCCAGCCAGAAGAAAAGGCGATCTCCACGCTCGAGAGTAAGTCCTCCTCAGTGATATTTTTACGGATGACATCTCTTAGCCTCTGAGTCCCAGCTTCAGGAGCAAAGGTTAAGCCGGTCTTCTTGGTCTGGGTTATGGTTTTGGCTATCTCCATCGAGAAAGATCCCGGGCGTAGCGAGGGCAGGGCGATGGAGACTCTTTTGGGATAAAACTTTTTTTGCAATCTCTGGACTAACTCAGGCAGGTTCGAATAATCAGTCGATGAAAGTGAAAGCAGAGATATTTCCTCGTAGCCTGTATTTCCTATTCCACAGTCTGCCTCTTTCAGAATCTGCTCAACTTCTTTTTCCCTTTTAGGCCTGTAAATCGAGGTGGCTTCACAGAAACGACAGGCCTGTCCGCAACCTCGCATAATCTCCAGGGTGAGCCGGTCGTGAGTCGTCTCGATAAATGGAACCAGGGAAGTCTGAGGATAATATTCCGGCTTTAATTCAGGAATAGTTTGTGCTATTATTCTCTCTGGTGCTTCGGGAATTCTCCTGGAGATACCAGTGAAGCGATTATTCTGATCATATTTGGACTCATAAAACGCAGGAACATAAACTCCGGGAATTTTAGCAAGCTCAGCTAAAAGCTCTTTTTTCTTCAGGTTTTCTTTTTTACCTTTTTCGATTGAATCCAAAACCTGATGAATTGCCTCCTCTGCATCTCCAATCAGGAATAAATCAAAAAAATCAGCCATAGGCTCTGGATTAAAAACCGAGAACCCGCCCGCAATAACCAGAGGGAAATCCTCTCCTCTCTCTTCTGAGAATAAAGGTATACCGGACATACTCAGGATATTGAGCACTCCAGTATAGTTAAGCTCGTAGGTGAGAGAAAATCCGAGGATATCGAATTCTTTCAGAGGGGTGTGGCTTTCCAGGGAGAATAAGGGGATGGAACTATTTTTCAAAATCTCCTCTGCATCTGGCCAGGGCAAGAAAGCTCTTTCGCAAAGGGTAGTGGGCCTCTGATTGATGATGTGATATAAAATCTGCAAACCCAGGTATGACATCCCGTTTTCATAAATATCCGGATAGATCAGGGCAAATTTAAGTTTCCCTGCAGGCTCCTTTTTGACCACGTTCAGCTCATTCCCGACATACCTGCCGGGTTTCATCACAAAAGGAAGAAGCTCTTTTTTTATTCTTTCGGATAAAGGGTGCATGGTATTTTATTTTTTCATAGAATAAATATACTCAAGCAAAGATAAAATAAATAAAGATAAAAATCTACAAGAATGTAGGGACAGAATCCGCCACAGGTGGATTCTGTCCCTACAATAAATGCGACCCTGAAGGGGTCGCACTACGATGAATAGTGTAGACGCATAGCCATGCGTCTCTACAAAATACTTAGGGGCGACCCGCTCTTCGACTCACGCTCAGAGCAGTGAGCTTGTCGAACTGCCGGGTCGTCCCTACAAAAACCTTGTAGACAATCTATGAATTGCCCTACAAAAAAAAACGGTTAAACTGCTTCCATTCCCTTTTTCAAAGCCTCAGAATCCAAATCGATTATCTCCTGCCTTGCGCGGGGGAAAACCTTTTGTAGAGATTTCTTCAATCCCTCAAAAGTCAATGAACCGGTGAGCTTGGAATAAGCCCCGATCATTACCATATTGGCGATTTTGATAGTGCCCAATTTCTCTGCTATCTCATTGGCCGGAATGTATTTTACATCGATATCCTCTCTCTTGGGCTTTCCTGCAATCAGAGAGCTATTGATCAGCAGTAATCCCCCTTTTCTGATTGAGGGCTCAAATTTGGCTAAAGAAGGTTCGTTCATCACCACCAGAGTGTCAGGATAAGCCACCACCGGTGAGGCTATCTCTTCAG
>DATKKH010000258.1:0-3848 GCA_035543035.1 Terriglobales bacterium | reverse complement strand
TGACCCGATAAATGAATACGACATACTGGCGTCTTACGATTTTGAAAAGCTGCATTTAGGCCTGGGTTTTTTCCATGCGGGGAATAAGGAAGAGTATAAAGCGACTGGTGGAACTACTCCATACAACTACGAGAGTACATCAGGAGCAACCGCTATCACCGGCGGTTTCGTGTACAACCTGCTTGAAAAACACGAGATCGAGGGAATGCTAAGACTCAATTTTGACCGCGCGAAATACACTGAAAGCAACTATGAAGAAGCGACTGGAACTGGCACTCTTCAGACTGATGGCGGAAATGGAATCGAATTGGCTGCCAGAGGGTTCTTCCAGCTCAAAGACAACTTCCAGTTGATCCCGCTGATTGCTTATTACGATGAGTCTATGTCCTTAACCGGATCCGGCTCAATGGCATCCTACGCTACCACCGGCAAGTATAAGGAAAATATGTTTCTTATCGGTCTGGGCGGGAATCTTAAGCTGGATAAGGGGATGGTAGCTGGCGGGTTGAACCTCAGCCGGATGAAATGGACTAACGATGCGGATACTACCTATGTGCAAGATGAGGAGACTGACTGGTACGTGCCCGGTTTCAATTTGGGAGTAGAATATGAGCTGACCAAATGGCTAACTGCCAGAATGGGTATGGAAAAAGAGTTCGGTCGCTACGAGGACAAATACCACTATGGTGGTTCTCCCTGGTTCTATGACTACAAAGATCGTTTCACCAGCCCGAGTTCTGACGATTTCATCGGTCTGGGATTGGGGTTCAAATTCTCCAAGTTCCAGGTAGATGCTACGTTCGGAGAGAATGAGCTGTTCGATGGTACCTATCTTTTGAGTGGTCATCAGAATAATCTCTTCGGGTTCCTCTCTACTGTTTTCACATTCTAAATCTTGTAGAACCACAGATTAATCCTTTCAGGGTGGAGATAACATCTCCGCCCTGTTTTTTTGTTATGAATTTATATATAAAAAATGTCAACCGATCCCGCATTCGTCGGGGTATGGTTGACCTACATCTGGCTCTTAAAGTAAAAAATGGAGGTCTGAAGACCTCCGCTACATTCTTGTCCGTGTAGGGACAGAACAGTGTTCTGTCCCTGCAAAAATTATCGGCGACCCTAATCCCGCCTGCGACGGGACAAGCAGGATCGCACTACGATCTATTCTACCGGATATTCAACCTCGGCGAACCATTCCAGCTTTATTTCTTTGAACAGATTGTCCCTGGCTTCGCAATCTCCTAAGAAAGTCCATTCCCCCTGGTCGACGTATTCGCCTTTTCCGTATTTTTCTGCCATCTCAGCCAGTCTCAGGAAATTCTGGTGATGCTCGGTGAGCCTCAATTCTGCATAGTCTCTGGCGCTCCAGGTGGAGATCAAGAACTGCCAGTCCGAAGCCTGCAAAAGCAAAAGCTCCCGTGCGGATTGTTTCAATATCTTAATTAAATTCTCGTCTTTTGAATTTTTAAATCTCTGAGCCAGACTCTGCATTTTTTTCTCATCCTGGTAAATATGCTTCCAGGTCCATTCGGTCCACTGGTTCAGCCAGATGTAATGATAACCTCCTTCTCCCCAGGAGCCTTCAGGGATGGAGATCACCTGCGAGGGTTTAGCTTCATCCAGAAATTTCGAGCAGGTGGTCAGCTCCAATTCGGGATCGTCAGCTACGTATTTCAATACTAATTTCAGAAACTGAGTTCCCTCAAACCACCAATGTCCGAAGAGCTCGGCATCATAAGGGGCGCAGACTATTCCTTTTCTATCGGATTTCTGATGATATTCGCTCAGGAGTCGTTTCACCAGTGCCTTATAATGACTGGCATTTTCCGGCACCCGGGCATAAGCATCTTTGGGGTAATATTCCCACTTGTCTGCCAGATCGCTTTTAGCCGAGGTTACTTTCCAGTAGCGGTGTCCACCTGGGAAATGCTTTTTATGAAAATCAAGATAGTTTCCGTCTCCCGGATAACCCCATTCCCCGCTCCAGACCTGTAAGCCGGTTTCCGGGTCACGGGTGAAGATGGCAACCGGCTTTTTTCCTTCGACAGAGGAAGAGACCAAATAGACTTCGCGAGGGGTTTTGTCCAGTTCCTCCTCTCTGGGTTTATATTCTTTTTCGAACTGTCCCCACAACTGCTGTAAAGCCTGAAATCGGTCAATATAGACACCTATAGCTTTGCCTCCCTTTAATAAGGCGGTGTCTACAATGAAATACTCGATACCATTCTCGGTGAGAAATTCATCTACCCCTTTACGAGGATAAGGTTCCTTTACTCCCTCGGTCTGAACCGGAGGCAGCCACTTGTAACGGGGGCGATAGGCGCATTCTGGAAGCCAGATTCCTCTGGGTTTTCTTCCGTAAAATTTCTGATAAGTCGCCACTCCTTGCTTGACCTGTGCCTGAACCGAAGTATCCTGCGACAACAGAGGCAGATAACCATGAGTCGCTGCGCAGGTGATTATCTCTATGTGTCCTGCATCCTGCAATTTTTTGAAAGCTCCGGCGACGTCCCGGTTATACCTGTTTTCAAAATCATTTTTTATCTTGGAATAATAGTCTTTCCACATATAAGCCAAGGAAAGAAGGTTGGAGCGGTTATAGCGGGTGAACTCCTGAATGTCTATCTCTGCCGCTTTGATCTTCTGTTCCAGATAGGAGGATAGCTCGGACTTGAAGGACTCGTCTGACAACTGCTCAGTCAAGACCGGCGTGATTCCCAGGGTCAATTTGGGAGAATACCCCTCCTCGATCAGCTCATTCAGAATATTCAGGATAGGGATATAACATTCAGCTGCAGCTTCATTAAGCCAGTCCATTCCGTGAGGCCATTTCCCGTGGGCGATAACGTAGGGTAAATGAAAATGTAAGACGAAGGTAAAACTTCCGATTTTTTTTGCCACCTTGAGTTCCTTTCTTTGAGTTGAAAGACTTAATGCTATTATTTGGAGTGCAAAGCCTTAGCTTTACTGGGTCAGATGGGTCAGAAATAAGCTGGATAAATCTAAAGGTTTATACTCCAATATCGCATTTGAAATGTTATATTAATCCTCTTTTTTGGGAGGTTCCGTGATATCGGTCAATCCGCGCGAAAAGCCGATCTCTTTACCCTCTTTGCCGAAAACCTTGATTGCCCCGAACTGGGATTCGAATTTCTTGATATTATCCTCCAAAGCATTCAAAAGCAATTTGGCATGGGCCGGAGTCATAACGATTCGGGCATAGACTTTTGCTTTGGGGACTCCGGGCATTACCCTAGCGAAATCGATTATGATCTCGGAGGGTGAATGGGAAATCAGCGCCAGATTAGAATAAATCCCCTCCGATTCTTTTTCTCCCAGTTCCACGTTAAGCGGCTGAGGTTTTATATCCATATGCTCTCCTGTTTAAATATCTGCTTGCATTTAATTCCTATTCTAATATATATTATGCCTCGATGTCAAGGGTAAAGATAGCAGTTTTATCGTTCTTTATTCTAATTTGCTTTATTTTTGTCTCCAATGCTCCCTCATCCGAGCCCGGAGGAGACAATGTCTTAGATTATGCTGTCAAACAATTTTACTACGACGGCAAGAACCTTCTTCTATCACCTCTTCACTGGGACAAGAAAGAAAAGATTGAATTTCTCTTGGTAGCGTCTGTCACTGCCGGTTTATACCTGGCAGATGAAGGGTTGAAAGATGCTGCCCAGAGAAACCGCAGTGATTTTTCCGATGACCTGGCAAAGCTGGTGACTCCATCCGAGCAGGTATATCCGACAATTACAATAAGTGGTTTTTATTTAGGAGGGCTTATCTTCAACCTAAAAAAAGAAAAAGATACTGCTCTGTATCTTCTGGAGTCGCTG
>DATKKH010000257.1:0-3682 GCA_035543035.1 Terriglobales bacterium | reverse complement strand
TCTCTCCGGATTTATCCTCTTCCTGGTAGCTTTGAAAAGGGAATTATTTACCGCCACAAACGATTGCCTGATCTGGTCTTTTGAAAGACCGAAAAATCTTCCCAGGATGAGATTTATCGGGAAAAGGACTGTCATAGTTATCTGTTTTTCCCCGTGAGGAAAAAGAAAGTCTTTTTCGGTAATGGCTGAAAGAACAATCAGGAAAAGACCGCCGCTAATCGTAATCAGACATAGCCCTAGCAAAATCTTCACACCTGAGGATAACAAAGGATGAAAAGTATTCAGACGAGGCGATATCAAATACCATAGTCCCAGGACGAGGAATATAAGCACCAGCAGGCTTAGTATGGAGAGCAACAGAAATAAACCCTTTCCACTATTTTCGTTATCTGCGATTAGCTGTTGGCTATTTGGTTTTTGCATTTCTTGACTCTTTTATCTCCGTCGGGTCGAGGGAACCGACGGCACACTAACAACCCGTCCAACAACTTCGTTGTGTGAGGCTAAAAGCCTCGCGCTACGTTTTCCCCTCATCCCTCGGTATGCACCATACGGTGCATACCCTCGTTCTCGCTGCTCGCTACTCTCCTAATTTCTCTCCTACCTCTATTCTGTATCCTCTCAGAAATTCGTCTGCAGTGATTTTTTTCTTTCCTTCGAGCTGAAGCTCCTTCAGTCTCAGGATTCCTCTGCCAGTTTGGATCTGAAACCCTGATGATTTATCCGACTTAATGACTATTCCAGATTCAATCGACCCATCTTGTTCTGATATAATCTCAGCTTTATAGACTTTCAGAATCTTTCCTCTGAAAAAAGTAAATGCCCCTGGCTGAGGTGAAAGTCCTCTGATCAGATTATTAATCTCTTCAGCCGATTTGGACCAGTCAATTTTGCACAACTCGTCAGTAATCTTGGGTGCAAGAGTCACCCCGGATTCATCCTGGAGATGAGTTTTAACCTCTCCCCTATCGATTAAATCTATTGTCTCTGACAGAACCTCTGCTCCGATTTTTGAAAGCTTCAATGAAAGCTCTCCGCAGTTCTCCTCCGGCTCAATCTCTACATCTCTTTGAAGGATGATTTCCCCAGTATCGACCTTCTTTTGAATAAAAAAAGTTGTCATGCCAGTTTTCTTCTCACCTTTTATGATAGACCAGTTAATCGGAGCTGCTCCCCGGTATTTCGGCAAAAGGGAAGCATGCAGATTGATAGTGCCTTTAGGCGGCAGGCTGAATATTCTTTCCGGCAGAATTCTGAAAGCCACGACAGCGATCAAATCAGGTTTTAGCTCTGACAATCCCCGATAAAATTCCTCTGACTTCAAATCCACCGGAGTAAGAACTTTGAGCTTGTGACTTTCAGCAAATTCTTTTACCGGAGAAGCTGAAAGCTTCAACCCTCTTCCCTTGGGCTTATCCGGCTGTGTTACGACACCGACAACCTGATGCTTGCTATTCAAAAGCAGCTCCAGGCTGGGTAACGCAAATTCCGGTGTCCCCATAAAGATTATTCGCATAAATTTCGATATTCGCTGTTCGCGATTAGCCGTTCGATTCTTCTGTGCTTACCGGGTCCCTTGACCTGGCAGGTTTTCCGTCGGGACAGGGACCCGCCGGACACATTAACGTGCAACCCTTTAGGCTTGCCGATTATATCGAGACGGTTAAGGCGAAACCGTTATACTCCAGTATCTCGATTCTCAGAGATTTTTCTCAGTTTTTTCCCTAACAGCTTTCTTTTTATCGTGCTTAGATGATCGAGGAACAAAACCCCGTTCAGGTGATCGATTTCGTGCAACAGCGCACGGCTCAACAATCCTTCTCCTTCGATTTCTACCTTCTCCCCTTTTAAATTCAATGCCCGGACTCGGACCTTATGGGGCCTGGTTACGTTCTCATAAATCCCTGGTGCGGAAAGACAACCCTCTTCGATTACCTGATTCCCGGAGGACTCCAATAGTTCCGGATTGATCAGGATCAAAGGCTCCTCTTCACCGTCAACGTGAGTGCGGTCAATCACGAAAATCCTTTTGGCCACACCTACCTGATTGCCAGCCAGACCGATCCCTCCGATCGATTTAAGAGTTGCGACCATGTCTGAGGCTAAGTTTTTTATCTCCTCATCGATTACTTTGATCTCCTCAGCTTTCTTCCGTAAGACCGGGTCCCCGTATTTTCTCAGTTTCAAAATTGACATAAGTTAAGGTGATAGGTGTTAGGTAACAGGTAGTAGGTTATGCTCCAAGCTACCTGCTGCTAGCTACTTGCTTTTACTCCGCTTTTTCCACTCGTCCCGCAATCGAGCTTTTCAAGAATTCGATTTTGACCTCATCTGACACTTTTAGAACCACGACGTTATCTTTCTCATTGAAACCCACGATGGTGCCGAACATTCCCGAATTGGTAACTACCTTATCACCTTTCCTGAGATTTCCCAGCATGTTCCGGTGTTCTTTCTGTCTTTTCTGTTGGGGACGGATCAAAAGCAGATAGAAGACGACAATGATCAACAGCCAGGGCAGGAGCGTAAGCCAGCCTGCACTACCCGATTGCCCACCCTGAGTCCCCATGGCATAAGCGCTTTCGAACATCCTTACTCCTTTCTATATGGTTTAACGTTTTTACGCATTCTGTCAGATTATCTTTGTTACCATTTTTGAGAATAGATTTTTCCGTCGGGTCAGGGGACCCGACGGATACATCACATCAAGAGTTCGTTCCCGTGCCTGCGACGTCCACTGACGTCGCAGGTAAGAAAGTCTATTTACTTTCTTCCTCCTCTTTTAACTCTGATGAATTATATTCTTCCAGAAACTTCTTCTTCCACTCCACAAAAGTCCCTTGTAAAATCGCATCTCTGATTTCCTTCATCAGTGAAAGATAGAAATAAAGTGAGTGAATTGTCGCCAATCTTAATCCTGCTATTTCCCCGCTCTGGAAAAGGTGGCGGATGTAAGCCCGGGAATAGTTCTGGCAGGCAAGACAGCCGCATTTATCGTCGATTGGCGTAAAATCCTCTGCATATCTGGCTGCTTTGATGACCATTTTCCCTTTCCGGGTGAAGACTGTCCCGTTGCGGGCATTTCTGGTCGGCAGGACGCAGTCGAACATATCAACACCCTTTGCCACTGCCTGCACAATATCTTCCGGGGTTCCGACGCCCATCAGGTATCTCGGCTTATCAGCCGGGAGATAACTTAATGTCGACTCGACCAGCTCCCACCTCATCTCATCCGGCTCGCCTACTGAAAGCCCGCCCAGGGCGAAACCCGGAAAATCCAAATCGATCATAAACTCGGAGCAAAGCTCCCGTAAGTTCGGATAAATCCCTCCCTGGATGATTCCAAAAAGGGTCTGGTTTTCCTTTTTCTCGTTTTTCGCGTGCTCGAATTTCGACCTCTTTGCCCAGTCCATCGTAAACTCGGTCGCCCTTTTGGTAAAGGGATAAGAAGAAGGATAGGGAACGCATTCGTCCAGAGGCATTATTATATCTGCATCCAGGGAATGTTCAATCTCTATCACCTTTTCCGGGGTGAACTGGTGCGAAGAACCATCCAGATAAGATTTAAAGCTCACGCCTTCTTCGCTCACTTTGGCCAGCGGGTTCAAACTGAAAACCTGATAACCACCGCTATCCGTAAGGATCGGTTTCTGCCAGCTTATGAAATTATGAAGACCCCCTG
>DATKKH010000256.1:0-6221 GCA_035543035.1 Terriglobales bacterium | reverse complement strand
ATCAGGGTTTTATCTTTTATCTTCTCAGGCTCATATTCAAAAGGAGAGTTCCCCAGGTCAAAACCTTCGATTTTTTTCCCTTCCCGCTCACCGCAGAGAAGTGCGGCATCCCTCCCGATTTTTCTGGAAAGCTCGATGGCTGTATCCATCGAGCCGGTAGGGATTATATCCTTGCAACCGTTCTGAAAAGCATAGGCGATAGTGGTGGAAGCTCTTAAAACGTCTATCACTAAAACGGCTTGATCATTTAAGTCTTCCTCCCTGACTTCGTTCGGCGTAAAGTAGAGGTCGATTTTCATCTGGATAAAATCCCCATTTCATTTATGAGTAAATTTTTTGTAAAATGGCGGTTTGATGACTTTTGCCTTATAATCTTTACCCCGGATATTTATTTCCAAATCCGATCCCAGCTCAGAAGATCGAATATCTACATAACCCAGACCAATCCCTTTTTCCAGTGAAGGCGAAAACGTGCCAGATGTTACTTCACCTATTTTCTTCCCATTTCTTTCGATCTGGTAATGCTGTCTCGGAAAGGCTTTATCAGAAAGCTCAAAAGCTACCAGTTTTCTTTTTAGCCCTTCTTTCTGCAGCTTTAAAGTAGGCTCTTTTCCAATATAATCACCTTTATCCAATTTCACGATCCAGCCCAGGCCTGCCTCCAGAGGGTTGGTGGTCTGGTCAATATCGTTCCCGTAGAGCATATACTTCATCTCCAGCCGCAGGGAATCCCTGGCACCTAAACCTATAGGTTCGATCCCGAACTCCTTTCCAGCCTGCATAATCGCATTCCAGAAATGCTCGCCATATTCGTTCGGCATATAAAGCTCAAAACCATCTTCCCCAGTGTAACCCGTTCTTGAGAATAAGATTTCCTTGCCTGCAACTTTTCCTTTTGCTGCCCAGTAATATTTGATCTTCGAAAGATCGACATCCGTCAATTTAGTCATCACCTTTTCTGCGACTGGTCCCTGAACAGCCAGAAGCGCAGTCTGGTCGCTCAGGTTTTCTAATTTAACATCACCGAATAGATGAGATTTAAGCCAGTTGAAATCCTTTTCGATGTTGGATGCGTTCACCACCAGGTAGAAGCGGTCAGGCAACCTGTAGACCAAAAGGTCATCCACGATTCCGCCGTCATCATAACACATACTGGAATACTGCACCTGATATTCGGAGAGCTTGGAGACATCGTTGGTGGTCGTTTTCTGTAAAAAAGCAAGCGCATCCTTACCTTTGACTTCGAACTCGCCCATGTGGGTGATGTCGAAAAGCCCCACGCTGGATCTGACTTTCCTGTGCTCATCCATAATGCCCTTGAACTGGATCGGCATCCAGTATCCGGCAAATTCCACCATCTTGGCGTTATTAATAAGATGGATCTGGTAAAACGGGGTCTTTTTTGGTTCTGACATATTTGGTCCTTTGAAGATTTTTATGTTGAGTCAGGTCCTCAGACCTGACCTGGCCGTATCTAACTATCAGGAGTACATCCAGACAGAACAAAACCAGTTAACTTGGAAATATAATAAAAAAAGTTCCAGAGGGGAAAATTTTTTTAAGAAATTTTTGTAGCGTTGTTATCCCGATGAAAAGTTGAGAGCTTTGTAGCTGCTCGATTCATCGAGCAAAAAGCCCAATGAATTGGGCAACTACAATATTTAAAAAAAGGACAGAACAATGTTCCGACCCTACTTTAAATCCGTCATCCGTATCCGTTATTGTCATTTTATCTGTCATCCATCATTTTATCTGTTATCTGTCATCTGTTATTTGTCATTATTTATATTTAGGATTTTCTTAAGAAACTTCCCAGTATAAGAGTTTCCACTCCGAGCCACCTGTTCTGGAGTCCCTGAGGCTATGACTTTTCCACCCTCATCACCGCCTTCGGGTCCTAAATCGATAACATAATCTGCGGCTTTGATCACGTCCAGGTTATGCTCGATCACAACTACTGAATTACCCAATTCCACCAGCCGATCCAGAACTTTTAAAAGCATCTTGATATCCTCAAAATGTAAACCAGTGGTTGGCTCATCCAGAATGTAGAACGTCCTGCCGGTGCTGACCTTGGAAAGTTCGGTGGAAAGCTTGACCCTCTGGGCTTCTCCCCCGGATAAGGTGGTAGCAGATTGACCTAAATGGATGTAACCCAGCCCAACCTCCTTCAGAGTTAGAAGCTTTCGGCGAATGCTGGGTATGTATTCAAAGAAGGATAAAGCTTCATCCACCGTCATATCTAAAACCTCGGCGATATTCTTGCCTTTATACCTTACTTCCAGAGTTTCCCGGTTATATCTCTTCCCTTTGCATACCTCGCAGGGAACATAAACGTCCGGGAGAAAATGCATTTCGATTTTGATAATTCCGTCCCCTTCGCAGGCCTCACACCTTCCTCCTTTGACGTTAAATGAGAACCTGCCTGCTTTATAACCTCTGACTTTTGCCTCTGGAATCTGGGCAAACAGGTCCCGGATAAAGGTGAAAACGCCGGTATAGGTAGCTGGATTGGAGCGCGGGGTTCTCCCAATTGGTGACTGGTCTATATTTATTACCTTGTCGATCTTCTCAAGCCCGATAATCTCTTCATATTTCAAAGGGGCGATATTCGACCCGTAAAAATGGTTTGCCAGAACCCGGTATAAGGTCTCATTAATAAGGGTAGATTTACCGGAGCCGGACACGCCGGTTATGCAGGTGAAAACGCCTAAGGGGATGTCGACTCTGATTTTTTTCAGGTTGTTCCCGGCAGCACCTAAGATCGAAAGATGATCTCCATTGGACAGTCTTCTTTTTTTCGGAACCGGAATGGAGCGTTTGCCTGAAAGATACATCCCGGTCAGGGACTGGCTGTTTTTCTTGATGGAAAGAGGAGAACCGCACGCGACCACGCTTCCACCCTGTTTTCCCGCACCGGGCCCTAAATCGACTACATAATCCGCAGTCTCAATCGTTTCCCGGTCATGTTCGACTACTAAAACCGTATTCCCCAAGTCCCTTAGACCAAGGAGAGTATTGAGCAGCCTTTTATTATCCCTCTGGTGCAATCCGATAGAGGGCTCGTCCAGGATATAAAGGACTCCGACCAGTCTTGAGCCTACCTGAGTGGCAAGTCTTATTCTCTGTGCCTCGCCTCCGGATAAAGAGAATGCAGCCCGGTCCAGGGTCAGGTAATCCAGTCCAACATCGACCAGGAAACCTATTCTTTCGTTTATTTCCTTGAGGATTTGTCTGGCAACCTGACGGCTTCTCTCAGAAAGGGCAAGATTCTGGAAAAATTCTTTAACCCCCTTGACTGACAAGGCAGTAAGCTGGCTTATGGAAAGCCCTCCGACCTTGACTGAAAGGCTTTCCTGCTTTAATCTGGCACCTCCGCATTCCAAGCAGGGTCTTATGCGCATAAATTTCTGGATCCATTCCCTTATCCCTTCAGATTCTGTCTGGATATATCTTCTTTCTAAATTAGGCACCACCCCCTCGAAAGTCCCGAAATACTCTCCTTTCCCTTTACCGTTTTCAAACTCCCACTGGAATTTTACTTCCTGATCCGTGCCGTAAAGAACAGCCTTCTGAACTTCCTGGCTTAGTTTTTCAAAAGGGGTGTACAGATTGAACTTGTAATGATTGGAAAGGCCCCTTAGCCGGTGCATATAATAAGAGCCAAAAGGAATACCCCAGGGAAGAATCGCTCCCTGGGCTATGGAGAGCCTTTTATTGGGCACAACTAAATCCGGATCGACTTCCATCTTGGTTCCAAGTCCTGAACAGGCAGGACAGGCCCCAAAAGGGGAATTGAAAGAAAACATCCTGGGTGTCAGCTCTTCATAGCTGATATTGCAGTGGGGACAGGCATAATGTTCTGAGAAAACCAGGTCTTCCTTGTTATTGACATCGATGAGGATAATACCGGAACCTAATTTCAAGGCAGTTTCAATGGAATCTGCCAGCCTTTTCTTTATATTTTCACCCACAATAAGCCTGTCTACTACTACCTCGATGTTATGTTTCTTATTTTTGTTCAGGGCTGGTTCTTCTTCTATCTCAAATATTTTTCCGTCCACTCTGATTCTGACATACCCTTCCTTTTTGACCTCCCGGAACAGGTCTTTGTATTCACCTTTCCTTCCCCTGACCAGGGGAGCCAGTATCGAGATTTTGCTGTTTTTGGGTAAGGAGAGCACTGTATCTACTATCTGCTCTGAAGTCTGCTGGGTGATCTGCCTTCCGCACTTGAAACAAAAGGGAATGCCGACTCTGGCATACAGAAGCCTGAGGTAATCGTAGATCTCGGTTATTGTTCCGACTGTTGAGCGTGGGTTCTTGGAGGCGCTTCTCTGCTCGATCGAGATTGCCGGGGAGAGTCCCTCTATAAAATCCACATCCGGCTTTTCCATCATACCCAAAAACTGCCGGGCATAAGCGGAAAGTGACTCCACGTATCTCCTCTGGCCTTCTGCATAGATGGTATCAAAAGCTAAGGAGGATTTACCTGAGCCGGAAATCCCGGTGATAACCACTAATTTATTCCTGGGTATCTCTAAATCGATGTTTTTTAGATTGTGCTCCCTGGCACCTTTGATTTTTATTATTTCCTGTGACATTTTCACCTTTATTACGGATTAACCTATGGAAATATATAAGAGTCCCGGCCTTTATGCAAGGAACGAAAGGTCAAAAACTCATGCTTGTGCGGGGTTAGTGCTTTATTACTGCTGAGAGCGAAGCTCAATGACCAGAGCCTTCACCTGCTCCTCTAACGCATTATCCTGGCTATATCTCAGGAACAGTTCGAACTCTTCAATTGCTTTTTCCTTTAGACCCATCTGAGAGTAAGTCAGACCAAGGCCATAATGAGCCGGGGCATAATCTGGTTTTATCCGAAGAACTTGATCATAGGTTTTTATTGCTTTTTCAGTTTCACCAAGATTCGAATAGATCCTGGCCATATCATAGAAGACATCCGGCAAGTTACAGCCTAATCTTCTTGCCTTGTTAAACTCAGTTAAGGCCTTTTGCTGTTCTCCTTTAGCGAGGAAGGCACGTCCCATATTTACGTGAAAAATAAAACTGTATGGATTCAAACGAACCACTTTCTCAAATTCATCCAAAGCTTGATCTGTTTTCCCCTGGTTAAGATATATAACTCCTAAATCATTGTAAGCCCAGTAGAAGCTGGGGTTGATTTCTATTGCTTTTTCCAGTAATTCGGTGGCTCTGACGTAGTTGCCATGATCTTTATTGTTTTCAGCTTCACGAACCAGGGAATCTTCAGGAAATGCTTTATTCAGTTGAGCCATAGCTTCTTTATACTCCGCAAAGTCCTTCTGCTTATAAAAATAATCAACTAGAGTATATCTGCCAGACCAGCTTCGTTTTAGATCTAAATCCAAAATGTACTTAAACCTGTTGACCCCCTTTTCCGGATTGGCATTTAAAAGAAACCAGGGTAGAGCGGCAAGAACGGCCAAGAAAATAATAACTAAAGCAGGGTATCTCTTAGACTGGACGAAATTGATGAATAAATACACTCCCAACAAAGTGTAACCTAATGCTACGCTGGAAAACAAATCCCAATCTCTGGGTGCCCCAAATTTAGGGTCTACTAAAAAGTGATACAAAAACTGTGATATGGAGACTATTACCAGAAAAGAAACAATCGGATCTTTGAATTTTATAATTCCTTTATATGTAAGGATTATGACTAAAAGCAAAATTATCCCTGCCGAGGAAAGCAGGAGATGCTGATTGAGAATATCCAGAAGATGAGGAAATGAAAAAAGTGTATAACCTGTGGCATAGGGTAGCCCTTTGAATAAGGGAACAAAAATCTCTGTCAAAACCGGATTTATACTCCAAACATAATAAATGAAAAAGCCTGCGACTGGAATCATAATAAAGATGAGAGGAATTGCCCTTTTTGAACTGAAAATTCTTCCTTCTACATTCTTCTTCAGGGCAAAAAGGAAAACAAACGAAGGTAAAAGATAAACTGATAAAAAATGTAACCCCAGGGACAGGAGGAAGAAAAAAACAGGAAGGAAAAGCTTTGCTTTACCCTGCAGGTATCTTAAAGAAAAATAAAGATAGGCAAAAATGCTAACATATACTAAAGTGTAGTTTTCCGCATAGCCTAAAAAAAGCTCAGTTGCTCCAGAGAAAAGGAATATGGAAAAAATAAATAGCCTATCGAACTTCTCATCTGAAAGTGCCTTTGCAAA
>DATKKH010000255.1:0-16034 GCA_035543035.1 Terriglobales bacterium | reverse complement strand
CGAATTTAACCGGAGAGGAATTGACTGACACTATCACCAGCTGGCCCAGCCTGGGAGACAGCTCCCGGCAAAGGTTCAGCCAGAAGTTTTTGTCTCCGTTTTTTGGATGGAGATAAAATCCGCATCCCAAGAGCAGGACATTTTTCACGTTAAATTTTTTTGAAGTTTTCACTGATTAAGATTCCTTCTATCCCCTCTAACTGTTTCTCGAATCCTTTCTTGCAATGACAGTAATTTCTCGTTTTGACAGCTCCTCTCGTGAATAACCACAAAGTTCGTGTTCTAGTTCCGGAGTAAGTATTCGTTCTCCCTCGGTCTTAGCTGTAAGCCATTCCAAAATCCTGAAATTGCTCTCAAAAGCGAGCAAATAGTCTTTCTCCCTGAGCTTGTTCAAGTAAACGTGCGCCGGGAATAGATTTGCTCTCAGGTGATCCCATGGTGGCACTGCTCTGGGCAGATTCTCATCTGGATATGACCAGTCAAAACTGTGACCCCCCGATAAGCTGCAAAATAAATGAATGTTGTGGTAGGTGATCCCATCCGGTTTGAGGACCCGACGTATTTCCGACAAGGCACTAGAGATATCCGCAACATGTTCTAGCACTGCGTTCGAAACTACAAAATCGAACGAGTTATCAATGAAAGGAAGATTAGTAACATCCGAATAGCGAAGGTCAATATTTTTCTGACTTAGTTTGAATCCGCTGATCGATTCCAACTGTTTGTAATATGTTCGGTCGTATAGTATTTTCCGAATAGTTGTTTTGAGAGTCCTTTCCAAGCCGTCATGCCTCAGAGACTCCCATGTCGATTTTATGTGGCCTAAGTCGCAGCCAACCACATCATTTCGCGTATTATGAAATAATAGCGTGAGTGGATATCTCTGCCCGCAACCAACGTCAAGAATCCGTCTGTTTTCAAATTCGCCGAGATATGACTCTGCTTTTATTTTCAGATTTGAAAATACCTCAAAGTCGTGTCGAGCGAACATCTCTGTGCTTCCTTGATGGTAGTCGATTAATGCCCGATATAATCGGAACTTTTTCAACAAAGCATTCATAAATTTCCCCCCTTGGTACATTCCAATAAATTACAGAACTACTTGCAGGCCCTCCTGCATATTTCTTGACATTGCTTCTTCGGTATAGAATCTCTCAACAGTCTGTCTGGCTCTTCTACCAATCTTTTTTATTTGTTCAGGCTTACTCAATAGAAATTCAACTTTTTCGACCAAATCCCGCCAATTCCCCGGTTCAGCTAAAATGGCATTGTCTCCATCACTAACGTAATCCTTGATGCCATGAACCTTTGACACAATTACCGCCTTTCCCTGCGCCATACAGCCTAATAGCGTCATCTGTCCAAAGGCATGTCTTCTCTCGGGTAGAGGCAGCACTACAAGTTTAGCCCGGGATGTGATTTCAGTTAACACCGACAGGTCAGTTCGCCCAATAAATTCAATTCCCGGCGGGATTTTTTCCGATTTGATATCCGCAGTCCCAAATTTCGACGTTCCAACAATTAAGAGCTTTATCTTGGTTCTCAGATGTCCATAAGCTTTTACCAGAGTTTCCCAGTCTCTGAAGAGATACCCTATGGACACTATATAATCTTGCTCCTTGACTCTATTACATGAAAATCTGGAGATGTCTATGCCGAATGGCAGAAACTGGCTTCGACTTACAACTTCCGGATAATATCTCTGGTAATCTTCTTTCTGAACAGTGGCTAAATAGAAAAGCCGGTCTATTCCCTGAAGGGCTTTCCTGATAAAAGGTCTGACATACCACTGGTTTTTCCTTCCCAGTCCTTCCACGTCGATCAGGACCAGTGGGGTTTTTATTCTGAAGATGCTTTTGAACAGAGCAGGGATCAGACCGATCTGGGAATGGAAGAAAATCACAAGGTCATACTTTTTCATCTTGGGTAAAACCCTTATGGACTGGAAAAGGTGAAAATGAAGTATCTTTTTCTCGATTTTGCTCAAGAGAGGGATTTTCTTATACCCCATAACGTCTATTTCGGAATTATCCTCCTGCCAGTGCCTGAAAAACCAGTATTTCTGATTCTGCAGAAGCAGGTCTGCAGGATATTTCTTCAGGTCATCTTTTTCCGCCGGCTGTACTGGCCAACCGACCACCATCAGGATTTTCTTCATATTGTTCATATGGTAGATCTCGACCAATTGCCTATTAACCCAGCGAAAAGCCAGAAATAGAATGCCAGAGGCCGGGTTTCAAGCGCTGGTCCTATGAAATTGTAAAAAAGTACTCCCACAATCACCCCTAAGAAGCCTAGGGAGATTCCTTTCTTTAGCCAATCAGTTGAATTCTGATAAACCCCTAGAGCTGTCTTATAAAGTCTCCAGAATATCCATATAAAAGCGAACAAACCGATGAGACCTCCCTCAGCTAATATCATTGCCCAATAGACATCTCCTAACCAATAATTTGAAATTCTATCCTTTATTAAATTCCAGCCCGGCCCAAATCCAAGAATTGGTGATTGTGTTAAGATCACTTTCGGAACTTCTGTAAGTGTAAAAAGCCTGTTTTCTTGAATGCTTTCAAGGAACGTAGTAGAAAAAGTTGCAGAGAGATTTCGCAAGGGAGAAATGGCGGAGTTAGATGTAACTACTTCTGCAAAATCTGCTGGGAAGAAAGTCAATATTAAAAAAAACGAAAGAACTATTATAGAGCTGCTTAACACCAGAGTCCATTTTCTCTTGATAATAGTTATAAATAGCAAGCCCACGAATAAAGCAAATATTAATCCAACAGAATATGTGAAAAGAAGGGTTAAAAAAGATGCAATGAAAAACAGCCACAGTTTCTTGATGGGCTTTCTCCAGACAAAACGGGTACCTAAAATGCTGACGAAAATTGCAAAGATAAATAGACCAAGATTTACAGGATCGCCAAAAGTACCGAAGGCAAGATAACCATTTTCCCGTAGACCTCTCAATAGAAGCCATTCCTTGGAATAGCTTCCTACTGTGAGGGTACTTGGTCGAGGCAAAAGGATTTTATTTAAGGGCGATCCTATTAAAACTTGCGCAAATCCCAAAACAAATTGGATGAGAACTATGATAATTAATCCCTTGATTAATTTTTTAGAAAATTCCCGATCCAACTCTAAATTGACCACTACGAAATACAAAATGTAATATCTCAGCACGATCCGAATGAAAAGTATTATTTCTAGGAAAGGAATTTGATTCAGAAGGCCAGACAAAAAGACTACAGTCGCAAAAATAAAAACCGGAACGTCAACTGCAGTTCTTACGAAAGGTTTTTTCTCGGTTATCTTTTTGAAAACCAGAGCAATGAAGGTCAGGAACAGAAGAAGCTCGCTCCCGTATCGGAGTAAAGAATAGAGTTCGTCCGAGACTGGCATAAACTTCAAGACAAACTCTTCGAACGGAATAAAAAATGATAAAAAGATAACCATGTATTGGAAGCTCTTGCTTAACAGCAAGATTGAAAACAATAAAAAAACTGCAATCAGCAGTAAATCGGTTAGCATATTTGAAATTCCTTAATTATGTGGTCGATATTGGCCTGAATATCTTTTTCCATCAAACTTGAATATTTGATTTGCCACTGCTTCTTAAGCTGGTTTAGAAAAATGGAACTTCCAGTTATCATTTTGAAAACCTGCAGGTCACTTTTTACTAATCTTTCACTTTGAACTTTTCTTCTATATTGTGATAATTTTGGCAGACATTCAAAGAATTGAGAAAATCCATAAAAAAATGAACTAAGTAGGGACATGTCTCTCTTGCATAGAAACAAGAGTTTTCTCAAGAGAATGAAGGCAATACTAGGGAAAAGTAGCACCAAGGTATATGCTTTAAAACATATATACTGAGTAGCCAAAAAACTGTAAATGGCTATTTTTTCCTGTTTTGCAGAACCTTTAATCAACGTCCCGGCATTTTTGTGTAGGAAGTATGTATTCAGCAATGGTTTTGAAGGGACATTTTTCAAATTCAAACGCCATCCCCATTCCACGTCCTCATATAAAAAGAAAAGTTCATTGAACGGAGTTTTTTCTACGATCCTTTTTGGAACGAGACAACAGGCTGTGCAGGAGAAAAACGGGTTTAACTTTCCTGGTCTGAAAAGTTTCTGTAAGCCAAAATCTCTTCCAGGATACCCTGCTCCGATAAGATTACCTTCGAAATCAAGCTGCAAGGGATTAATCACGCAGTTCTCATCTTTCTCAAGCTCCTCTGCCATCTCAGCTACCAAATTCTCCGGCAGGTAAACGTCGTTGTTCAAAATCAGGATATATTCTCCTTGCGCTTGTCTGGCGGCTAAGTTTATGGCATAAGGTGGTCCAAAATCCTGTTTTAGCTCTATCACTTTTGTTAGAGGATAGTTGCTCTTAATGAAAAGAACGCTTTCATCCTTGCTGGCACAGTCCACCACTATTACCTCTAAATTCTTATAGCTCTGCCTGAAAATAGAATCCAGGCAGACTGGCAGGAATTTTATCCCGTTCCAGTTTACCACAATGGCGCTGACCTTTTTTTGTTTTGACAAGTTTCCCCCTTTTTAACCTGTCTTTGCCAGGATTAAATCTTTCAATCTATAAAAATCATACCCATATAAACCCCGCATGGAGAAAAGAGCAATCAAATAGCTTAAAATCCCGATGCCGGCGCAGAAGAAGAGGTTTAATTCCCTGGTCAGATATAAGGCTAAGCTCATAATCAGAGTCGCAAATACCACTTTTGAAAATGAAGCAAACAGGATTTTGAAATCAAAATCCAGATACTTTCGGGCATAGAACATCCCGGAGGTCATCACAAAAAACTCCGTGGCCAGAATCGCAACACTGGTTCCCAAATGGCTGAATCTCTGAATTAAAATGAAGTTCAATAGAAGGCTGATACCCAGGCCTATTCCGGTGATCAAAGTGTTTTTTCTCTGGAACCCTTTAGCCATAAGCCCGTAACCGGTGACCCCGCTTAAGTAGGCGCAGAACATCCCCCAGACCAGAATCTGTAATGCCAGAATTGAGCCGGAGAATTTTGCCCCGTATAAGAAGTCGATGAGCTTGTCAGCCAGAAGAACCGTCGCTATACTTATGGGCAGAGCCAGGCAGAACATCAGGGTGAAAGACTTACCCAGGATGCGGTCGAATTCCAGCTTGGACTTTTTGGAGCTTTCCGAAATTATGGGAAACAAAGAAGCCACCAGCACGCCCGGAATCATCTTCCCTGCCAGGACCAGCCGGTTAGCCGCATTATATAAACCTACTGCCTGATCCCCCTTGAAAAACGACAAAAGCACAGTATCCAGATTCAGATACAAGCCGGTGAAAACCAGCATCAGCGCAAAAGGAAAAGATTTTTTCAAAAGGGTTTTCCAGAAGGCAAAATCAAACTCGAACTTTATGGGAGAAAACTTTTTTGAGATCAAAACCCAGGCAGAAATCAAAACCAGAATCCAGACCAGAACCTGGGAATACCCGATTCCGTAGATTCCCCAGCCTAATTTCAAGAGAAGATAGCCCAGCCCAAAGCACAGGATGTTCTGAGCCAGATTCAAAGCCGAATCGTACTCTAATTTAAGATGAGCCTGAAAAATCCACCTCAGCCCGGTCGAGATGTTGGAAAGGAATGTGGCTAAGCCCATGAGGAATACTATCTTTATGGTTTTTTCAGGATATCCTATGACAGCCACCAGCAGCATCACAATTCCAAAAGCCAGAACCGACAAACAGGTCTTGAACACCACCAGGTTGTTCAGGTATTTCTCAGTCAGGCTTTTGTCTTTTGACACCTCTTTGACAGTCAAAAGGTTCATCCCCAGGTCGCTTAACACCACGAACATAGCAGTGAAAGACATGGAAAAAGTGAGTTTGCCAAAATCGCCCGGTCCCAGATAGCGTCCGATAAACACGAACAGAAGCAGGTAAAAAAGCTTGCCCAGGGCAGTGGATATTCCCAGAGCACCGGAGTTTTTCAGCACCAGCCTGGCTCTGCTTTTATCCTGAACCGGCTTTGGTCTTTCTAACGTTAACAGTTTTTCTACCATCGAATGATTAATTCCTTTTTAAAATTTCCTGATACTCTTCTGCCTCAGATGTCGAGTTTATCCTCCCAGCTAAGTTTCTTCCTCTTTGAACGCAGGCATCCATATTCAGGTATTCGAACTCGGCAAACCTTCCGCAGAGGATTATTCCGAGCTTCTCTATGTAATCTTTGACTATTTTGATATTCTTCAGATAATCTTTATCATAAATCACATAAGCATATTTTGACCGAACTACTTTTTTGAAACAGACCTTCTTCGGTTCTAAAAGTCCGCATTTAGCAAGACCCTGAATCGAATGTTGCAAAAGCTCCTGGTCTGAAAGTCTCCAGGTGGGATCATTCTCTTTAGCCGTGATCTCAACCACCAGGGAACTATGTCCTGATGGTGCGTTATCAGGACTGAAAATATGCGGGAATCCGACCCGGTTGAATTTCAGCTCCTCGTCCGGAAAATAAATTGCAGTATAAGGAGGAAGACTGTTTCCTTCCAGTCCCAGAAGAACAGCAATCAGGGAGTTGTATTGAAGCCTGGAAGAGGCATCCTTGACCTGCTCCGGCACATCATCCAGGGTTTTCAAAAGGTCAAATATGGGAATGGTGGAAATCAGAAGATCATACTTCCTCTGGTCTTGTCCGTCGGTGACAGACCACCCATTATTTTCTCTGGAGATTTTTCTGACAGCAAAGTTTCTGGTTATCCCCTGTTCAACTTTCTCTTCTAACCCCTGAACCAGTGCCTGAATCCCTCCCTGTTTCGGATAAAAGAAATTCAGCTGATGAGTATACCCCTCAGTCGAAATTCCGATGGCAGATTTTATCACATCCTCCAGAGGAGGCTTGGGAATCCTGCCTTCTACCCAGTGCAGGCTCAAATCCTTTGGCTCGGTATTCCAGACTTTCCGGTTATAGGGCAAGAGGTACCTCTCAGTTATTCCCTTGCCAAAGGTGAAGTAGATCCAATCTTCAAAATTAGAGGGATAGGGATAATCATTTTTCAGATAGTGATAAAGACATTCGAAATTATCCTCCTTGGGTAAGTCAGAAAGCCCGTTCTCAAAAGGATATTTCACAAAATTGCCTTTATAATAAATCTTGTTGTTTCTTCTTCCCTGGCCATAATTCCCCTGCAGAGCCTTGAGCATAAAATCTACTGATTCTCTATCCTTGGAATAGATGATATGCGCTCCGCCGTAATCAAAGGTGAAACCATTCTCTTTCAGGCTTCTGCACAAACCGCCGCAGTCAGAGTTTTTCTCCAGGACTTCGAATTCATTTTTCAGCTGGGAGGCAATGGTCAAACCCGTGAGCCCGCCTCCTAGGATACCTATTTCCATATTATTTTCCTTTTCGCCAAAATCAGGATACTTTTACCTCATCTGTTTTCCTTTTTCTCTTCTGCTTGGTCCCTCCATAGTAGTGGTAATAGTAATAGTAGTGATAAGAACCGTAAACTGATTCCACTTTGATCTTGTTTAAAACCCCTCCTATTAACCTGCCCTTAACGTTCTCCAAAAGGCTGATGGCTCTTTGTAAGGCTTCTCTGGAAGTAGAACCGGAAGAGGACACTAAAACTACCCCATCCAACAAAGTGGACAGAACAGCCGCATCTGTAACTGCTATGACTGGTGGTGAATCAAACAGGACCATATCATATTTTTCCTTAAGCTCCTCTAAGAGATTTTTCATCTTTTTGGAGCCTAAAAGCTCAGAAGGATTAGGTGGCAGGACACCGCAGGTCAAAAGGGTCAAATTTTCAATAGGGGTCTCCTGGACTATCTCTTTCCAGGGGACGTTACCTGCCAGGTAGTTGGTCAAGCCCGGAGCTCTCTGCAGATTGAAAATCGAATGCAGGACCGGTCTCCTTAAATCCGAATCGATCAGAATAGTTCTGGTTCCCATCTGAGCCATAGTAATGGCTAAGTTCGCCACAGTTGTGGACTTACCCTCAGATGGACCAGAGCTGGTAACCAGGACAGTCTTCAATGGTTCATCCAGCCTGGCAAATTGAAGATTAGTTCTGAAAGTTCGATAAGCCTCGGATATGGGTGATTTTGGCTCGAAATGGGTTACTAAATTAGAGGTAATTCTTTTTATCTGATACTCTTCGGATTTTTCTTCCTCTTTTTTTGATTTTCTATCTTTACTATTTTTTATCAGGGGAATAGAGCCTAAAATAGAAAGCCCGGTCGCTTCAACGTCCTCAATGCTCTTTAAAGAATTGTCCAGTCTCTCCACGAAAAAAGCCATTCCTAACCCTAAACCCAGGCCGAGAAGAGCTCCGAGAAGGAGATTGATTTTTTTCTTAGGCTTGATCGGATCTACAGGCGGCAGGGCTTTATCTATTATCCTCACGTTGCCTATCTGACCTGCTTCATTTATCTTCGATTCCTCGTATTTTTCCTTCAACATCAAAAAGATGTTTTCTCCCACCTTGGCATTTCTCTCCAAGCGGGCTAATTTCAGGCTTTTTTCAGGCAGGGTGTTCAGATTATTGGAATAAGTGTCAACTATGTTTTTTAGAGCATCGGTTCTGGCGCCCAACGACTGAATTTCTATCTCCAGGGTCAGAATCTTATCCACCAGTTCCTGAGAATAAGTTAATGGGTCAGAGGAGGAAAGCTCCTGGGATACAAGCTCCGAGGTTTCCTTTACCAGCTTCTGCTTTATGTCCTTGATGCGGTTGGTTATCTCCTCCATCTTAGGATGATCTTCCGAGAATCCCTGTGCTATATATTCTGCTTTTATCCCCTCTAAATTAGCCATCTCCTTGCGCAATTGAATGATCAAGGGGCTGGAGATCTGGGAGATATCCTCGACTAGACGGCTTTTTCTTTCGCTAAGCTGGCTCTGCATATAGGAGAGTCTCTTCTGATTAGATTCTAACTCAGTCTTGGCTTCGTTATATAAGGATTCAAAACTGGCTAAC
The DNA here is from genome assembly GCA_035543035.1 of Terriglobales bacterium. Classification (GTDB taxonomy): domain Bacteria; phylum Zixibacteria; class MSB-5A5; order MSB-5A5; family RBG-16-43-9; genus RBG-16-43-9. The sequence goes on along the minus strand of DATKKH010000255.1, from coordinate 7,062 downwards.
TGCTTAACCAGCTCCTCGGTCTCCTCTGGCAGGGCTGCGACTTTTTCATTCTCCTTATAGATCCTCAATGCGTCCTCAGCCTGCTGCAGCTCCTTCTGGGTATTGGAAAGCTGCTCCTCCAGAAACTGGCGGACCTCGGTTATCTCACCCCGGCTGACCTGAAGACTCTGTTTATAATATTCTTGGGCAATGGTGTTGGCTAAGAATGCTGCTAAATCGGGATCAGGAGCAGTCACCTTAACCTGGACTATATCGGTCTCCTTCAAAGGAACCACTTTGGTGTTCTGCTGCAGGAGCGCAACCATGTCATTGGAATTTACCTGCTCTGCATTTTTTCTCAGGACATCCTGCTCCCAGACTTTTTTATAGGGAGACTCTATAAGCGCCTGCAGAACCAATTCAGACAAGGTCCGGCTTTTGATTATCTCCACCTGGTTTTTGATCATGGTCTCCTGTTTCATATAAGAGGAGATCTCGAAGATCTCTTTTTTCATTCCGCCATCCTCCTCGATCATCAAAGTAGTGGAGGACTCATAGATCGGTTGGGTGGTGAATGAAAAAATCCCGGCGGAAAACAGGATTATCAAAAAAGCTGAGAGAACAATCCATCTCCTCCTCTTCAGAATTATAAGGTAGTCCTGAAAGGATACTTCCTTTTGAACCCGCGTTATGCCGTTCTGCTCTTCCAATTTCTTACCCCCCTTTATTGAGTGAAGAGTTTAACCACACTGGCGATGACAGCCAGATTGTAGATAAAGGTCACATATTTCGAAACCGAGTGAAAACTGTTGCGCGGAACTATCACCGTATCGCCTGGCTTGATCAGCGGTATCTGTTCTGCTTTTCCATCCCGGACGCAATCCTGCACATTGATCGTGAAAATTCTATTCTCGGTGAAATTGCGCACAATCTTGACTTTGGAAAGCTTGGCACTTTCCGTAGGCCCTCCAGCCATTGAGATCAGAGAGAGAAGGTCAGTATTATCCGGAACCTCTACTATTCCCGGCTTTAATACTTCTCCCCAGACGTTCACTTTAATCAACAGCTGATTGTCCGCACCTGGGGAAAGATAATAATCCATGCCTGTGTTTCTCTGGGCTAAAGTTTTCTCTTCCTCTTGAGCCCAGACCAGATTGGATATCTGAAACAGGACCAGGCAAACTATCAGACAGAGACTGATTATCCGGTTTACTTTTTTCATCTTTCACACTCCTTGGTTAAAAAGGATTTAATCTCAACTTTGGTTTCGATATTATCAGACCGAAGGATCTTCTCTGGATTTTTCTCGAATAGCAATAAAGTTTTTTCCTCCCCTAAATCACTGTTGACTATTTTAAAAGCTTCTGCCATTACAGTGATAGGTCGCTTGTTTAAATCATGAGCATCGCTGGAAATGAGATCGACCAGATCTTCCTGCAGTAACTTTCTTGCAGTTTTTTGACTCTTTTTACCAAAATCTCCCAGCAGCGAACCTGCATTAAGCTGGATGGCAATTCCAGAGTCTTTCAGCTTTTCTATCCTGCCAAAATCCTCTTCTTTTTGCAGGCTTCTTTCTGGATGAACCAGAATGGGTGAATAACCTTCGATTAGCAGAGAGAAAAGAATCTTTTCCGAGAAAGAAGGAAATTCTCCTAAGGGAAGTTCAACAAACAGGTATTTTGGGGTTAGGTTTATAAAGAAAAAAGGTAGTCTTTTGACCGAATCAAAGTCGATGCGAAGATCAATTTCGCTTCCCAGGCGAAGATCGACGCCTATCTTCTTTTCAGATGTTTTTTCCCGAAGGTTTAAGAAACTTTCCATAATCCTTTCAACTCTATCTTGCGTAAGCCTAGTCGAAAGATGTGGAGTGGTGCAGATTGCAGTTATCCCAATCTCCTTCCCCTGTCTTATCATTTGAACTGCTTCCTCCAGGGATGTTGCTCCATCATCTATTCCCGGAAGAAGATGAGTATGTAAATCGATCATAAAAAATGTCAGATCTCATTTAGCGTAAAAATGGACTAAGAGTAATTCTGGATTTGAAATGGAGCTGTAAAAAGGATCCCCCCTTTTTTCTCCGGCAGTATCTTTTAGCCTCCAGGCTTTTCCTTTCAGAGTCCATTCTCTCTGGACAAGCTCTTATAATTTTTACCGCCCCATCCTGGGACATAAGCTTATCCTTTGTTAGAATTCGTCAAGATCTCAAAAAACTTAACTAAATTTTGTTCAAAATTTTAGCAAAAGATGTGCCTGAGTTCTTATCCAATATCAAACTATCAGGTAACTCTTTTGATATAAATGGCTTATCCGAGTCATAACTTTAAGAATTTGAATCAGCAGATGTTCAAAAAAGGAATATATTTCATTAACAAAAGCAACTTTTTCCTATGTCGAGTTTTTTCGAAAAATGTCATCTGCCTGAACGTATCGATTTTTCTGTCTAATATGCTGATTCACAACGGATTTAGTCCAACAAATGAGTTCTACTCTGCCTCATCTGTCAGCAAATTGGACATTCTAATGCGGAGATCTTTATTATGGTTCTCCTTGAAATCTAAGTCTTTGTTCATTAAGAGGTTATCACTTTAATATTGATTATAGTTCTTGGCATAGTAATTGCTTCAATTATAATCAGAAATTTATATAAGGAGAGTGAAAATGAAAAAGATAATAGTTTTAAGCGTAGCAGCAGTTTTAATCTTAGCCGTATCGGCCTATTCCCAATTTCTTCTGAATGATAATTTTAATACATTCGATGCATCGCTCTGGGGGAATTACTCGCATGATGGAGGGTACGCAATAACTGAGAACGGCTATCTCAATCTGGGAACTACTCAAGGAGTCAGATATGGCAGAGGGTCGATTTCCTCCAACTTCAGTCTGGGTGGCGATTTCATAACCAATGTCGATTATAGCCTGATCAAATTCAACGATTTCTTCAGTAGTGCGACTTACGGTGTCTGGGCCAGAGATAATTCCTTTGCCATGCTGTTAACCCGGAAATTCGATATGAATAGTCTTGATTATTATGAAGAAGTTCATTTTATGGTCGACGGTAACTGGCAGACGGGATTTAGTACGATTACTGGTGATCAGGCTGGAAAGCTAAGATTGAGCAGGTTTGGGTCTAGCCTTGCAGCATACTATTTTTCGGGAAGCGATTGGCAACTCGCAAATAGCGTTCTGCTTCCTTCAGGCTACAACTCAGACGTCAGGATTTTCGCAGAGGTTGGAAATGATGGAGATGCCGGGAATGCTCCTGCAGTTGAGGTTCATTTTAATAACTTCACAGCAGATGCAGCCAATATAACCGGAGTAGATAACCGTTATTTAATTGCCAACCCGGAGCCTGGGACAGTAATTCTTTTGGGAACCGGACTTTTGGGCTTAGGTGCTATCAACTACTTCAGAAGAAGAAAGTAAAAATATTTAGAAATAGAGTTTAAAAAAGTCCGCCTTGTAAGGGCGGACTTTTTTTATGGTTGAATTTACTGCTATCATCCCGGAAAAGATTACTTGAGTAAAACCGATAAAAACCGATACTATTTTTGGGGCTTTTAATTTCTTCAAAAAAATCAAACTTCAATTGACATTGGTAAAATATGATATATATTAATTGCCATTAAAAATTCACAGGTTCAAACATATCAAGGAGGTTGAAATTGTTTGCCAGACTTAAAGAGAAAATCGAGAAAAGAAAAGCAGTGGTAGGGATTATCGGTCTGGGTTATGTGGGACTTCCTCTGGCAGTTGAGTTCGGTGACCAGGGTTTCAAAGTGCTGGGATTTGAAATCAGCAAAAAGAAAGTAGAGGTAATAAATTCCGGAAGGTCAGATATTGACGATATCGAAAACCGGCAGGTGAAAAACCTGGTCGATAAGGGGCTTCTAGAAGCCACTTTAAACTTTGCACTCCTGAAAAATGCCGACTGCATCTCCATCTGCGTCCCAACCCCCTTGAGCAAAACCAAAGACCCGGACGTGTCTTTCATCCTTTCTGCAGTCGAGCAGGTGAAAAAGTATCTTCATCCCGGGCAGCTGATCGTTCTGGAAAGTACCACTTATCCCGGCACAACCGAGGAGCTTATAAGGCCAATGTTAGAAGAAACCGGCTTAAAGGTCGGGAAGGATTTTTTCTTAGCCTTTTCTCCTGAGAGGGTGGACCCGGCAAACAGAAATTACATTATCAAAAATACTCCCAGAGTGGTAGGAGGAACCACACCCTTATGCTCCAAGATCGCCAAACTCTATTACCAGCAGATAATCAAGCAAGTAGTAGCGGTCTCTTCTACCCAGGGTGCTGAGATGACCAAGCTCTTGGAGAATACTTTCAGGAGCGTGAATATTGGTCTGGTTAATGAAGTAGCTCTGATGTGCGATCGGTTGAAAATAGATGTCTGGGAGATAATCGAGGCTGCAAAAACCAAACCCTTCGGTTTTATGCCTTTTTATCCTGGTCCAGGCTTGGGCGGCCACTGCATTCCAATAGACCCGCATTATCTTTCCTGGAAGCTGAAATCTCTGAACTATTATGCACGGTTCATTGAATTAGCCGGGGATATTAACTCGCATATGCCAGAATATGTGGTGGAGAGAACTACCCGGGCATTGAACCAGATCAAAAAGACGGTCAAAGGCTCGAATATTCTGGTTTTAGGAGTTGCTTATAAGAGAGACATCAAAGACGTCAGGGAATCTCCTGCCCTGGATGTGATCAAGCTTTTGCAGAATGCCGGTGCCAGGGTCAAATACAATGACCCGCATGTGCCTTCGATCCTGATGAACTGCGACAAGATGAAATCCGTCAGGCTTTCTTCTTCCCAGTTGAAGAAAACCGACTGTGTGGTGATCGTAACCGACCACTCAGACTATGACTATGACTGGATCGTCAAGAATTCCAGGTTAGTCTTTGATACCCGTAATGCCTGTAAGCAGGTAAAGAGCAACCGGCGGAAAATCGTAAAATTATAGATTTTCTATTCTGATTTGATTTTTTGTTTTTGAGACGGCTGGAGTTTTTTTAAATTCCAGGCTGAGAAGAAAGGTACTCCGGAATTGCATCCATGCCAAAGTTTCCGAGTGTTCTGGTTTCTCTCTTAATAGTATTACTATTTTGCCCCAGCTTAAGTTATCCGACCTCCCTGGAGAATATCCCTCTGAATTCCTGGGTTTATCCGAGCATTGAAGAGCTTTATACCCAGGGTCTTTTCCCTAAACTTGCCAGAGGAAATAAGCCTTATTCCCGTGGAGAGATAGCTTCTTATCTCCAGGAGATTAATGCCCGGGTAGAGAAAGGTGATCTGGCTTTGACTTCGGCTCAATCCTGGATTATAGATAAGCTCAAATCAGAATTCGAATATGAGTTAAAAGCTTTATCGGATGAATCTGATACCTCGGAGAAAAAAGAAGAGTCCAAAAAACTCAAGGCACTTTTAGGTCCTGTCTTATATCTCGCGAGTAACGAACAAGATTCATCTTATGTCCGAGGAAAAGGGATTTTAGAAGGAACCTTTCAATGGAAGAATTTTTTGTTCAAGGACAGAATCATCCTGGATACTAAATCAGAAAAGGAGACAAACTTCTTTGGGCAGAAATGGAAAGGTGATTTAACCGGCGTCTTCGATCAGGGATATATCAAGGTGAATTTCAAGTATTTCGAATTTCAATGGGGCCGGGATTATATGCGCTGGGGTCCGGGAAGCAGGGACCATCTTCTGCTTTCCGGATTTTCTCCTCCTTATGACATGCTGAAGCTTAAGGGCAAGATCGGTATTTTTGAGTTTGATTTTTTCGCCACTGGATTGGATCAGATTTTTCTGCCGGATTCCAACTTTTTTGCCAAAAGGTATTTTTCCGGACACCGGATGAATCTCAAGTTTAAATCCGGCATTGAGCTGGGTTTTTCAGAGGTAGTAGTATACGGCGGGCCAGGAAGAAAGCTGGAGCCATATTACCTCAACCCCCTTTTTCTCTTTTACGGCGAGCAGTTCAACCATAATATTGATGATAATCTCCTCTGGAGCTTTGATTTTTCCATTACTCACTTCAAGAACAAAGAATTTTATGGAGAGCTTTTGATAGATGATTTTCAATACGATTTCAAATCCGAGCCCCAGCAGATTGGATTCCTATTAGGAACAAGAGCAGCAGACCTTTTCGGATTCTCCAGAAGTTATCTGACCCTGGAATATACCCGAATAAACAAATGGGTTTATGGGCAGGACAAACCCTGGAATCTTTATACCTACAGAAACGTAGGGATGGGAAGTTTCCTGGGACCGGATGCAGATGACTTTTTTACAGAACTTCAGTATCATTTTAGTAAAAGCATACAGGTTTCTTTCTCTTATGAGCTAAAGAGAAAAGGGGAGGGGAGAATTGGGCTTCAGCCTTCTACAGTCCCAAAAACGACCAGCTTTCCATCGGGTATCGTAGAAAAAACCAATAGCTTTGATCTCGAGGGGGTTTTTCAGCCGGATGCACATCTGTTTGTGGAAGGAGAGCTCGGGTATGCCGATGTGAAGAACCAGTACAATATCTCCGGGAAAAAAGGCACGAATTTTTCCTTCAGGATAAGTCTTAACTATAATTTCTGGAAAGAGAAGTGGTTTTAAATTGAAAGGTCTTACACTTAAAGCTCCAGCCAAGATTAATCTTTTTCTCGACATTCTGGGCAAAAGGGAAGATGGGTACCATAATATCTCTACTTTGATGCAGAGGATCTCCTTATATGATTCCCTAACTTTCTTGAGAATAAACGAAGGGGTGATTTTAAAAACCGACAACTCTTCCCTGCCCTCGGATCGCAGAAATTTAGCCTACCAGGCTGCAAGGCTAATTTTGTCCGAGGGAAAAGTCTCCCAGGGAGTGAAGATCTTTTTAAGAAAAAAAATACCCGTATCCTCAGGCTTAGGTGGCGGCAGCTCAGATGCAGCCTCGACTCTTCTGGGCGTGAACAGGTTGTATGGATTGAATTACCCGGTGAAAAGACTCCATCTTTTAGCTGAGAAATTAGGCTCGGATGTGCCCTTTTTTCTATATGACCAGGCCGCTCTGGCTGAAGGAAGAGGGGAACGGATAAGAC
>DATKKH010000254.1:0-24454 GCA_035543035.1 Terriglobales bacterium | reverse complement strand
AGATCAAAGGCGGAACCCAGTTTTTGTCGTCCTTATAGATTTTCCAGGGGAATTTAATGAATTCCATTAAGTCTTTTTTGGATTTGACAGGTCGGATGGTTATTTCCTGGTCATTCGGCATAAATGATTGACCTCTTTTTGTAGTGGTGAGTGATCAATGAACAGTTGACAGTTTGTTGGAGTGTTAATGCAAGCATCCCAATGCGGTGGGATGCGATGGGGGGCATCATCACGGATGATGCACTCCATATCAAATCACGCCCATCTTTTTCCCCACCTTTTCGAAAACCTCTAAGACTTTATCCATCTGGTCGTCGGTGTGGGTGGCGGTGTAGCTGGTTCTTATGCGGGCGGTTCCTGGCGGAACTGCAGGCGATATGGCGGTGTTGGCAAATAAGCCGCTATCGAAGAGCATCTTCCAGAACTTGAAGGTCTTAAAATCTTCGCCGACCATTATAGGTATTATGGGAGTCTCGGTCTGACCGATATCAAACCCTAAAGCTCGGAAATCCCGGTGCATCCGGTGAGTGATCTGCCAGAGGCGCTTTCTCCTCTGGGGCTCGGCTATGATTATGTCCAGAGCCTTGGAAACTGTTGCCACTGCAGAGGGCGGCGGGCTGGCAGAGAAGATCAAAGCCCTGGAAAAATGCTTGACATAATGGATCACCTCTTCATCCCCGGCAATAAATCCGCCGATCGAGGCAAAAGACTTGGAAAAAGTTCCCATGATTATATCTACTTCGTCTTCCAGTCCGAAATGCTCGGCAGTCCCTCTTCCGTTCTCTCCTAACACCCCAATGGAATGCGCATCGTCCACCATCACCCGGGCATGATATTTTTTGGCTAAGTCGACAATATCCGGCAGCTTGGCGATGTCTCCTTCCATGCTGAAAACCCCATCTATGATAATCAGCTTTCCGGAATTCTTGGGTAGAGAAGCTAAGACCCGTTTCAGGTCTGCCATATTGCCGTGCCTGAACTTCGTAACCTTTCCAAAAGAGAGACGACAGCCATCCACGATTGAGGCATGATCTGACCGGTCCATAATGATATAGTCCCCTTTGTTGACTAGGGCAGAGATTGTTCCCAGATTGGTCTGGAACCCGGTGGAAAAAACCAAAGCGGCTTCCTTCTGCATAAACTGGGCTAACCTTCTTTCCAGCTCCTCATGGATATCCAGGGTTCCATTCAGAAAGCGCGAGCCGGTGCATCCGGAGCCGTATCTCTTGATGGCATCTATAGCAGCCTGCTTGACCTGCGGATGCGAGGTCAGGCCCAGATAGTTATTGGAGCCGATCATTATCATCTCTTTCCCCTTGATCGTGACCTTGGTATCCTGTTCTGATGAAATGGGGATAAAGTAGGGATAATAACCTGATGCTATGACCTTTCTTGCCTCAGTGAACTTTCTGCATTTCTCGAAGAGTTCCAACTTTTGCCTCTTTTCGAAAGGTTAGTCTCTAATTTAACTTGCGAAAATGTTCGCAATTTGATATTTTCAAAAAATCAGGATTTATTTAAGTTATTTTTGAAGGAAATGTCAAGGGAAAACTTTTCAAAAGGATAAAGACGAATAGACGCATGCTATGCGTCTCTACTTTCAGAGGAGAAAAGATTTGAGTCCTAAAGCCCTGGTCACAGGCGGAAACGGCTTTGTGGGCAGCCATCTGGTAGAAGAACTGCTGAAAAAAGGGTATCAGGTCACCTGCCTGGTTAGGGCTTCAAGCGATCTGACCTTTCTTTCTGGATTGAATGTGGAATTCAGGTATGGAGACATAACAGACGCCGGTTCTCTGAAAGAAGCTTTAAAAGGAATCGATTTTGTCTTTCATGTTGCCGGAATTACCCGGGCTAAAAATAAGGAAGAATTTTTCAGGGTCAATGCTGGAGGAACCAGAAATCTTGTTCAGACCTGCTTTGAAACCAATCCTGGGGTGAGAAAATCTGTCTATGTGAGCAGCCAGACCGCTGCAGGACCTGCCAAAGACCTTAATTCCATAGATGAAAATGTAAGATGCAGGCCGATTGACGATTATGGCAGGAGCAAGCTGGCAGGGGAACAGGAGGTCTTAAAGTTCAAGGACAAAATCCCGATCACCATTATCCGGCCTCCTGCAGTTTATGGCCCAAGGGATAAGGATACATTATATTTCTTTCAGACGATAAACAAGGGTATAATCCCGTCCTTCGGGCTTAGAGAAAGTTATCTTTCCCTGATATATGTGAAAGATCTGGTCCGGGGGTTGATCCTGGCAGCAGAAAGCCAGAAAAGTTCCGGGCAGATCTACTTTCTTACTGATGGAAAAACCCATTCCTGGTCAGAGGCTCTCGATACGATAAAGAAACACCTGGAGGTGAAGGCGGTAAGATTGAGGGTCCCCTGTCCGGTTCTTTTTGGAGCAGCTTTTTTTGCCGAGGTGTTTTCCCGCTTGCTGGGGAAAACACCTCTACTTCATATGGGGAAGGCAAAAGATCTGTGCCAGAGATTCTGGATCAGCGATTCAGCCAAAGCTAAAACCGAGCTGGGATTTATCCCGGAGTATGATTTTGAAAAAGGAGCCCTGGAAACAGTCCAGTGGTATAAGGAGAATAAATGGCTCTAAGAGAAATCAAGAGTTCGAATCTGAGAAAATATAGAAAAGAGTTTCCCTTTATCCGGGATATTACTTTTTTGAACCATGCCTCGTTTGGTCCTCTTCCATCCAGAGCACTCCAAAAAACCTATGAATACTATGAAGCTTTGACCCTTCAGAAGATCGTGGATATGGACAAGCTGACTTTTGCCAAGCTTGACCATATCAGAACCTATCTTTCCGAAATGATTAAGGCAAAGCCGTCTGAGATCGGGCTGGTTCCGAATACTTCCTATGGTCTGAATGTCGCAGTCAACGGTTTAAAATGGAAGAGCGGCGATAAAGTCCTGCTTTCGGATGTTGAGTTTCCAGCCAATGTGTATCCCTGGCTGAATCTGAGAAGAAAAGGTGTAGAGATAAAATTCATAAAAAACCGGAACGGTTTTTTCGACCTCGATAACCTCCTTACAACCATTGATTCCAGATGCAGGGTCTTGAGCTTAGGTTATGTGCAGTTCTTCAACGGCTTTAAAAACGATCTGGAGACCGTAGGAAAAATCTGCCAGGAGAAAGATATCTACTTGGCAGTAGATGGGATTCAGGGAGTGGGATGCGTTGACCTGGACGTGAAAAAGGCAAAAATCGATTTCTTGGCGTGCGGAGGACAGAAATGGTTGCTCTCCTCCCTGGGCACTGGATTTTTCTATCTTTCAGAAAATGCTAAGAGAAAAATCGAGCCAGCATTTTTCGGATGGATGGGAGTCGACTGGAGACTGAATTTCTCCGACCTTTTAAAATACGACCTTAAGCCTTTTTCCTCCAGCCGGAAATTCGAGATCGGGACCTACCCGTTTTCCACTCTCTGGACTATGTGCTCTTCCCTAGAGCTTCTGTCCGAAATAGGAACAAAAGCGATCGAAAAACAGGTAATGGGTTTGCTGGATTCCCTGCTGGAATATCTGCACGACTCGCCTTACCAGATCAAAAGCTCGCTTGAGCCAAAGCACCGGTCAGGGATAATCTCTTTTTCAGGAAAAAATACTGCCAGGCTGTTTGAAATTCTCTCCAGAGAGAAGATTCTGGTCTCCTTTCGGGAGAATTCGATAAGGGTTTCCCCGCATTTCTACAATTCGCCACAGGATATTCAAAAGCTGGTTCAGGTTTTGAAAAAGTCTTAAATCTAACTTAAGATAAATCCGATATAATTATAAAGAGTAGAGGAGGGACGATGCCAAAGCTATTCAGGTTTTGCCCGATTTTATTTTTCCTGCTTATTTTTAGCTGTGTAGAAAGGACTGTTGTAATCGAAAGACCCAGCCCGGCTCCTACTCCCCCGACTGAAGCCAAGAACGATGGTCAAACAGCTGCTTCAGAAAAGCATTTTACCAATGGTAAAAAGTTCTATAACCAGGGTAAGTATCCTAAGGCTCTGCAGGAGCTTAACAAATCAGTGGAAGCAGATCCCCAGAACCGTGAAGCTTATTATTATCTTGGTCTTTGCTACCAGAAATTGGATTATTACAAGGAATCAGTTCCGGAGTTCAGGCGCTCTTTAGAGAAATCAAATGCTGACAATCTGTTCCTCTCCAGGGTGAGATTCTCTCTGGCATTTTCCCTGGAGAAAATCGGCGCCTTAGAGGAATCCGAAGCACAATACCAGTTGGCTTATTCGCTTGACACAAGCAATCAAGCAGCTTTTAAGGGGATACAACGGGTTAAAGAAAAAAGTGGGAAACAGTCAAGGATAAAGATAAAAGAAGAATAGATAGAAGACAACGGTTGATAAAAGCTTTTCCCTAATGATGCAGACTCTGTAAGGGTGATTCATGAATCACCCCTACAGTTATTTCATAGTTTTTTGAATTTCTTTTTCAACTCTTCATCAAAACCGTATTTTTTTGCATCATTCCATACAATCTTGAATAACTCTTCCTTCTTTTCAGAATGGAGTTCATCAAAGCTTTTTGTTGAGATCATCATTTCCAGTAGCTCGTTCGCTCTGGACATTGCTGTTTTTCTTCCCTTTTTTACCCATTCCCCCAAATTACCCCGGTCGATAACCTGACTGGGGAAGAAGACCTCATCCTTGAACCACCTTAGAGTTTCAGGAGCAGATAGGAAACCTTTTTCCAAATATTCTTCTTTGAATAGTTCTAAGGGAGGAGTTCCCTTTCGAAAATTTATTCCTTCGATCAGACGGTATGCCATTCCGCAGATCTCGTTATCTATGACCAGTTTTTCCAGGCATTGACAGCTCTCAAAATCAAGCATACCCGGTCCGGAGATAACGTTTATTCCGGACAATGCAGCTAAGACCGCTCCAATACCTGATTCTAATCCGGATTGATAATCCAGGGTTTTGGAATCGCTCAAACCCATATAGGCATGCGTGGGGAGCCCAAAATATTTTCCGATCTGGTTATAGGCTGAATCAATCATCATGGTCTCGATAGCACCCATCGGGGTTGTGCCGGTCCTCATGTCAAAACAGGCAGGTGAGCCTCCATAGATAATAGGTGAACCTTTTTGGGCAAGTTGATGGATCACGATCCCGCTTAAATTTTCTGCAGTATGCTGGACCAGTGCTCCGGCTAAAGTCACCGGTGAAGTTGCCCCAGTTAAGGGCATTGAGACGAGCTCTGCAGGAATTCCGCTTTTAGCACAGTCGATCAGGTTCTGGCAGGTCAAATCGCTCCATTTCAGGGGCGGAGAAGGACAGCAATCGAAAATGGCTAATGGTTTCTCTCTCAATCTGTCTTCGCTTCCTCTGATGCTCACTAGCATCTCCTTCATCACCTTAAAGCCTTCTTTGACAAAGGTACCAGTCACCACTGGCTTGGAGGAATACAAAAGAGAGATAAAAAGCCGGTACCTGTCTGCTATTTCTTTGGGAACATTCGAGGGAATCAAACCAGTGCTTTGAGCCTTGAGATATTTTAATCCGTCTGTGAGCTGGGAAAATCTTATCAGGTCAGAAGTGAGCGGTTCTCTGATTTTGTCTTTTTTGAAATCATAAATCCATAAAGCCGCAGAGCCTGGGTCAAAGTGAACATTATAATCCCTCAGGTCTAAGGCCAGTTCACCATTCCGACCATAAACCTTTATCACTTTTGGAGCAGTTTTCAGAGCTTTCTCTACTAAACCATTCTTAATGTAGACTCTTTTTTTCTTTTTGTCTATTTTTGCTCCGGATTCATTTAAAAGCTTCAATCCTTCATTATTTTCTACAAACACTCCAACTTTTGAAAGAAGCTCTAAAGCTTCATCTATTATCTGTTCGATTCTTTTCCTGTCCAAAAGCTCTAATTTGGGGCGTTTATTCAAGTTTCCTCCTATGTTCAAGGCGACCCTGAGAGGGTCGCGCTACGTCTGTCCTTTCCTAAACCTGCATTCTTTTAATCCACAGACCTTACACGGGTCAGAATTTTTATCCTTAAAGCGATTTCTGCTCAAATTGACTACAAATGAGACCGATTTTCGAGGAATCATCATAAAAGACCGGTTCAGGCGCACTCCTATCTTTTCCGAAGGCAGAAGGTCAAAGATGAATCTCTGTGCTTCTAATTTCCAGCCTCCATAACCTGGGCTGAACCTGGTGCTGCAATGAAGCTTCTTTTTTTTAGCCTCAGCAGCGATGACATGGTTGAGGTATTCAGCCACAGACTCTGCCGCCACTGAGCCGATAGCATCCAGAATAAAAGCTTTGGTAAGCTCCCCTTTACGGCTCAATGCCCCGACTTCTTTTTCCAGAGAATTACCAATAGTGCAGATACAAAAAGCAGCTTTTTCCGCTGACTCAAACAGACATTCTGCAGGCAGTTCTTTCGCCTCTTTGATTGCATAAACCCCTGAGGGTTTGACCAGAGCAGAAGAAAGCTCAATCATCTCCGAGACCAGTTTCCTTGTGCCATCCTTTAAGCCCTTATTTTTTGATGTATGTCCTAAAAGCCTCAGGATTTCTTTCTGATCAAAGGTGATTTTGAAATTCCTGACTGTTCTGAACATATCTTAAGCACATCTGGAGTATAAAGCTTTAGCTTTATTCTATGATAAACCTGAAGGTTTATACTCCAACGCTGTTATCCTTTTCTTAATAGTTTTTATGAATTCCGGAGTTGTCCCGCAGCAGCCGCCAACAAAATTAGCTCCGGATTTCACTATTTTCAGGACATCGGAAGCAAAGGAGGAGGGTTTCTGGAGATAAACAGTTTTGCCCTTGACAAGTTTAGGCATGCCGGCATTGGGCTGAACTATTATGGGAAGCTTTGTGCTTTTCCTTATGACTGATGCCAATCTTACCATATCTTTGCTTCCCAGGGTGCAGTTTGCACCTACAACGTCTGCACCAGCCTGTTCGAGTTTCTTCAATGAAGAGGAAACCTCGTCTCCCATCAGAGTAAAATATCCCTTAGTCTTTTTCTCAAAAGTCAGGCAGACAAAAAGTGGAAGAGTAGAGACCTGTCTGACTCCCTCGACAGCGGCCAAGGCTTCCCGCAGGTCGAACATCGTCTCGATGGAAAAAAGGTCGACTCCTGCAGAGCAAAGAACTTCAGCCTGTTCTGAAAAAGCTTCCTTGAGCTGTTTATATTTCGCCTTGCCTACAGGTTCCAAAAACTCACCTGTAGGCCCGATATTTCCGGCAACATATTTCCCATCCGGACAGGCTGTTCTGGCTAACTTAACTGCTGCTTCATTCAGCTTTTCCATTTTCTTTTCATTGCCGGATTTCTTTAATTTCAGACTGCTTGCGCCAAAAGTATTGGTCTGGATGATATCTGCTCCTGCCCGGATATATTCCTGATGAACCTTGAGAATGATTTCAGGATGTGAAAGGTTCCACAGCTCAGGCGGGGTCCCAAATGGTAACCCGTAAGAAAAAAGCATAGTGCCCATGGCACCATCAAACAGGACCACCCTTTGTCTGGACAGCTCCAGGATGGATTTCTTACTTTCTTTTGAGCTCATGTCCTATTTCTTTTTGGGCAATTCTCACTGCTTCTATGGCATTTTCTGCATATAAATCCGCACCGATCTCTTTTGCCCAGGAAGGGCTGGCAGGTGCTCCCCCCACCATTATTTTGAGCTTTTTTCTCAAATTGGCTTTTCTCAATCCTTCGATCACCCGTAGCTCGTTTTGCATCGTAGTGGTGAGCAAAGATGAGAGGCAGAGAAACCTCGGCTCGTATTTTTTTGCCATTTTCACGAAATTTTCGGATTTTACATCCACACCCAGGTCGATCACCTCAAAACCATTAGCTGACAGCATGGTTGCCACCAGGGTTTTGCCGATGTCGTGTATATCCCCCTCGATAGTGCCGATTATCACCCTGGGCAGGTTCCTCTTTCCGGCTTTGCTCTTCAGAATCGGCTCCTGCAGAATCGAGATCCCGGCTTTAACCGCCTCTGCCCCTAAGACTAACTCCGGTAGAAAACAGGTTCCCTGCTCCCAATCTTTTCCTAATTTTTCTATCCCCCGGACCAGTCCCTTTTCTATTACCAGATAAGGGTCGTAGTTAGATTTGACAGCTTCAGTCGCAAGTTTTTCTGCCTTTTCTTTATCCCCTTCCAGAACTGCCCTGTAGCATTTCTCCAAAAAACCCTTTAGCTTCTTTTCCACTCGATTTGCTTCCTCCGTTTTCAGTTTAAATTCGTAAAACCTCTCCATAATAAGCAATCAAGCCTTGAATTGTCAATCAGATTTAAGCTGAATTCCCGTATTTTGCAATGCCTATCAGCAGTTATATGCTTCTGTCTCTACCATTGTCATGCTGAGTCCCCACAGGGGGACGAAGTATCTAAAGCATCACTACAGATTCTTCGTCCCGCCGGAGTTGTAGGGGCACAGCATGCTGTGCCCCTTCTAATCATCCCCAAGCAAAGATTTTTCTTGACTCGTTTGAAAATGCATTATATTAAGCTTGAATGTCAGGAGATCAAATGGTAAATACAATTTCAGAAAGATTTTCAAACCTCCTGGTCTGTCCTTTTGACCGGTCTAAACTGGTTTTTGAGCAGACCAGGTTCAGCTGCCAGAAATGCAAAAGAGAGTTCCGGGTCTCAGGTAGAATTCCGCTTATGTTAGATCCGGGACTTTTTCAGGCAGATTTGCAGAAAGAAGATGAAGCCCGCAAAAAAGAGGAGATGGAGATTTTTGATAATTTAAGCTCTTATCAGAATTTTATGAATCGCGCGTATTTGAGAGCTATTAAGGAAGATATCTCGAATTCTCTTTCGAGCTTTGAATTGAAGGATAAAGACATTCTGGAGATAGGTGCCGGGATCAGTCTTTTTGCGGGCAAGCTGGCTGAGAAGAATCGGGTAATCCTGACGGATATAAATGAGACTTTGCTCAATCAGAACCCGGAAAGCTGTGACCTGGTTGTGGCGGATGCCGAGAACCTTCCCTTTCCGGACAAAAGCTTTGATTTTATTTACCTGGTAGGGATTTTGCATCATCTGCCGGACCAGAAAAAAGGGATGCAGGAGATAAAAAGGGTTTTGAAAGAGGGTGGCAAAGTATTCATCAGCGAGCCGACCAAATGGAGCGTCAATTCAATCTATTACCTGGGCAGGAAACTGCTAATCTTTCTATTCGGCAAAAACTTTGTCCGAAAGCTCGTAGGATGCGGAACTCCGGATGAGGAATTCCTGGACATAAAAGAGCTGAATAAAACTTTTTCGTCTGATTTCCAGATAAGGATTAGAAAAATTTCGCCCATACGGCTCCTTCCGATAGAATTCTTTGATAATCTGGGCTTTGTTCCGAAAATTAACCATGTGCTGGAAAAAATCCCGATAATCAAAAACTTCGGGGCGATTGCCCAGATAACCCTTCTGCCTAAAAAATGACAGTAGGGGTTCAGAATTCCGAACCTGGCAATAGCATCAATGAACCACTGCAGGCTCTATTTTTTCCTCCGAAAAATCTTGGTTTAAAACTCTAAGAGCTAAGTCAAAATCCGGCTAATGGAATTTAAGAAAAAGAATAATGAAACCTTTTAAATTTTTCCACGTCAAATTGAGAAGATGCATGCTCTTTTTCCAAAAGTGAGTAGCTCAGAGATATTGCCGTGGCTCTATAAACTAAGGAGGTTAAGAATGACCTAATTATAAAATTTTAATTTGTTATTTTTATATACCTGAAGTCACTTTATTAATTGACACAGGAGGACAAAATGAAAATCAACTCTCCACAAAAAGAATGTAAAAAAAGCTCACCTATCAACATTTTGCTTACTGCAATCATTCTGATTTTTCTATGTTTTCAGCTTCCATTAATGGTTTATGCCCAAAATCAGGATGTTCAGAAGAAGCTTAAGGGGTTTGACCAGTATATGGAGAAGGTTCTCAAGGACTGGAATACTCCAGGTGCTGGAGTAGGTATTGTCGTCAAAGATAAACTGGTTTTTGCCAAAGGTTATGGATACCGGGATTACGAGAAGAAACTGCCGGTCACACCCAACACCCTGTTCCAGATAGCTTCTAACACCAAGCTGTTCACTGCCACAGCCATCGGGTTACTGGTTGAGGAAAAAAAATTGGACTGGGATAAGCCTGTGCAACAGTATGTCCCGATCATCCAGTTTTATAATGACGAGCTCAACAACACCATCACGATTCGGGACATGTTGTCGCACCGCACGGGTATTTCCCGTCACGATTTCATCTGGTACAAATCTGATCTTACGCGCAAAGAGCTTTTTGACCGGCTCAAATATCTGGAGCCCAGCCAGCCTTTGAGGCAGGGGTTCCTCTATAACAATATGATGTATGCCGCCTCCGGATATATAATCGAATGTCTTACCCAGAAAACCTGGGAAGATTTTTTGCGTGAACGGATTTTCAAGCCATTGGATATGACCAACACTGTGTTTTCCATAAGGGAGATGGAGCAAAATCCTGATCACGGCGTCCCATATAATGAAAAAAGAGACACGACACTGCTTTATAGAATCCCATTTTATGAGGATGTTTCGGGAATGGGACCGGCCGGCTCCATCGTTTCTAGTATAAATGATATATCGCACTGGCTTATCGCCTTGATGAATGGTGGAAAATATGAAGGTAAGGAGGTAATCCCGGAGAATGTGGTCAAAGCGACTCTGGAGCCATCCATTGCACTACCCAATACCGGTCTGGAAAACAAGGGTTATAAAGAGCTGCTCAATTCAGTCTATGGTATGGGCAGGTGGTCCGCCTCCTACAGAGGACATTACCTGGTCTACCATGGTGGAGACCTGCCCGGTTTCCATTCTCAGATTTCCTGTATGCCGTATGACAGCATCGGGGTCGTGGTCTTTGTGATCGGTGACCACAGTGCACCGCTATACAATATCATTACCTATAATGTGTATGAAAGACTCCTCGGTCTTGACCAGACTCCCTGGAGTCAAAGGCGCCTTGAGGACAGAATCAAAGAGAAACAGGCTGGCAGAGAAGGAAGACAAAAAGCTGGACAGGACCGGATTGCCAATACTAAACCCTCGCATCCGCTTTCCGATTATGTGGGAGAATATGAGCATCCCGCTTACGGAATCGTGACCATATCGATGAAAGACACGACTCTCCAATTTGATTTCCATAAAATCATGCTTCCATTGCATCATTATCACTATGACCGGTTCGATACGCCGGATGATGAGGAAAATGGATTATGGTCCCTGAACTTCTACACCAACCCTCAGGGAGATATCGACCGGACAGTTTTTTCTCTGGACGAATCCGAGGCAACCTTTGTCCGCAAGGTATCTGCTACTCTTACTGACCCGAATGTCCTGAAACAATATGCTGGGAAATATGAATTTGCCGGCGCGACCATCGAAGTTCTGTTAAAACCTGACAACCATCTTTACCTGTCTGTTCCAGGACAACCGGTGTACGAATTAACCCCGGTTAAGACACACCAGTTCAAGGTAAAGCAATTCGCCGATTATAGTTTTGTATTCGTGGTGGAAAATGGCAAAGTTACGTCTTTGAAACAGATCGATCCTTCAGGTGAGTATGAGCTGAAACGGAAAGAGTAGTTGAAGTAGGTAGAGACGCATCGAATGCGTCTCCTGTAGGGACGGAACGTTGTCCTGTCCCTAAATCCTCAAAAAAAATCGGGGGGAGACAAGCTTCTCCCCTACATTTTATCTTTAATTCGTCATTTTCTTTTTTATCTGTCATCTGTCATTTTTTTATCTAAACAAATCATAATTCAATAGAATCTCTTTACTCAATCCTTTATCGAACTTCGTCCCTGGTTTTAATTCTTCTGCATCAAATCCTAATTTTTTCAGATGTTCCACAAACTCCTTAAACCCATGCACCACGTAAATCTTTTCAGGGTTAGATTCTTTGGCATACTCCAAAAGCTCCTTGAAATCTGCATGGTCAGATAAGGGGAAGACCTCATCCACATTGTAGGAGTATTTTGCTCCATTATCCATTCCCCAGCCGGATAAAAAGGCAATTTTTTTGTGCGGTAGCTCATCCACCATCTTGTGCCTCCTGCTAAAAGGAGGACAGATCAGAACTTTATCTTTGAGATTTCCGTGTTCATACGCCTCATAATTCTTGAACTTTACCCCGAACTCCTCATAGATTTTCACCAGATTGTAAACCGCTCCGTGCAGGGAGAGTTTGAACCCTTTGTCACCAAGGAGCTTTATTGCCTCCTGGGCTTTTCCTAAAGAGTATGCCAGAATAACCGGGACTTTTTTTTGATTCAGAGCTTTTTCCACAAAGTCGGTTATTTTGTGATAGATCTCCTCCACTAGCGGAAACAGATATCTGGGCATCCCAAAAGTCGATTCCATAATAAGGATGTCGCATTTTTTGATTTCTCCTCTTTTGGCAGTCAGAGACTTTCTCAATTTGAAATCGCCAGTGTAGACTATTTTTGTTCCGGATAAATTCAGCAGAATCTGGGCAGAGCCTAAGATATGCCCGGCTGGAAAAAGCTCGACTTTCATCCCTTTGACTTTTTTGGGAATATTATATTCCAACGTGATGGCTTTAATCTTTCCCAGACGATGCTCATATAACGCTTTTGTCTCCTCAGTTGCCAAAATCTCCTTGTGTCTGGCAACATGGTCGATATGAGCATGGGAGATGAAGGAAAAATCAGTCTTTTTCCTGGCATCTAACCAGAAAAGGGTATTCTGGATATGAATTCCGTTAGTATATTCGATCATAACTTATAACCAATCTTACGCAGGAACTCCTTCCTATGTTTTTTATCCTCTTCCTTTTCGATACCTTTTGGTTTGAACCCATCTATGACTCCGAGAATTCCTCTGCCCTGTTCAGTCTCCGAAATTATAACCTCGACTGGATTAGCAGTGGCGCAGAAGATACTGCATACTTCTGGACAGTTCTTCACCGCATTCAGGATATTAATAGGAAAACCATTTTTGATATAGATGATAAAAGAATGACCCGCACCGATCTCAAAAGCAGATTTCTCAGCCAATTTTTTCAGCTCCTCATCATTCCCCTCAGAGCGGACCAGACAAGGACCAGAAGCCTCACAAAAAGCCAAGCCGAATTTGATTCCGGGGACTGAACTCACCATAATTTCATATAAATCCTCAGTGGTTTTGATAAAATGAGTCTGCCCCAAGATCATGTTCATTCCTTCAGGGACTTTTAGTTGATAGGCTCTTGTTTCCATAAATCCTCCATTTCCTAAATTGTCACTTGCTTTCAAAATTACTAAAATTACACCGAATTGTTTTCTGAGTCACCTTATCTCTTACCCAGAATCTCTCGAAGTGCAATCTCTGCTTCGGGATATAGAAAGTCAAACCCGGCTGCTAACAGTCTTTTAGGAGTCACCCTCTGGCCAGTCAAAAGAGCTACCTGTGCCATCTCGCCGAACAGGAGACGAAGCACAAACCCGGGCACAGGGAACCAGGAGGGTCTCCGCATTACTTTTCCTAAAACTGCGGCAAAATCCTTTTCCTTAAGAGCTTCTGGTGCAGTAAGGTTGAACACTCCTTCCAGGTTTTCATTCTCGATGAGAAAACGAATTGCTCTGATTTCATCTTTAAGGGGAATCCAGGAAAACCACTGCTCTCCGTTTCCTATACGACCTCCTACAAAGAAACGGAAGGGATTAATCAAACGCGGAAAAGCTCCTCCACCTTTTCCTAATACGATCCCGGATCGGATTACTATATGCCTTACCCCGAACAGCTCGACTGCCTTGGTGGAGAGCTCCCACTGTTGAGCCAGCTCAGGCAGAAATCCTTTACCCGGAGGAAACTCCTCATCTGCTATTTTTTCTGCAAGAGAACCATAATAACCTATCCCAGAAGCTTGAACGACTACTTTAGGTTTCTCCTTAGCCTGTTTTACAGCCTCGACTACTGCTTTTCCGGCATTAAGCCTGCTTTCAAGGATTATCTTTTTTCTTTTCTCTGTCCAGCGTCCAGAGGAGATATTCTCCCCTGCTAAGTTGACGATGGCATAAGCCCCATTTGCTAAATCCCCCCGACCTTTTACGGTTTTCCCATCCCACTGTGCGAGCTTGACCTTGTCTCCCAGAATTCTAACTCCGGCTTCCCGGTTGCGTGTAAGAGCTACGACCTCATACCCTGCTTCAGTCAACTCCTGACACAGCGCTTTTCCGATAAAGCCAGTTGCACCTGTTATTATTATCCGCATGAATTTTTTCCTAATTACTTTTTCGAGATTTCATCTTTTCCCAGGTTTCTACCTTGCCTTTTCTTTTGTGAAAGAACGGATTGGTTTCAACTCTCTCTACCAGAAGAAGCGATTTACACCTGGAATCATCACGAATTTTCAGTTTACGTTTAAGAATGTCAATTTCGAATTTAAGTTGACCAGTCGTTACCGATATCCCCTTTATTTTACCAGCCGGATCAATTTTCCTTTTATCAAAATTATATCCTCTATTATCGGCTTCCTTCCAAATTTCGAGCAGATAACCTGCAATAGCCTTGTTGGGATAAGGATGTTTTTTAAATCTTTCTAACTGTGGATGGCTTCTGTAACCTTTGGATTCTCCTTTTAAGACCTTCTGAGCTAAAAGCGATTCTCTCCAGAGTGCCAGAAGCCCTGAGCGGTCTAAATATTTGGGGTGGATGCTCCATAATCTCAAAGGTTCAGCCTCCAGATTGAGAAATTTAATATTACTGCAAAACTTACCCAGAGGATATAAGGCAGAAGCAGAAACCCTGCAATCTTCGATACCCTGAAGAAGCTAAAAGTGGTTAACAGTATAGCGATCCAGAGAATTATGATCTCGATCAACCCTAAAACAGGTGACCTTAACCCGAAAAACAAAATCGACCAGAAGGTATTGAGAATCAGCTGGATAATGAATAGACGCAGAGCAGAGTTCACCAGATGATTATCCAACCCTTTTCTCCAGACCAGATAGGCCGAGATTCCCATAAGAAAGTACAGACTTGTCCAGACCGGAGCAAATATCGAGTTCGGCGGGGAAAAAGATGGTTTGACCAGAGTAGCATACCAGTGCGGGATAGCCGGGCTGGTGAAAATCGAGCCGGTTACCCCTGCCAGCTCACAGATAATAACACTTATAAAAAACTTCAGAATCTCCGACCATCTAATCTTTTTCATTTTCCTTTTTTCGAAAGTGAATATCAGGTCCTTCCTGCCAGGCTTTCTGGTATTCTGCCTCTTTTCACATAAAAGGCACTTTTCACAAACTCCGCTCCCAGAATGTAAAAAAGAACGATTAATCCCATAATCAAGAGAAAATCTGCCCGGAGCGGGCTGAACTGGAAAAGCTTACCCAGAGGGGTAAAGGGCAAAAACAGGGTGAACAGGACCACCAGGATGGTGGTCACGAAAAGATACTTTCCGGGCCTGCTCTTGAAAAAGGGTCTACGGGTTCTTATCACTAAAACCACTAAGGATGCAGAGATAACCGACTCCAAAAACCATCCGGTTCTGAACTGGCTCTTTGAGGCATGCAGTAAAAGCAAGAGCACCCCGAAAGTGAGATAATCGAAAACCGAACTTACAGGTCCAAAAGTAAGCATGAAGTTACGGATGAACCTGACATCCCATCTTCTCGGCTTTTCGACCAGCTCCTTATCCACCGAATCCGTGGCAATGGTCATCTCTGGGAAATCAGTTAAAAGATTTGTCAAAAGAATCTGAGTCGGCAGCAGAGGAACAAAGGGTAGAAAAAGGGAGGCACCTGCCATGCTGAACATATTTCCGAAATTGGCTGAGGTCGACATGAAAACATATTTTAAGGTATTGGCAAAAGTTTTTCTCCCCTCCTGAACCCCCTGGGCCAGGACGCCCAGGTCTTTTTCTAAAAGCACTATATCTGCTGCCTCTTTTGCCACATCTACTGCAGTATCGACCGAAATCCCAACGTCGGCCGAATGCAGGGCTGAGGCATCATTGATCCCATCCCCCATGAATCCTACCACGTTTCCGGCTTTTCTCAATGCCAGGATGATCCTCTCCTTGTGGTTCGGCTCCACCTCAGCGAAGACTTCGACTTCGTTCACCTTTTTGACCAAAGCCTCGTCACTCATTTGATGAATATCAGAGCCACATAGGATCTGATCACATGGCAGTCCAACCTGGGTGCATAAGGTCCCGGCAACTGCTCTGTTATCTCCCGTAATAACCTTTAGGGAAATGCCGGTTTCTTTCAGACGATTAAGACTTTCGGTCAGTCCGGGCTTGGCAGGATCATGGAGAACCAGAAATCCCAGGAATATCATCTGAGATTCCGACTCTTTGGTCATGCTCGTTTCAGAACCCAAATCCCGATAAGATATGCCTAATAATCTGTATCCTTTGGAGCTGAAATCTTCGAACCTCTGTTTGATTTCCTCTCTTTTCTCTTCGATGTTTACGATATTCCCGTCTGGTTCCTCTGCAAATGAGCAGACATCCAGAATATTGGAGAGAGCCCCTTTGGTAACCATCAGCTTTTTTTGATCTTTTGAGACCAGAATGCTCAGCCTTTTGCGGACAAAATCATAAGGCTCCTCATCCAATTTCTGATAAGAAGAAAGGTCAAATTTTCTGTTCGCTCGTATGGCTTCGTCTATAGGATTGGTAAATCCGGTCTCGTAAAAGGAATTAAGATAAGCAAACAGGAGCACTTTCTCGCTTTCATTTCCAGAGACGTCTAAGGCAGAATGTAGCCGGACAACTCCCTCGGTCAAAGTTCCGGTTTTATCTGAACAGAGCACGTTCATACTACCGAAATTTTCGATCGAGTCAAGTTTTTTTACGATCACCTTTTGTTCTGCCATCCTTTTTGCACCGTGGGAGAGATTGACGCTGATGATCGCAGGCAAAAGCTGGGGAGTCAGACCCACTGCCAGTGCCAGGGAGAAGAGCAGTGATTCCAGCACCGGACGGGATAGGTAGACGTTGAATGCAAAGATCAGAATCACTAGGATCAGTGTGATCTCGAGCAGGAAATACCCGAACCTTTTCACTCCCCGCTCGAATTCGGTCTCAGGCGCCCTGAGCCTCAGCCTCTCTGAGACTTTCCCGAACTCAGTTTCCTTTCCGGTCCTGACCACCAGAGTTCTGGCAGTGCCGGAGACCACATGCGTTCCCATAAACAGTGAATTGTCCCTTTGGGCAAGAGGAGTTTTTTCCGGGAGCACTCCAGGAGACTTATCCACAGGATAAGTCTCTCCAGTAAGAGCAGCCTCGTCTATGAATAAATCTTTGGATTCGAGGATAAGACAATCGCCTGGGATTATGTCCCCGGCATTAAGTATCACTATATCTCCGGGCACGATTTCCTCGACCGGGATTTCAACCGGCTTTCCGTCTCTTAAGACTTCTGCCTTCACCTGGACTATGGAAAGCAGTTTTTCTACTGCATCAACAGCTCCTTTTTCCTGCCAGAATCCTAAAATACCGCTTAAGAAAACAATAATTAGGATGATAGAGGAGCTTGCCCGGTCATGCAGGAAAAAAGAAAGCCCGGCCGCGAAGATAAGGATGAGGATAATCGGGCTTTTGAACTGGGATAAAAAAAGCGGCAGGGCATCAGACCTTTTCCTGGGTTTCATAAGATTAGCCCCATAATCTTTGAGCCGGGATTCTGCCTCACCAGTGCTTAATCCCTGAGGTCCAGTCCTAAGCTCCCCTAAGAGCTTCTCAGAGGGTATACTCCAGAAGGAATCTAATTTTTGAGACATTTAATAGCCCGATTAACTTTTTGACTTTCCTTTCTTTGGTAAGTCAGACATTCTTGTCTGACCGGACGAACCTGAAAGGTTCGCACTACGAAACTGTTTAATCAATAAATCCACATTCCCGTATTTAATCGGGCTGCCTGAAATCCCTAATATTTTCATATGGCTATTTTTCTTTCCCTCCCTTGAGGGAGGGAATAAAAGGGAGGGTCATCTGTGGTTTAGATCCCCCTCACCTTATTCCTCTCCCCGAGGGGAGAGGAAATATAGAAGGAAGGGCGGAGACCCCGCAAGCGGGATTTCGCTAAACTCAACAAGCTCCGCCCCTACCAAGTCTTTCCCTGATACCTATTACCTTCCACCTAAGTCCTACTTCGACATCTTCTTCATCGGTGCGCCACAGCATTTATCCGGCTTGCTGGACTTAGCTCCGCACTTTACGCACTTGTAACTGGCCTTTTTCTTGGCTGGCATTTTTCTCACCTCCTTTAGCACTTCTACAAATGATCTCGAATCAAGTTCCTTTCGATCAACCTTCGTTGCCACGGAGTGGCAACGCTACAGACGATCTCCCTCTCTCTAAGGGAGGGTGAAATAATTTTTATTTCCCCCTCTTCCTAACCTTCTCCCACGAGGGGAGAGGGGACTTAAACTTTCTGAGAAAGGATGATCATCCTAAAAGAATCGATCGAATAGGGTGATTTATCCTTTTTCCCATAAGTCTGAATCACCTTCAAGCCGACCTTTTCCAGCAGGTAAACCAGTTCCTGAAGAGTATAAAGCCTGAGCTCAAACCATTTAGTCCGTTCACCTTGTTTATCTATGATAGTTCTGTAATTTTTCGTCCGGTTAGTCGTCAGATCTAGAAAATTTTCTTCCAAAACCAGAGTCCCATCTTCCAATCTATCCCAGTCTTTCGGCTGCCAATTTTTCACTACATATTCTCGATTTATCACATCCAGCAGAAACTTACCTTCCTTTTTTAAGGAATTAGACACCCCTTTTAAGACGTCGAAGTTCTCCTCATCTGAGAAAAATCCAAAGCTGGTGAAATAGGAGATAACTCCGGCAAAATGATTCTCAAAAGGGATTTTCCTCATATCCCCGACTAAAAATTCGATCTGGACATTTTCCGATTTTGCCTTTTCCTCAGCCATCCGGATGAACTTCTCAGTATAATCCAGTCCGGTCATATCAAATCCCATCTTTGCCAGGGGGATCGTATGCCTACCGTAGCCGCAGGCTAAATCCAGAATTTTGCTTCCTGCAGGCAAGTCTAAAACCTGGACAATGAAATCGACATCTGTTTTAGTCCTTTCCTCAGTCAGAAAAGGCTGATAAATTTGCAAGTAATCTTCCTTAAAGAAATCATCATACCAGGCCATAATTTCTCTCTAATCTGTCAGTCCTATCTCCACTTGCTCCGATTTCAAAGGTGGAGAACAATTCAAGATTCCTTCTATGTAATATCTCCCGCCCAAAACCCATTTTCTCTGGTTATCTTTAGTATCCCATTCTGCCTGGAAGGTCCAGACTTCTTTTGGATAGATAGAAAGCCGGAGTGTTGTTTTCTCGAAGGTTTTATCATACGACCATCTCCAGACTTCCCATCCTTTTGTATAGATTTTAAAATCGAAAAGCAGGTTTGAATCGAAATTCAATCTCACTACTTCAGCTGAGATGTTCTCGATCTCTAATTTCATATCCACAGGACCACCCAAAGCGTAGCCTCTGTCCTGGGTAATTACCCGGATTCTTATTTTCTTGAATGGGTTTTCTTCTGGAGGGTTAGTCTGGGGAGAATGATAAAGCGGCGTGCATTCGAGAAATGAAAACAGTAAAAGCAAAAAATAAACTCTAACTGGCTGGAGCAATTTCTTCTCCTTTGGAAAAGTTAGAAAAATGCTCTAAATCTTTTTTCCTGCTTTTCGAAAGGTACATCTCCAAGATAAGAAAAATAAATGCCAGCCACAAGAAATTTTTGCTCAGTTCCTTTCCATATCTGGTCCTGAGGATTTCCTGGCTCAAATCCTGTTCCGGTCCGAGGACCAGGAGATTGGGGACATCTTTCAGATTTTTTTTCAGCTCTGAGTCTGTCAGGGGTTCAAAATCAGAATCCTGGGTATCGAGATTGACTGCGAATTGATCGATGACCTTATCTCCGGATTGGAGCTTGTAGATTCCAGGTTTTTTCAGCTCCTCAAGTTTCAATACGAGCTTGTCTTTAAAAGGCTCAGGAATTAAAGCGGTTTTGAAATTATCCGGGTCGAACAAATCGACTTTTTCGATGTTTGAAGATTCGAATTCCTTCCTGACTTTCTCACCCACCAGGAACTCTTCAGAAGGAAAAAGACTTGAGGCAAGATATTCGACCGAGCGCCGGACCAGGGGGACGAAAATTGTATGTTCTCCCAAATCCGAAAACTCCGGCTCATACGAGCTTAAAAAAGCCAGTATCCTGCCTGAACCGAAAGAGCTCTCGACTAAAGCAGGGAGCCCAGAGCTGAAATTCGCCAGAACTTTTGTTTTCTTCCCTGGAATGACTTCATAGACGGAGAAAAACTTAAGCTGGGGAAATTTTGTTTTGTCCAGCCCCCTGTAAGGTTCAAGCACCGGATGAAACAGGTCCATCCACTCCAGGGTCAAAAAACCCTGTCCCTTCCCTGAAAAATCAGTTTCGCCTTTTAAAGTAGAATTGAGGTATCTTGTGCAGATTTCCGAATAGTTCTCCTTTTCTCCTTTACCGAAGAAGAACAATACCCCTCCACCGGAGTTTAAGAATTGGTCTATTTTTATCAAATCACCTGAGCTTATTCCCGAAAGATCGGAAAAGATTATCACCTGGTAATTCGAAAGCTCAGCCCTGGAAAAGAACTTGGAATCAGCCTGGGTCAGCTCAACATTATTTTTTTCCTGGTTTTTTGGGATTAGAGCTAATTTTAGATACTCCTCTCCTCCTGCTTTGCCTCCAACCAGCAGAACTCGAATCTTGTCCGGTAGATTAAAGGTAAAAAATCTTTTGTTGTCTGCTAAAAGGTTATCATCTGAAATCTCTACATAGCCTGAATGGAGTCCGGTTTCTATGGTCTGCTGGGTAAAATCAAATTTCTTCTCCTCTCTTGGCTTGAGGTCAAGACTTGTCTGGCTAACTCTTTTTCCATCCAGATACAGGCTGAGAAGCAGACTTTGCGCAGGCCTCTGGCTAAAATTTGAAACCACTCCGGTTATCTCAAAAGGGACCTCTTTTCCCAAAGCTCCCTGAACTTTGATTTCCTTCAGGCACCAGTTCTCAGGCTCTTCATCTGTCAACCTGATTATAAAAAGTTTTATTCCTTTATCTTTTAAAGTCTTAACCCATTTTTGCAGAGCGGGAAGATCTTTTGAATTTAATTCTGAGAAAAGATAAATCTCCTTATTCTCATTTTTGGATTTGGACAAAAGGTTGAAACCTGCATCTAAACCCTTATCTAAGTCTGACGGCTGATTAGTCACCTCGATCCCGTTAAGAGTTTTGGAGATAAGGGAGGTGTCAAAAACAGGATAAGAAAGAAAAACCTGCGGCTCTGAATTATAGGTTATAAGGTAAAGCTCATCTCCTGGCTGCCAGATTTTCAGAAGCTCTTCACCTTTTTTCAAAGTTAGTGACAGAAGACTTCCCTTTTTTGTCTCGTATCCCATCCGGTAGGAATTATCAATCAGAAAAAGTATGGAGCTTTTTGACTTTGCACCAAGTTTGGACGCAAATCCGGTTTTTGAGCTTGGTCTGGCAAAAGCTAAGACTACGAAGAGAATTATCAGGGAACGAATAAGAAGAAGGATCAGGCTTTTGATTTTTATCGCCCTTAGCCTGGTCTTCTCCAAAGATTTAAGGAAGATTAAGGAGGAGAACTCAATTTTTTTGACTTTATGTCTGGAAAAAAGATGGATTAATAGAGGGATGGCAACAGCCGTAAGAGCCCAGAGGAGCGCAGGATATAAAAAGCTGAACATTTAGTCCACCGATTTAAGCTTTTCCTGGGCAGCTTCTTTCTCTTCCAGGCCTGAGGGAATTAACAAGACCTGCTGGAAATAAGCTTTTGCCCCATCTTTTTCCCCTTTTTGCTGATAAGCTTCCCCTAACCCCAGATAGATTTCCCCCAAATACGAAGGCCTGTCCTCTAAGAACTCTGCTAATTTCAGGGGAACCAGAGCAGAATCGGCTGCTCCCAGAGATAAATATATCTGACCTATTTTGAGGTAAGGCTCTGAGGAGATCGTTTTCAGAGACGAAAGATAGTAGTTGGAATATTGCAGGGCTGAATACAGATTCTGCTTAGCCTGGGAAGTATCTTTTTTTGCTGAATAGACCTTTGCCAGGCCTGAAAAGATTTCCATCCAGTCCTCAGTAGTAGGATTAAGCTTCTTTGCTTTTTCAAAATCCTCTGTTGCCTTATCTATCTGGCCTTGATCCAAAAGGATCCCCCCTAATTTAATCCAGGGAGAAGCATAGTTTGTATCCAGTCTGACAGCTTTTAGATACTCGGCTTGGGCTGAGTCTTTTTGTCCCTCAAGCAGATAAAGGTTCCCCAGGATATAATGATCCCCCGGATTGAGAGTATCGATCAGGGACATCTGCTGGTAATAGTTCCTGGAATTTGCATATTCCCCTATGGAGAAATAAGTAGAGGCCAGCTTGCTCATAAGCCTCAGGATATTATTTCGCTCTGAATATCCCGCGTATATTTTCAGCGCATCTTTATAAGGATCGATGGCCTCGCTGTAATACCGGTAATTCACTTTTCTGTCTGCGACCGATTCCAAGTCATCTTCGATCGGTTTGAAGCGATCAAGAAAAGCGAGCCAGTCTTTTTCCATCTGGACAAGAGTCTTGGAATAGACTTCTTTAAAAGACTGATCAAAAGTAAGGTCTGTGGCAAGAGAGTAGAATTTCCTGAAGTTGTCCATACCATAGGAATCGATAAGATAGCTGATAAAGGAAGACGCCTCAGTAAAAGCTATGTCCACCGGAGCCTGACGGTAATCCTTACTTAGTTCGAGCCTGGATAAAGGGATCAGCTCTCCTTTGTCCTTAAGTTTCTTAGACCAATAGTAAGCCTGTCCAAGATAACCAGAAGCACCCTCGGTTACGAAAGCCGGAGAATATCCCCAGAACTCGTACAGAAGCAAAAGCAGAGGTCCGGGAAAATCCACGCTCTCTCTGTCCTTGTCGAAAAGAACATAGACTTTATGCTTGCTGGGATCTAGACTCAGATTCAGTCTCGGATCCCAGATCGCCTCCGGGATTTCGCAGGGACAGATGAAATAATCGATCTTCAAGGTCTGGGGATAGGAGAAACTGAAATAATGTTTGATCTTTCTGTAATCTAACTCCAGGTAGTTTCTATTCATATTGTAGAAATAGTCTGCCAAGGAGTTTTCCATATAAGTTATGGCAAAATGTACTGCTTTGTTGTTGTAGAGCCAGAGAGAATCAGTCAAAAGATAATTGCAGGAATCCTCCTTCTCGATATAGCCCGAGGGGGTAAGCTCCAGCTTGAAAACCCGCTTGTTTTTTAATTTGATGTCTTTGATTGAATAAGTATGCCCTATTCCGATTAAAGACTCTTTGGAAATCCTCTCCAGATCCGGGGCTAAGGTCAAAAGGGTAAGGCTGAGGCTTAAACTGGTGGTGTCAATTTTCTGGAAACCCAGTTCCAGGGTGAAATTCCCCATGAAAAGGGATGACTTGACCCCTTCCTTAACTTCGATTTTCCTGCCATCGATCGTCACAAAGCTGGAAGGGATTCCCTTGATCCCCTCCTGCAGTTTCAAGTCTGTCTGAAGATAGGTGGAGGCAAGAGAAATTGACACATTCAGAACCGAGAAAAGGAAAATGGAAAGTAGAATACTTTTTGTTTTCATAAAATCATCCTTTGTATAAGCTCCTTAAGGTTGTTAAGTTTTTCTTATCCCAGTCGTCTTCCTTGGGAGTCTCTAAGATTTTTGGAATTTTCTCAAATCTTTTGTCATTCAGAATCAGCCTGAAGGCTTCCAGGCCAATAAATCCTTTTCCAATATTCTCGTGCCGGTCAACCCTGGTCATAAAATCTTTTTTGGAGTCATTCACATGAAAAGCTTTCAATTTATTTAAACCGATCACCTTATCGAAAAGCTTAAAGGTTGCCTCATAAACTTTTTTATTTCTGATATCATATCCAGCTTCAAATGTGTGTGCAGTGTCATAGCAGACGCCTAATCTTTGATTCTCTTCAGTCGAATCTATGATCTGGGCAATCTGCTCGAATTTGTATCCGATACTGCTACCCTGTCCGGCAGTCGTTTCCAAGCAGATTTTGACTTTGAAACCTTTGCTCTTCGAGTGCACCCAAGACAAGGATTCTGCAATTCTTTTTATTCCGACTTTTTCATCCGGATTTGAGCCGGGATGCATAACCAGACAGGGAAGACCCAATCTTTCGGCACGAGTCAGCTCCAAAAGGAGGGTTTCTCTGGATTTCTGCAGAAGCTCTTTATCGCTGGTGCCGGCATTTATCAGATACGAATCATGCCCTATCACCGGACTTATTCCGGTCTCCCTTTGGGCCTGCTTGAATTTTTCGACTTCCTCATCTGTCAGCTCTTTGGCTTTCCACTGGTTGGCACTTTTGGTGAAAATCTGAATAGTGGTACAGCCAACTTCTTTCCCAAAATGGAGCGAGTTAAAAAAACCTTCCGCAA
>DATKKH010000253.1:0-8147 GCA_035543035.1 Terriglobales bacterium | reverse complement strand
GAAAAACCAGCCATTAGCCATTTCACTTTTCAAGAAAGGACTTCCTACTGAGCTGATATCTGAGATTACCCAGTCTCTGTCCAAGGTCTTAGATTTGAAAAAATGCAAGCCCGGAGATTTTTTCACCCTTTTAGCCTCGCCTGACCACCTGCTCCTTTCTTTTGAATATCAAAAAGGACTTTTAGAGAGATATAAAGTAGTTAATAAGGAAGGAGATTTAGTAGCCTACTCTGTGCCGGTAAAGCTCACCCGAATCGTGAAAGGCCTGGAAGGTGAGATAAAAAACTCCTTATGGGAAGATATGAGAGATAAGTGCGAAAATCCGGAGCTGATAATGAAGTTCTCGGATATCTTTGCCTGGCAGATAGACTTCTTAAACGAACCCCAGAAAGGAGACAAATACAAGTTAATTTATGAGGAATATGAAAAAGATGGGAAGTTCGTAAGTTATGGCGAGATCTTAGCGGCTGAATATGAAGCTTCAGGCACAAAGTATGATGCTATTCTCTATCAGGACCCGCAGGGGCAATCTGACTATTATGATCTGACAGGAAAATCTTTAAGAAAAGCCTTCTTAAGGTCACCTCTCAACTACAGGAGAATCACCTCGACCTTCTCAGCTTCCAGGCTTCATCCGGTATTCAAGACTTACAGACCCCATTATGGGGTAGATTATGCCGCGCCTTACGGTACGCCTGTGGTCTCTTCAGCAGATGGTCTGGTTACCTTTGCCGGCTGGAAAAGAGGTCTGGGAAGAACAATCGAGATAAGGCATGCCAATGGTTTTGTGACTTCTTATGGACATCTCTCCTCTTTTGCCCTGAAAATCAGCAGAGGTACAAAAGTAACCCAGGGCGAGATAATCGGCAGGGTCGGAACAAGTGGCGTAGCCACTGGTCCACACCTGGACTTCAGATGTATGGTTGGGGGGAAGTATGTTAACCCTTTAAAGATGAATCTCCCTTCAGCCAGACCGGTAAATAGGAATTACCTGCCGGATTTCAACTCTAAAAAAGAAAACCTGCTTTACGCTCTCAACCTGCTGACGAATGAGCTTACTTTTGCTTCTACTGAATAAATTGTGGGTCTTTCGGTAGGGACAGGACACTGTCCTGTCCCTACATAAAATCTTTCTCCAAATGATTTTTTCCAAAAAATTCTTTATCCTTCTCGTTCTGCCCTTTTTAGTTTTTCCTCTAACTTCAAAATCAGAAAATCCCTTTTTATCCAGAGAACATACCATGATTCTGGTTGGCGACATAATGCTCTCCCGTGGCGTGGATATCACAATGAGAAATAAAGGGTATCTTTACCCTTTTAAAAATTTGGCTGAGATAACCAATTCAGCAGATGTCACTTTCGGGAATTTGGAATCACCACTTTCTACACGGGGAATGAAGGGAGACCAGATTTATGCTTTTCGAGGAAACCCTCAGGCGGTGAAAGGACTGGTCTATGCCGGGTTCAAGGTACTCAATCTGGCAAATAATCATTCATACGATTACGGCAGAAAAGCTTTTGAGGAAACACTTGAAATTCTGAAAAAGAATAAAATTCAGACGATTGGTGCGGGTAAAAATCTGGCTGAAGCCAGAAGGCCTGCTATTTTCGACTTGGGAGACCTCAGGATAGCTTTTTTGGGATATGACCTTTCTCCAGGTGCTTTCCCTGCAGGACAGGACCATCCGGGTGTAGCCAAGGGAATGCATACCTGGATAATTCAAGATATCGAAAAGCTCAAGGAATCTGCTGACCTAGTCATTGTCTCTTTTCACTGGGGAATAGAATACCGGGATTTTCCAACTGAGTATCAGAAAAGCTTAGCTCATATGGCAATCGACTGCGGTGCAGATATAATTGTAGGGCATCATCCTCATACTTTTCAGGGGATAGAAATTTATAAAGGGAAACTCATCGCCTACAGCTTAGGGAATTTTATCTTCGACCAGAAAGATTTAAAAAATAACCAGAGCATTATCCTTAAAGTGACTTTCAACGATGAAAAACTGATGCGGGTCGAAATTATTCCGATTGAGATGGTTACTTTCCCGCGCTCTCCCAAAATAGCGGAGGGCGAGATGGCTCAGGAAATTCTGGATAGATTAAGGATAGACTCGTCTATTTTCGGGACGGAGTTTGAATTTCTTGATGGAAAGAGTTATCTTAAAATCAATGACAAATTATAGATAACAGATTACAGATAAAAAATCGTAGGGGCGAGGTTTCCTCGCCCTATGTCTGGAGTGTAACAGTAAGTCTTCTCTGTAAGCAGTGAGATAAACCCGAATTAAGAAAAAAAGATACTTCGCTTCGCTCAGTATGAAACATTGTAACCTATTATTCAGAAGTTTGTAGGGCAATTCATTAATTAACCCTTAGGTCTACTCCAAATATTTCTTTCCTGCATTCAGAAATATTATATATTAAACAAAAGGATGTGAATTTGGATTATCGAAAATATATTATCGCTTTAAGGGAAGTGGCTAAGGTTGGGCCCAAGGGGTTTCAACAACTTCTGCTTGCTTTTGGTTCTCCGGAAAACGTGTTTAAAGCAAACGCAGAGCAAATCTCCAAACTTCCCAGGATGAGCCTGGAAAAAGCTGACCAGATTATCAAATCTCAAGAAAAGTTAGGTGAAATAGAAGAACAGATTGCCTACATAGAGAAACAGGGGATTGGAATCAAAACCATTTTAGAGGATGATTTTCCCCAGAGCCTGAGGGTGATCAATGATCCTCCTCCTTTGCTTTATTTCAAAGGAGAATTTCCTGCACCTGATGCTTTGTTTATTGCAGTGGTCGGAACACATAATGCAACATATGAGGGGATAAAGGAGGCGACTGAAATAGGAAAAGACCTGGCTAAGAAAGGTGCAGTCGTGGTCAGCGGCTTAGCCCGTGGAATCGATACCGGCGCGCATCTTGGTGCGCTGGCTAAAGAAGGAAAAACCTATGCGGTTTTAGGCTCAGGCTTGAACAAAATCTATCCTGAGGAAAATCTGAGCTTGTCAGTTGAGATTAGCCAGCATGGCGCACTTTTAACCGAATATCCTCTGAATACTCCGGTGAATGTCGGTCAATTGATAGCCAGAAACCGTATCATTGTCGGTCTTTCTCAAACCGTCATAGTAGTCGAAACCGAGGATGAGGGTTCAGGCACAATTGATGCCGCTCAAAGGGCTATCGAGCAGGGCAAGTCATTATTCGTGGTAATAAGAGAGAGCAGCAAAAGCTCTGAAGAGCTCGTACGAATAGGGGCTATTCCCATCAAGGGGGCTGAAGATTTAGACCTGGTTTTGAAATATCTATGAAAGAGTATCTAGATTCCGAGGGGAAGCTAAAACGTCTAAAGAAAATCGTGGATGAAGCCTGCGAGAAGATAAAAAAGGGGGATCTAACTTTGGGCGAGGCAAAAAAGGAAGCGGCTTTAGTCAGATTAAAGGCAGAATCCTTGATTCCCGACCAGATGGAGAAATTCGATTTAATCTACGGCAGCCGGCTCAAAAGGTTAGTCCAGCAGTTCGTGGAGAAAAAAATTGAAGGAAACAAAAGATCAGGCTGAATACCTCAGTATAAAAGAATTCAATAGAGATAAACTTCTGGTCAAAGGCTCCAAATTCATTGCCTCGGCAGTTCCGGTTAATTCAGAAGATGAAGCTGAGCTCTGGCTAAAAAAAATACAAAAAGAATTTCACGATGCAACCCATAACCCGTATGCCTATGTCCTCAAAAGCGGGAAAGTCCAGAAATCGACAGATGATCGGGAGCCTTCAGGGACTGCTGGCAGGCAGATACTGTCTGCAATCTTGTCTCAAAATCTGAAGGATGTCTTAATTGTGGTTACCCGTTACTTCGGCGGAATCAAATTAGGCACTGGCGGTCTTTCCAAAGCTTATTACGAAAGCGCCTTAAAAGCACTGCAGGGTTGCGTCCTGATCAAAAAAGAGCTGAGGGAAAAGCTCATCCTGCTTTTTCCAAAAAGGTATTTTGACCGGGTTCAGATGATTCTTAACCGGGAAAAAGTCAAAGTCAAAAGGTTGGCATTTGGAGACAAGGTAAGAATGGAAATAGATTTCAGCCAAGGGATTGTTTCAAGACTCAAAGACGAATTGATGAACATCACCAAGGGAAAGATAGAATTTGAAGTCG
This sequence comes from Terriglobales bacterium, assembly GCA_035543035.1. Lineage (GTDB taxonomy): Bacteria > Zixibacteria > MSB-5A5 > MSB-5A5 > RBG-16-43-9 > RBG-16-43-9. Next base: position 3,999 of record DATKKH010000253.1, on the reverse strand, counting down.
ACTAAGGTATCTCGCTCCAGGTTGAGATATGACTTTGATTGCCTGGGCTTTGGCATCTGCCCCCTGGATTATCTTTCCATTCTTGATCCTTATCCTGGATTGGATGAGAAGGCAGACGTTGTTGCCTCTTCTGTTCAGGGAGGGGGACCTGTTCCGACTGCTATGGCTATGATGGCAAAATTAGGAGCAAAGGTATCTTTTGTGGGGAAAATAGGGGATGATTACGAGGGGACAGTAATACGGTCTGAGTTGGAAAAATTCGGAGTCGATGTCAATTACCTGCTTATAGATCATAAGGTAAAAAGCTTAAAGGCTTTTATCTGGGTTGATAAAAATAGTGGAAAGAGAACTGTTGCTCTGGATAAAACCTGGATGAAGCCAGTCACACCCAAAGAAATTTCGTTTTTGAAAGATGTTTCCTTCGAATACTTGCATCTGGATGGCAGAGATATAGAAGCTAATATCTTCTTAGCTAAAAAGGCAAAAAAGAATGGTTCAGAAGTCATATTAGATTTGGGGAGTATGAGGGTCGATATAGAGAACCTTTTTCCATTAGTTGATTATCTGGTGGTATCCAGAAAATTCGCCTTTGATTACACTCGACTTGAGGATTTGAGTCAGGCTTGCTCGGAATTGAAAAAGATTGGTTTCAAATGTGTGGTGATTACTTTATCAGAAAAAGGTTGTGTGTGGACAGATTCGTCCAAAGTAAACTATTTCCCGGGATTTAAAATCGAGGTGGTCGATACTACCGGAGCAGGGGATGTGTTTCATGGTGCTTTCATCTATGGGCTTTTGAAAAAATGGAAGATGGAGAGAATTATCGAGTTTGCCTCTGCCTGCGCGGCTTTGAAGTGCATGAAGTTAGGTGGCAGACAAGGGATTCCAAGTTTGAAACAGGTGCAGGACTTCTTAAAAAGGAGAGATGCTTCGTCAGCTGTTGCGGACTCAGCATGACGTGAATCAGTCTTTTTCGTAGTGCGACCCTTTCAGGGGCACCCAAGCGAGGCTAAAAGCCTCGCACTAGGATCTTCTTAACTTGAATAATATGGTAACTGAATTATTGAATTTCATAATAAGGCTAGATAAAGAAATTTTCCTTTTTCTCAATCTGAAACTGCAGAACCGGGTTTTTGACTTCCTGATGCCTTTTATCACCGAATTCAAAAACTGGAGAGTTCTTTTTATCCTGGTAATTCTGGCAATGCTTATTTTTGGACGGAAAAAAGAAAGAATAGCCGCAGTCTTGGTGCTGATTGTTTTGGCTATTGCAGATTCTTCGGTTAATCTCCTGCTCAAAAATTGGTTCGGAAGGGTCCGGCCCTGCAATGTTTTTCCGCAGGTGCACCTCCTGGCCGGATGCTCACATTCCAGCTCTTTTCCTTCGTCTCATGCTGCTAATATCTTCGCCACAGGCTCGATTTTGACTTTTTTTTATCGCAGGGTGTGGCTTATCTGGCTGGCAATAGCTGTGACGGTCTCATTTTCCCGCATCTATGTGGGCGTGCATTATCCTCTGGACGTTTTGGGAGGGGCTGTTTACGGAATTTTACTGGCTGCGGTGATTTTGACAATTTCGAAATCTATTTTTCGCATACAGAGCCTTTCAGAACCAAAGTCACATTCGGATTAGGAAAGACTCAAATGCTCTTTTTTTAAAACTTGTCAGGTTCAATCTTGTGTAGTAAATTCCTGAAGAGGAGTGGATAAAAATGATGAGAATGGGTTTCTTGATCTGTCTTTTAGCTTTTGGCTTATGTTTTGCCCTAGCTCAAGACCTTCCTCAAAAGGGACCTTACCTTTCAACAGTCACCCAGAACTCAATAGTGATTAGCTGGCGAACGTCGACCCCTGATAGCTCAGTGGTGCAATATGGGCTTTCTGCCGGCTATGAAATCGAGGAAAAGAATCTGATTCTCAAAACCGTTCATAGTCTCACCTTGAGTGGTCTTCTTGCTGATACGGTTTATCATTATCGACTACTCTTTCAGAGGAAACAGACCCCGGATTACACTTTCAGAACTGCCGTTTCACCCGGTAACTACTTCAGATTCTGCGTTTATGGAGATACCAGAACCCAGGCTGATTCCCATTTGGCCGTGGTGAATGGAATTGTCTCTGCTGATCCTTATTTTGTCCTGCATACTGGTGACTTAGTCGCGAACGGCTCAGATGAAAACCAGTGGACGACCTATTTTGCAACTATCTGCTCCAGTGCTGTCTGTGCCCAGGGGTTTCCTTACTATTATGCCATAGGCAACCATGAAGGAGAAAGTCCCCTGTATTACAATTATTTTTACCTGCCCCATAACAATCCTGACAGCACCGAGAGTTACTACTCTTTCGATTACGGGAATTCACATTTCATCAGCCTGGATACCCAGAAACCTTATGGACCTTCGAGTGCGCAGTATCAGTGGCTCAGAAAAGACCTGGTCAATTCTTATAATCAGACCTTCATCTTCGTTTTTATGCACGATCATCCTTATTGTGCCGGGGGGCATAACAGCAACCTGGGTATAAGGGATACCTTGTGCCCGCTTTTCCAGAGTTTTAAAGTGGATATGGTTTTTAGCGGACATAGCCATTTCTACCAGAGAAATGGTCCGGTCAATGGAGTCACTTATTTGATAGCTGCTGGAGGTGGAGCGCCGCTTTACACTCCAGCGGAGAGCTCCTGGACAAAACATGCAGAAAAAGCTCATCACTTTGTCGATTTCGATGTCTGGGCTGATTCGCTCAAATTCAAAATGGTGAGGACAGACGGGAGCATCGGGGATAGTCTCACCTATCATGCTCAGAATAAGTCGAGGTTACTCCTGGGAGATTCCAACTCGGATGGAGCGGTTAACCTGGCGGACATTATTTATCTGGTCAATTACCTGTTCAAAGGAGGTCCGGTTCCGCTTCCTCTTCTGGATGCCGGAGATTCAAATTGCGACAGTAAAGTAAATGTAGCAGATATAGTTTACTTGGTAGCTTATCTTTTTAAAGGAGGGCCGGCGCCCGGGTGTAGATGAGTTTGAAGTTGAATTCAATCGTAGGGACAGAACAGTATTCTGTCCCTACATTATTTAGGAAGGTTTTTTGTTGACTGAGGAGATTCAGAAGGTTAAATTTACCAAGCTACTTTGGATAAGGCAGGAAAGAATCTAATGGTGCAATCCCTCTGATTTCTGACGGATTGCTTCGTCGGTCAAATGACCTCTTCGGTATGCACAACCTTGGTGCATACCTCGCAATGACCAAATAAGAAGAAGATGAATTTGCCAAATAAGCTCACCTTAGCACGCATATTGCTCTCTCCAGTATTTATGGTCTTTTTTCTGGTGAATAACGTTTATTCACGTTATTTTGCCACTCTCATCTTTTTAGTTGCGGCTTTGACTGACCTTTATGACGGATATATAGCCAGAAAATATGGAGTAGTAACCGGATTCGGTAAATTTATGGACCCTTTGGCTGACAAAATCCTGGTCTCCACTGCTTTTATCTCCTTCGTAGCTTTAGGCTATGTCAAAGCCTGGATGATTCTTGTGATTATAGTCCGGGAGTTTTTTATCACTGGGCTGAGGAGCCTTGCAGCTTACAAAGGGATGGTGATTATGCCCACGATCTTAGCCCAGGTGAAGACTTTTTCCCAGATGTTAGTCATAAGCATAATTTTAATCTTTACCAACCTTAAAACCACTCTTCTTCCCTTGGGTTATGACTGGACCATATTCACCAGTCCCCAGGTCTTCAGGATTTTCGATCTCCTGGTTTTGATCAGCATGCTTTTGACTTTGGGAACAGGGATTGATTACCTGGTGAAGAACATTCCTCTGCTCAAGGGGGTGTTGAAATAGAGTCGCAAAAGGTTTCCATAAGCTCCACCCAGCGTTTTCAGATTTTTCTGGCGACCCTTTTTTTTGCTGGATATTCTCCGGTTGCACCCGGAACCTGCGGCAGTCTTTTGACTTTTATTCTGGTCTGGCTGTTTGTGCCCCAGAATTTTTA
>DATKKH010000252.1:0-11445 GCA_035543035.1 Terriglobales bacterium | reverse complement strand
AATCTGAGTAATCGTGGTGCGGATATTATAGCGGATTTTCGGTTTCAGACTTCATTTCAAAAAAGGTTTAAAATACACACACAACCCTATAGGGCCATCATATCCAAACCCTGATGTGGCTTTGGAACAACTATCACTTTGAGAGGCTCATTTCTCTCCAGGTCAATCACTAACACCCGACTTGAGCATACAGTCAGGTAAGCTTTTTTTCCGTCTGGTGTTATCCTAATGAAAAAAGGTGCAACAGGTACCGGGTCCAGCGAATCCCTGAGTGAAGATAAGTCAATACTGGGGAGAGGGGTTTTGGTCCTAGTATCGAACACGCCCAGCTTCTCGGTAGGATTTGGTTCAATCGCCACGCACGATCCCCCACCGCCAGGGTCCGTCAGATAGACCGTACTCCCATCAGGAGTGATAGCTAATTGACCAGACGAATTCACCCCGAGCTGGACTAGCAGGCTATCCCGTGCCAAGTCGTAGACGCAGAAGTAATAGTCATAAGTACGCGCAAGGAGATAAAGTTCATTTCCATTGAGGGACAGAACGTAATGGTCGAATGCAGGAACCTGTCCGTCCCACAGATGTATGTTCAAAATTCTAACCCAATGTTTGGTCTTGTAGTCAAATATTCCTACTTCGCCCAGTTTCCCTGTCGATCCATAAACCAGATGTCTCTGTCCATCAAAGCAAATGGGGTAGAAAACGGTTGAGTCTTGATATGTATTCTGATGCGTATACGCGTCGAAAATTGTGAACCTGCTTCCCACCGCTCCAAACAAATATCTTCCATCTGGCGAAATCGCAGTGCTGCTGTTAGGACCAATGTATTTTGGGGTTTTGGTTCGGGTATCTATCTCATAATAAGTAGAAGAGAAAGAAGAAGTCGTGGTGTCAAAAACATTAACAAGTACATATAAGGTTCTTTTGTCTGGAGATAAAGCTAGATAACTTGGCCAGTTATAGGGTCCAAGGGAAATTGAATCCACAAGCGAATCTGTCTCCGTTGAGATAACATAAATCAACTTTGTAATGTCTGAACTAAAACTTCCGCTCGTGTACAAGTAATAGTCCTTTTTAAATTCATAACGGACAGAATTCTTAGTGCAGTTTAAATAGACAATAAAAATAAACAGAATTATAAGGAGGATAATTCCCCAAAAGATTTTACGCTTCATATCAACTCTTTTAGTTGATAGATTCTTTCCATAAGAAAATAATTGATCAGAATTCAACAATAACTAAAGAATACCATGTAGGTTTGTCAAGTATTTCTTAAAGAAATTGACATAGGGAAATAAATCCTTTTATTGATGAAATATGAAAAAGATTTTTTTTGTTTTTATCTGGACTCTGATCTTGTCAGCGATTTCTTTTTCCCAGGAAAGCTTTATTTTTCCGCTTAAAGAAAGCAGGGAGCTTTCCTCGATTTTTGCGGACCTCAGGGATTTTCATTTTCATTCAGGAATCGATTTCAGGACCGGAGAGAAGACCGGGCTTGAGGTTTATGCTGTCAAATCGGGCTGGGTTTACCGGCTTTTTGCTTCCTGGTGGGGATATGGTAAAGCAATTTACCTGAAGCACCCGGATGGGCAGATTACTCTATATGCTCACCTCTCAGATTACTCAGAAAAGCTGAAGAAAATCGTAACTACAGAACAATTGAAGAACAAAAGATACAGGGCAGATATCTTTCCCCAGGATACGATTTGGATTGAGCAGGGGGAGCTTATCGGGTATTCGGGAGAGACCGGCACTGGCGAGCCTCATTTCCACTTTGAGATCAGGGACAAGGACAACAAACCTTTGAATCCGCTCACCTCAGGGTTCCCCTTGCCTGATACTATCCCTCCAGTCTTCACCAGTCTGGGGATAAGAGCTTTGGATGTCAATTCGTATGTAGATGATTCCACAGAGATAAAAATGTACCCCCTGCAATTCGATTCCACGCAAAAGGTTTATGTTTCAAAAGAGATTCCAGTCGTGGAAGGGAACGTGGGTATCGAAATCTCAGCCTATGATCAGATGGCAGAAAAGGGGAGCAGATTCGGGATTTATAAACTGGAGCTTTTCCTGGATAGTCTGTTAGTGTTCTCATCACATTACGACACCATAGATTTTGAAAATAGCTGGAAAATTGAGTTGGACAGGGATTTTGGGTTAATGAAAAAAAGGGAAGGCGAATTCTACAAGCTGTATCTTGATTACGGGAACGACTTGCCCTTATATTCCACTACAAATCGAGGGTTCCTCGAATTTCTGGACAGCGGAATTCATAAACTCGAAATATTAGCCTTTGATGCCTCAGGGAATATTTCCAAGTCAAAAATTATCGTTAAAGCTATTCGCCCACGAATATATGAGGGGTTAAGGACTGATATCCCCAGACTATTTATGACAGCAAATCAGGATAAAATCACCAGTCAGAGCAAAGACGGTTTGGCAAAGGTAGAGATAGATTCTGGTTCAGTGTTCAGAAATATCAATGTCCAGGTAAACAAATTAGATTCACACAAAATGGCGAGAGAGAAAAGTTCTTATTATTCCTTTCTGCCGTCAGATGTTCCATTAGCGAAACCTGCCAAAATCAGTATCTGCTGTACGAGCAGCAAGTGTCGACTGGCAAAAACCGGATTGTATGAGTATGTAGATAGTACTTATAAGTTCACAGGACATGAAATCGATACCGCGAACAATTCGATTTCAGCTGAGGTGCGGGATTTATCGACCTATGTGCTTCTGGAGGATAGGACAGCTCCGGAGATAAGAGAAGTTCATCCAAAACCGCGTCAAGAAATAAACGTAAAGGATGTAAATATATCTGCCAGGGTTACGGACGATCTATCCGGGATTGGCAGTGACCAGGATATACAGGTCTACCTGGACGGGGAATGGCAGATACCAGAGTATGATCCTGAAAAATGCATTTTGATTTCCAGGCCTCAAAAACCAATATCTCCGGGCTGGCATAAGTTAGCGATTAGAGCAAAGGATAGGATGGGTAATCAAAAAACTATCAGAATCAGGTTTAAAGCGATTTAGAAAGGTTCAATAACCCAGAGGAGTAGCGTCGGCACCTGTGCACGACGAAAAAAGTTTAATGGTTCGATAGTTCAGGAATAAAAACAGATGCTTCCCCTAAAAGACGACATCCCTTCTTATAAGAAACCTATAATAACCCCCTTGCTCATCGGGATAAACGTCATCGTTTTCCTATATCAGTTTTCCCTGGGACCTGGTGCAGAAGGACTCGTGCTCAAATATGGTGCGATACCCTATAATGTAACACACCTCAGAAACGTGAGTCATCATGTCAATTTCCCTATTCCATTGACTCTCTTTACAGCTATGTTCCTGCACGGAGGTTTTCTGCATCTTTTGGGGAATATGCTTTATTTGTGGATATTTGGAGATAACGTAGAGGATAGATTAGGCAAATTCAAATTCATTCTTTTGTATCTGGTCTCAGGCTTGATAGCCGGCTTGTCACAGGTTCTTATCTCGCCGAAATCTACAGTGCCGATGATTGGAGCCTCAGGAGCCATTGCCGGGGTATTAGGGGCTTATATGGTAGGTTTCCCTTATGCAAAGGTCTTAACTCTGGTTTTCTTCGGGTTTTTTGCCAGGATAATCAGGATTCCTGCATTTTTCGTTCTTGGATTCTGGTTTATCCTGCAGATAATTTACGCACTTCCTTCTTTGGGGGTTCAGAATGCGGGAGGAGTCGCCTTTTTCGCTCATATTGGAGGCTTCTTAGCAGGGATTCTATTGTTTTATATGTTGAGATAAATGGTTGGGGCGACCCGTCGAATCGCCTCTATGGGAATGTGCACCTATAGATCAAGCAGTCCCTCTAAATAAATATCTCTAAACCCATATATCTCTAAATTCTATTTCTTGTCCACTATTTGTGGACAAGTGCAAGTGTCCGTATGTGAGGGACTCGCATTATCCCTGTGGACGGGACAGTTAGTGTCCCCTTGATCGGGACACCGAACAAACCTGCCATCTTGTGTTTCGGAGGAATTTTTACCAGTTGCGTCAGGAGCTACTCCTGACTCTAATTCAACTGTCAGGACTGAGGTCCTGACAGAACCGTGAAAAGAAGTCGGTTCGGTAGGGGCAATTCATGAATTGCCCCTACACTTATCGAACTAAACTCATCTTCCTGGTTTCCTGATAATCTCCAGCCTCCAGCCTATAAAAATAAATTCCGGATGAGACTGAATTCCCCTTCTGGTCTTTTCCATCCCAGATTATACGATAAATCCCTGGTAAGTTCTCCTCATCTACCAGAGTCCTTACCAACTGCCCGAGGATGTTATAGATTCTAAGTGTGGTGTGGATGGAACTATGAACCATGAACTGTGAACTACCCACTCGGTAGGGTAAGGTAGTGGTGGGGTTAAAAGGATTCGGATAATTGGGTCCCAGAGAGAAGTTTAGAGTCTGATTTTGTTTTGAATCTTTTATGTCAGATTTAGCGTTGAGATTGGTCTTCGTTTCAAAAGGTAAAAAGTTGTGCTTTGTCACAGTCAGGCTGACGTCTCCCGGTCTTAAGTCTGAAAGAGGAATAGAAACATTGCCTTGCTGATCTGTCATTCCTGAGAAAAAGAGTGTATCTTTATGACTTACAACTACTTTTGCATCAGACAAAGATGATCCTTTTGCATCGACCTGAACGACTAAGATGGAATCTATTGAGGCATCACGATAATTGACTTCAAGTGAGCAGGGAGTATCAGTCCAGATTTGCATTTCCGGATCGCCTAAAAGGTTGTGTCCGTAATTCAAATCTCGATAAACAGAATAAGCTGCTTTTGAACAGGCTTCAGCCACTCCGATGTGATATTCAAACTCAGGGACAAAAAGGTCTTTCATAAATTCAGAGGCTAACATGTAGGAAGCGGATATCCAGCCCCAGCGGGAATATCCTAAGAAAGCAACTGCTCCTCTATCTTTTAAGGTCAGGAAATTTTTTCCTATACAAGGAGGTGTCCCTAAAGCAGGTTCAGTTTCAACATCCAGAGCGGTTTGATCGCAGGAGATCGAATACATAATTCCCAACTTGTTACCGTTATTCAGATTATTCAAATGACCGTTGCCGTCATCAATATTTGAATCAGAATAGACGTAGCTTTTAGGCCACTGGTTCAGGAGATTGGAGCTGGCGACAAATCCGTTTGATTTTCCATGAGCAAATACTCCGATTATTCCCCATCCCTTATTTAGAACCTCGATACAGTTTGATCCGGTTGGGCTGCTCGGGTTTTCAGCACTTCCAGATGGGGCTTCGACTAAACTCTGAAGGTCCTGATAGAAACCTTGGTCAACGTTCTGGGAAACTAAGGTATGCTGACCAACTGTATCCCAGTCTCTCATCTGGTCAGAGCTAATCCATAACGCTTTTTTTAAGAAGGAATAATCTCCCGATCCGGGGTTTTTCTCATAATTGATTATTTTCTGGACGAAAATATCTGCTTCTTCAGGAGTTTTAACTGGTGCTCGACCTACAAAAAGCTCAGGGAATAGATCAGGGGAATCATCAGTCGGCTCACCATACACCCCATCGCCATCTTTATCCCAATCCCCATCCATATCTGCATAATAAAGGTCGCAGATCTGCTGATCAGTTATTGGTATGGAAGAAGAGGCATTGGCATGATAGGCATATCTAAAAGGAACTACTTCTCCATCTCCACCTAAAAGGACCCATAAAAGACCCTGAGGATAAGTCTGAATCAGGAAATTTCTGATTTTTTCCTGGAGATCAATGCCATTGCAGGTACTAGCTATGCTATCAGTCGTGACTATCTTCGCCCTTAACCCTTTTTGAGTTTTCCATTCGATTAAAGGAAGAAAAGAGTTTTTTAATTCCTCTGAAGTGATTATCAGGTATATGGGTTGATCGGTAGTTCCAATTTTGTATCCTGAGAGATGAGGATGAGCAGGAAGCTCTTCTGGATTGTAGAGCATGGAGCCAAGGAATGCTGTTGTCAGTCTATTTTTTTCCTCTAAGTCCAGGTTAGAATAAACCTTCCTTGATGGAGCTTCCTTGAATAAGATCGTGAGCTTTAAGCTCTTGTTAAAAACAAGGTTCTGGTCTTCAGGAAAGTATTTCAGAGGATATAAAGCCAGGGTCAAGATGTGATTTCCCTCTAAATATCCTGAGCTAATAATCTTATATGGTTCTTGAGGATAACCTTCCTCTGAAAAGTAAACTGCTGAATCAAGTCGGCTCAATCCATTGACTGGCGAGTCATCAGTCTTCTCTTTACTAAAACATGGAGGAAGAACATAGTTTCCCGGAAGATTCTCGTCCTCAGTTTCGCACAGGATTGTGTCCACAGCTTTATTCTCAGGAATCAGAAGGTTGATTATTCTGAAAGGAAGCATTGGTTTCCCGATTTCTTCCTCAACCTCTCCTTTTTTCAGCTGAATATAATCGTAACTGCCTTTTTTCTGAAATTGAAGCTCATCCTCAGAGAAAATGACCTGATAAACTGATTGGGAAAAAGAAAATGATGGCAAAATCAATAGAAATATACTGATCAAAAAGAATTTCTTTACCAAAACTACTCCCCCTCTCAGATTTTTTTGAGGTTATCAGCAGTTATATGGCAAAAGGCTTGCCAGATTGAACTTCAAGTAAACCTTTTGGAAATTTCGATATTCTGTTTCAGGTGAAGAGGTTATTTTTTGGTCGTTCATTAAGACCAGAATTTCAATCAAGATATAGGGGGAGAACCCCTATAAATAGTGGTGTGATTCCAATATCAATTATCTTTAAAAAAAGTTTAGAATTTTTAATTTTTTCCTTGACAACAAAGCGAACATAAGATAATATTGGTGGCAAGTAGTGGCAAGCGGTGGCAAATATAAACCTAAAAGCAAATAAAAATGCCCCTGGTTAAGAATTCCTACAACTACTCAATCGACCACAAAGGAAGAGTTAGTCTTCCAGCCAAGTTCAGAAAAAACAACAGCTCTACATTTTGCGACATTTATATGATAACTGTCGGACTGGAAGGATGCCTTGCAGTCTATTCAATGGAACAATGGGAAAACTTCATTGGAAAACTCAAAAAGCTGCACTCCAACAAGAGGGAAATAAGACGCTATTTAAGAATTATTTTCTCCAATGCCACTGAATCACAGTTAGATAAACAGGGAAGGATGAGTATTTCGCAGGAGCTTCAGGCAGAAGCAAAGATTGAAAAAGAAGTTCGGATAATCAAGCTGCCCGACCGGATCGAGCTCTGGAATCCTGAATTATTCGAGAAATACAAAAAAGGTGGAGAAGGGGAAAGACCAATCGAGGAGATAGTTGAAGAAATCGAGGATTGGAACGATTTACCATAAGCCAGTACTGAAAGAAAAGGTAATAGAGTATCTAATCATCGATAAGTCAGGAACATATGTCGATGCGACCGTAGGAACCGGAGGGCATGCAGCATCCATTTTAGAGCAGTTGAATGAGGGAGGAAAGCTTTTAGGGACAGACAAAGATAACGAATCAATAAAAATTGCAGAAGAAAGACTCAGGAGGTTTGAAAAGAAGGTGGAATTCTTCAATCAGAGCTACAGCCATCTTCCTGAGATATTAAAAAGCCAGAATGTAGAGAAAATAAGAGGGGTTCTTTTTGACTTAGGACTTTCTTCTTACCAGTTAGATACCCCGGAAAGAGGTTTCAGTTACTCTGATAATGGTCCCCTGGATATGAGGTTCGACCAGCAAAATGGGAAAACGGCATTCAAAGTCATAAATAACTATACTGCTGAAGAACTCACCAGGGTTTTCAAGGAGTATGGCGAGGAGAGATTCTCAAAAAAAATAGCCCAGGCGATTATCCAGAACAGAAAATTCAAAAAAATCGAATCGACCAAAGAGCTTAAAGATATCGTGAAAAGCATTATAAAGACAAAAATCGATATGAAAACCCTCTCCCGGGTTTTTCAGGCTTTAAGAATTGAGGTAAATAATGAGCTGTCTGAATTAAAAAAAGGCCTGGATGCAGGAGTTGAAGCCTTAGTCCCCGGAGGAAGGGTTTGTGTTATCTCCTACCATTCTCTGGAAGATAGAATCGTCAAGAACAGATTCTCCGAGCTGGCTAAAGGATGCACCTGTCCTCCTGATTTTCCGGTTTGCACCTGCGGAGGTAAGAAAATCCTGAAAGTTTTGACCAGGAAGCCTGTTATTCCGGACCAGGAGGAAATCGAAGAAAACCCAAGAGCCAGAAGCGCAAAAATGCGAGTAGCGGAAAAGATAGAATAACTGTCCCCAAGGTGGAAAAAGCAGGGAGCTTTTTTGTCAGAATTCAAATTCTTTTATAGGCCAAAACCGCTTAAAAAGCGGATTAAAGAGCATAACCATCTGTTCTTTTTCCTGACACTGCTGGTGCTGATCGTATTCTCGACCCTGTATGTCTGGCAGAGGGTCAAGGTCATAAAACTACTAAAAGAGATACAGGAACAGAAAAAACTTCTGGCTGAAGAGGAAAAGGAATACAAATACCTCACCCTTGAGACTTCTGAACTATCTTCCTTTGAAAGGATAGAGAAAATCTCCCAGGAAAAATTAGGACTAATCCATCCGGCTGAATATCAGATTCAGCGGGTATATGAACAACAGCCAAAAAAATCAAGTCTTCCCGCAAACCTGTGGGTTAAACTCAAGAATTACGGGAAAAAATTGAATCCTTTTGAAGAGAAAAAAATACCAGCCAAAGAGATAAAACATGACCTCTAAGAAAAAAACGGAACTCAGAAGAAGAACTACGGTCCTGTTTCTGTTAGCAGTTCTTTTTGTTTTAGCTGTGCTTCTACGCGTTTTTCAGCTCCAGGTAGTCAAGAGTTCTCAAATCCAGAAGTTAGCTTTGCGCCAGCAGGAGGTCTGCCTGAAGTTAGAAGCAAAACGCGGGGTTATCTATGACCGGAATATGGAGGTTCTGGCTTTTAACCTTCCGTCCGAATCTTTTTTTGCGGTACCAGAAAGCGTCTCCAATAAGAGCCTGGTAGCGGACAGGTTCTCCGGCCTGACAGAAAAAAGCGGTCTGGAGATCAAAGGCTCCTTATGCCAGGAGGGGAAGAGATTCGTCTGGCTCAAAAGGAAGTGCGAGGAAGAAGAAGCCGATAAGGTAAAAAGCTGGAATCTAAAAGGGGTATATGTGCAGGCGGAAACCAAGAGAAGTTACCCCTATTACCCCCTGGCTTGCGATATGCTGGGATTCACAGACATAGATAATAAAGGTTCTGCCGGCGTAGAATATCAGTATAATCAGTTCCTTTCCGGAAAAGACGGGAAGGGGATTTTTCAGAAGGACGCCTGGGGAAACTCTTACCAGATAAAGGAATATCCTCTGGTTCATCCGCAGAGCGGTAATAGTCTGGTCCTGACTCTGGATTTAGACCTTCAGGCAAAATTAGAAGACGAGCTCAAGAACTCCATCAAAATCACTGGATCAGAGGCCGGTTCAGGCATTCTTTTGGACCCCCGCACAGGAGAGATTCTGGCTATGGCTTATATCTCAAAGGAAAATTCAGAAAATACGTCATCAGAGCTAAGGCTTAAAAACAGACTAGTCTGCGATAATTTTGAACCGGGCTCTACTTTCAAGATTGTAACGGCAGCAGCTGCTTTGGAAAAGGGTATAAAAAAGCCGGAGGATTCGCTTTATGCTGAGAAAGGGAAGTTCAAAATCGGGAAAAAGACTTTTCACGATATTCACCAATACGGATGGCTTACCTTTAAGGACTGTGTGGTTTTATCCAGCAACATCGGAATGGCTAAAATAGCAATGGAAGTCGGGGATGAGGATCTTCTGGACTATGCCAAGAGATTCGGGTTCGGAGAAAAAACCGGAATAGACCTGCCAGGCGAGGCAAAGGGTCTTCTACCTTCCTCTGCCAGGAAATGGTCTGATATTACCACTGCAACTTTTGCCATTGGTCAGGGCATCTCGGTTACCCCGCTCCAGCTTGCATCTGCTTATGCAGCTATAGCCAACGGAGGACTCCTCTTTAAACCTTATGTAGTTAAAGAAGTTCTGGATGAGGATGGAAAAGTTGTTCAGGAATTCCACCCAACCCAGGTAAGAAGGGCTCTGGAGCCAAAAACCGCTTATATTTTGACTGAATTCTTAAGGGGAGTAGTCTCAGATGGGACTGGAAATACCGTCAAGATAGAAGGAGTAAATATAGCCGGAAAGACCGGCACGGCTGAGAAGCCCAAAATCGGACAAAGAGGGTATCAGAATGGCAAATATATCGCCTCCTTTGTAGGTTTTTTCCCGGCTGAGAACCCGCAGATGGTCGGCTTCATTATGTTAGATTCACCCAAGGGTATGCATTACGGAGGCCAGACTGCCGGTCCGGCCTTCAAAAGAGTAACCGAGAAAATAATTCCCACTGAGAATCTGCTGGTGAAAAACAAAATTGAAAAGCCTATGGTCTCTTTTGCAGTTGCTTCCGGAACCCAGGATTATGAAAGACAAAAATCAGCAGTTCAGGCCGCTACCCTTCAGAAGGGACAATTGAATGACCTTAAAGTCCTTTCTCAAAAAGAGAAGACAGATTCTGCCGGCGAGGAGAAAGATTTGAAGTCATCCCAGGACCGGAGTTTAATGCCGGATTTGACCGGCTTAACCGTAAGGGAAGCAGTCAAGTTGTTAAGCTCCTATTCGATTCAGGTAAATCTACAAGGCTCAGGCAGGGTGATAAAGCAGATACCCCTGCCTGGAAAAAAGCTTGCAGGTGGAGAGACGTGTTTTCTGGAGTGTAAATCTAATGATTAAGCTAAGGAAACTTCTGGAAGTGCTCCCGGATAAAGAGATTTATGGGGATATCGACTGTAACATAAATAAATTAGAGTATGATTCCAGAAAGATAGAAAAGGATGATCTTTTTTTTGCCATGTCCGGTTTCGAACAGGACGGGCATAAATATATTAACTCTGCCATCGAGAAAGGGGCTATTGCCTGCATCTTAGAAAAAAAGGGTGATTACCCGTTAAAAGCCCAGATCAAAGTCAAGGACACAAGAGTTGCTTTAACGCTTATCTCTGCTCTGTATTACAATTATCCCTCTTCCAAGCTGAAAGTGGTTGGCGTGACCGGGACCAATGGCAAGACCACTATTACCTATATGCTGAAATCTATCTGGGAAAAAGATGCTGAGAAAACAGGTGTAATCGGGACCATAGCCTATCAGGTGGGGGATAGGATAATCCCGGCAGTAAATACCACACCAGAGTCGCTTGATCTTCAGAGGATGTTTTTCGAGATGCTAAAGCAAAAGGTTTCCTCTGTAGCAATGGAGGTATCGTCTCATTCCCTGATCTTAAACCGTGTCAAAATGGTCGATTTCGATGTTGCTGTTTTCACCAACCTGAACCCGGAGCATCTGGATTTCCATAAGGATATGAAATCTTACAAAGAGGCTAAGGGGATT
>DATKKH010000251.1:0-4117 GCA_035543035.1 Terriglobales bacterium | reverse complement strand
CCTTCGGACGAAACCATACAAGGTCCAATTGGGGATTGAGGATTGCACTTCACCGCAAAGAGAGGACAATCTAAAGGAGTTTTCTTACCCTGAATCACCAGGCCGCACAAGCATCCTTTTGGCTCTCTGCTTTTTTCTACCTCCACATTTATCTGTTCAAAAGCATCAAATTCTTCATAATCATCTCTGATTTTAAGACCGGAAAGAGGAATAGTTCCAATCCCTCGCCAGGTCGAATCCTCATTCTCGAAAACCTCATTCATCAACTCTGACGCTTTTGGATTTCCATTTGTCTTAACTGCGCGAACATACTGATTAGAGATTTCAGGTTTTTTCTTTTCTATTTGAATTAACAAAATACAAAGGGATTCGAACAAGTCAAGAGGTTCAAACCCGGAGACGACACAGGGAATTCCAAATTCCCTGACTAAAAAATCATAGGGTTTTGTCCCGATAATAGTGCTCACGTGCCCGGGACAGATAAATCCATCCACTCTTAAATCCTTCGATTCAGCCAAAAATCTTAAAGCCGGCGGAACGAGCTTGTGAGCAGATAAGACATAAAAATTCCTGATCTTTTTCCGTTTTGCTTCTTTTAAAGAAACTGCCACTGTAGGAGCAGTGGTCTCGAATCCGATTCCCAGGAAGATTATTTCCTTATCCGGATTCTCTTTGGCTATCTTCAGGGCATCCAGCGTGGAATAGACAATCCTTATATTTTTCCCCCTGGTCTTCTCTTTTTCCAAAGATGATGAAGAACCGGGTACCTTCATCATATCCCCGAAAGTACAGACTATTGTTTCATCCAATCTGGAAAGGGCAATCGCTCTGTCCAGATAATTGTTTGGCGTAACGCAGACCGGACAGCCTGGACCAGAGATCAGTCTCACGTTCCCGGGTAATATGCTCTTGATTCCTGACCTGAAAATGGCAACCGTATGCGTCCCGCAAACTTCCATCAGAGTGACGTTTCTCTTGATCTTCCCAGCAGTTTCCCTGATTTTCTCTGCCAGTATCCGGGTAATTTTCGGGCTGGAAAGTTCCACTTTAGCGTTTCTATTCATTTTCAAATCCGGAAAGTTCTTCAAAAAGTTTCAAAGTTTCCAATGCTTCTTCTGGTTCCATTTTCTGAATCGCAAAACCGGCATGCAAAATCACATAGTCCCCCTTTTTTACGTTTTCCAGAAGCTCTAAATTAATCTTCTTTCTGACTCCTTTGAACTCCGCTACCCCCTCATTTCCTTTAATCTGGATTATCTTTACCGGCACACCTAAACACATATCAAATCCTGTGGTTAGCAATAACTGCCTGACCTAAAGAGATTCCTCCATCATTCGGAGGAACCAGGTGATGGGCATAAACCCTGAATTTGCTCTTAGTCAAAAGCGAGTAAGCTCTGTTCAGCAGAAACATATTCTGAAAAACTCCCCCGGATAAACAGACTGAATCCAGATCATATTCTTTTCTCAATTTTGAGCAAACGTCATTTATGATCCGAGCAATAGTATTATGGAACCTGGCAGAGATCTCTGATTTTTGTTTTTTCTTCATCAAATCGTCAACTACCCCTTTTATTATTTTTTCAGAGTCGATGATGAGCCTACCTTTTTCAGTAATTATTTCATATTGATAATCTGACTTAAACTTCTCATCTGCCCAGAATTCTAATTCGATTGCCGGCTGTCCCTCATAGTTGGTTCTCTCTCTGAACTTCAGAAGGACTGAGACCGCATCGAAAAGCCTGCCTGAGCTGGAAGTCTGGAAAAGATTTATGTGCTGATCCAGCATTTTCTGAATGATCTCCCATTTCGAAAAGTCCATCTTCCTGACGAATTCCAGGTCCAGGTTCAAGAAATCTTCCCCATAACAGGCATAGAGATAGGAGGCCGCCATCATCCAGGGATGCTTAATTGCAGACTCACCTCCTGGCATGGGGACATACTTGAAATGTGCTGCCCTCTGGAAACTTTTCAGATCAGCCAGAAGGAACTCCCCACCCCAGACATTTCCATCCTCTCCATAACCGGTCCCGTCAAAGGCAACTCCAATCACTTTCTGGCTGATTTTATTTTCAGCCATACAGCTGGCAATATGGGCATAGTGATGCTGAATTGGAACCTTCCTTATACCCTGCAAGGATAAAGCATATTTGGTAGACAAATACTCTGGGTGAATATCGTGAGCCACAACTACCGGCCGAACCGAACAGAGCTTTTTGAATCTATCGATTTCTTTAGCATAAAAATCCAGAGTCTCATAATTTTCCAGATCACCGATATGCGTGCTGGGAAATGCAAAATTGTCCCTTCCTAAGCAAAAGGTATTTTTAAGCTGTGCTCCCGTAGCTAAAATATGCTGTTTAAATTTAGAATCCACACTTATCGGCAGAGGAACATACCCTCTCCCCCTTCGCAAGATTGTTTCTTTATCGTTAAATATCCTGGTGACTGAATCATCACACCGCCTGTGTATTTGCCGGTTGTGAGAAAGAAAATAATCTGCTATATGGTTTAACCTTTCAAAAGCCTCTTTTTCCTCATAAGCAATAGGTTCATCCGATTGGTTGCCTGAGGTCATTACCAGAACCAGATTGGAATTCTTAAGCAGAAGATGGTGTAGAGGAGAATAAGGGAGCATCACGCCGAAATTCTTCTGGAGCGGTGCAACCTGTGGAGCAATCAAATCGACTTTTTTCTTTTTCAAAAGGACGATCGGCCGCTGAACCGATTGTAACAACTCAGCTTCAGATGGATTAACGTAGCAAAACCTGCGAACGGTTTTCAGGTCTTTTGCCATCAGGGCAAATGGTTTATCTTCCCTGTATTTTCTTTTCCTTAAGGAGGAAACAGCTTTAGTATTTGTCGCATCACAGGCTAAATGATATCCACCAATCCCTTTGATAGCTATGATATGACCTTTCTTTAAGAGAGAGATAGTTGAGACGACCGGGTCAGCAACGTTCAGGATGTTACCTTTATTGTCCGATAAAGTGAGTCTCGGACCGCAAACCGGGCAGGCGTTCGGCTGGGCATGAAATCTTCTGTTTTGAGGACTATGATATTCTTGGCTACAATCCGGACACATCTTAAAGGAAGACATCGTGGTTTTCGCTCTGTCATAAGGGGTATCCTGGATTATTGTTAATCTCGGACCGCAATTGGTGCAATTCAAAAACGGATAATTGAACCTCCTGTCTTCCGGGTTAAAAAGCTCATTCAGACAATCCGGGCAGGTAGCCAAGTCTGGGGAAACTAAGACGGTTCTGGTCTCCTTTTTCCTGCTTTCCCGGATGGAAAAATCACGGAAACCATGAGGAACAGCTTTCACTACCTTCATTTCCAGAATTCTGGACTGAGGCGGAGCCAAGCTTCTTATACGGTTGAGGAATCTGTCCAGATCCGGTTTACTCCCTTCTGCTTCAACTTCGACTCCGTCGGTGTCGTTTAAGACATAACCCCTTAAATGACATTCCCGGGCTAAATTATAGATAAAAGGCCGGAAACCTACACCCTGGACGATCCCTCTGATTTCTATCTTGATAGCGCTCATCTTAATTATTAAATAAATACGACCTTGAATACTGGTTTCATCTGAATTTACAGGATTAATATAACATAATTTATACGATTTGGGGAGGGAGTTTGTTATAGTTTTCACAATCTTTTGGCAGTATCCAATATGTTCTAAACAGGCTGGACCGGCCCGGCATAATACTTTTCATTGAGGCATTCGTGCATAATGGGTAAATTTAAACAATAAATTAGATTGCCGAAATCGGAAATCGAGATTATAATATGCCAAAATCTCTCAAGGGAGCCGATGCATGGTAAAAAAAATCCTGGTAGTTGGTATAGGTAACCTGTTGTTGACCGATGAAGGGGTCGGGGTGCATGTTATTCAGGAATTGTCTAAGCTGAAACTACCTGAGGGTGTGGAATTAGCCGATATCGGAACAGCTTCCTTTGACCTGCTGACTTTTATGGAGGGGAAAGATAAGGTCATCATAATCGATGCACTTGTATCTGATGACAAGCCCGGAACACTATACCACCTGTCCCCGGAAGACTTGATTTCGGGAAAAAGTGTGCTTTTGACCTCTCTGCACCAGTTCGGAAT
>DATKKH010000250.1:0-4920 GCA_035543035.1 Terriglobales bacterium | reverse complement strand
ATATAGCATATGGATATTGGCTGGTCGACTTCAGCGGGATTTTAAGCTCATAGATCATAACACCCAAAGTATCGCTAAGAGCTGCTTCAATTCCAAAATTGTTCGCTTTGCCTATTCTGTTCCGGTCATTTTTCTCCGGGCCCAGAACCTCTATCTCCCTGAGCATCTCAGCAAACCGGTTTTTCTGTTCAGTGTCGAATTCGGTATTCGGATTTGCCTTAACTTCGGGTATTCCATACTCCTGCATTCCGATCGGGTAATGAATTCCCAGACTCTTTTTGTCTTTTCCGGTGGCATCGATCCAGATAGTCAAGCCGTTCCTAATTATCTGCCTTTGCCTGATCTGATCAGCAGCTTTAATCAGGATATACAGGTTAGAGGTATCATTTTGCAGGCCAAGACCGATTTTCTGATCCTCCAAATAATAGATCGAACCTGACCACTCGAATTCTTTTCCATCTATCGCCACTTCCGATTTTGCCCATATGCTGCTTAAATTTCTGTCCTTACTCCAAAGAGAAGGCGACAGGAGTAAGAGCATGACTGCGGATAAAAGGAAGATATACACTTTTTTCATAACCGGACTCATTTTTTATGGTTTAGATTTAATTCACTTAAATAACAAATAATCACAGATTTGTAATGCGTTTTTTTTTCAAACTTCGAGTTCAGGCAAAGATTTTAACTCTTCGCTGGCCTTTTTGGGAACGGCTACTATGTCGTCTTTTACTATTTTGCCATCCCGGAAAGTGATGTTTCTTTTAGCATAAGTAGCAATATCTCTTTCATGAGTTATCAAAATGATGGTTATTCCCTGCTGGTTAAGCGACTGAAATATATCCATCACCTCCACCGATGTTCTGGTATCCAGGTTTCCAGTAGGCTCGTCGGCTAAAATCATCGAGGGGCTATTAACCAATGCTCTGGCAATTGCCACCCTCTGCTGCTGGCCGCCGGAAAGCTTGTTGGGATAATGATGCTCTCTTCCCTCTAACCCAACCATAGCCAGAGCCTTTAAGGATTTTTCCGTTATGTCTTTGGAATGATTCCCGCTATAAAGTAGAGGAAGCTCTACGTTCTCCAGGGCAGTTGTCCTGGATAAAAGGTTAAAATTCTGAAACACAAAACCTATTTTTCGGTTTCTGATGTGGGCCAGGCTGTTTCGGTCCAGGGAGGAGACATCTTCCCCATCCAGTAGATACCTGCCTTCAGTGGGCCTGTCCAGACAGCCCAGAATATTCATTAAAGTGGATTTACCAGAGCCTGAAGGACCCATTATGGCAACAAAAGCGTCTTTTTCAATGGACAAATCTATCCCTCTCAAAGCATGAATCTCGTAATCCCCGAGTTTATAGATTTTGACCAGATGCTCAGTTAAGATGACCTGCTCCATTTTATCTTCTACCTCCTCCCCCTCCTCCTCCTCCAAACCTGGGAACAAAAGGATTGACCTGCTGGCTATTATTGGCTGTGCGGTCTGCGCCCTTCTCTCCGATGATTACATTTTCCCCTTCCCTAAGGGAGTCAGATGTCACCTGGGTGAAGTTTCCGTCTGAAATCCCCACCTTAACTGGGATTGGTTCTGGTTTACCCTGGGGGTCTAAAATCCAGATTAAACTTTGGTTTCGCTTTCTTGGACCAGCAGAGTTGGAACTGGTAGAGCTGCTGTCGATATGCTGGGCTGCCTGTGATACCTGGGCTCCCCCTTGCATATTGGAATGGGATCTTTTCCCTGCTGAGGCAGGCCGAAAGCGTAGAGCGGTGGCCGGGACTTTGAGCACATCCAGACTTTCATCCACCAACACGGTAACATTGGCAGTCATCCCCGGCATAAGGAGTAGATCCGGATTCGGGACATCTATGATCACGTCATAAGATACAACATTCTGAACTACCGTGGGATTAAGTCTGACCTGGTTAACGGTTCCTTTAAACGAGAGGTCTGGATAAGCATCTACTGTGAACAGCACCTTCTCGCCATCTTTTATCTTTCCGATATCTGCTTCATCGATGCTGGCATCGACCTGCATTTTAGTCAGGTCCTGGGCAATGGTGAAAAGAGTAGGCGCCTGCAGGGAGGCCGCTACGGTCTGTCCTACGTCCACATTTCTGGAGATAACCACACCATCAATTGGAGAAGTGATGGTGGTATATTCCAAATTGGTCCTAACCCGGGCTAAATCAGCCTGGGAAGACTTCACGTCAGCTTTTGCCGATGCATAGGAGGTTTTGGCTGCATCTCTATCCGACTCCGATATCATATTTTTCGCATACAGAGACTCGCTCCGTACGGCCTGCTCCTCGGCCAGTTCAGCCGAGGCATTCGCTTTTTCCAGATTTGCCTCGGACTGGGCGACCTGGGCTTTTAGAAAAGTTGGATCCAATTGAGCGAGAATCTGCCCCTTTTTTACGCGAGAGTTATAATCCGCGTAAAGTGCGGCAATGGTGCCAGAAACCTGGCTTCCCACCTGGACCGTGATAACAGCCTGAACCTGACCGGTGGCTGTGACTAAAATCGAAATGTCCCCTTTTTGAACTTCAGACGTAAGATACTGGGCTTCGGATTTTTTTTCTTTTCCTCTGAAAAAAAGAAAAAACAGAATTACCAGCACCAGGATAGGGATCAGGATATAAGTTTTTCTCATGGATTTCCTTTCTCCTTTTCAAAATCAAGCTGGAAGTTTATAATTATTTTATGGCTAATCTAATAAAAAATACAGCTCTATTCCAGATAAAAATTAGACACAAATTAAGATTATCAGGTTTAATTATAATACGCAGGTTCAAATTCTTTTTATAATCATTCAGCCGGGTAAAAAATCGATTAAGAGGACGAGCGCTGTCCTTTTTCCGAGTGCAAAAAAAGTGAGCTCCTGAACAATCTTTCTGTGGTCCGGTAGGAATGCGTGAATCGCTAATCAATTGTTCGCTTCCCTCCCTCGATGGGGAGATAAAAGGAAGGTAAATCCTCCTTTATTTGTTTTACCCTTTTCCTTAATCCTCTTTAATCCTCTCCCAGAAGGGGAGAGGAAGTTGCAATTATACGCACGTATTAGGTTTTTCTTTCCTTCTTTTTAGCAGCGGGAAATAGGATGTTGTTCAGGATAAGGCGGTAGCCGGGAGAGTTCTTGTGCAGGCTTAAATCGGTTGGGGGATCACCAACTCTATGCTCATAATCTTCCGGGTCGTGTCCGGAGAAAAAGGTAAAAGTTCCTCTCCCGTAATTTCCATGAATGTATCTTACCTCGTCCTTTCCCTCTACCTCACCCAAGATCGTGACATATTTTTTCAGAAGAGATTTTCTAAAAGCGGTGGTCTGCCCCATAAAACCTCTGACCACGTTCACATGGTCCTGGACTAACATCGAGGGAACAGGGTCCAGTTTAGCCGAGAAATCGAAAAGAGTGAAATAATCATTCTGCGAATTTATTCCCCAGTCCGTCCGGTCCAAATAAGTGTCTATATCAGAATGTTTATACTCCAGCGGGTCCAATGAAACGGAAAAATCAGTAAACGCGAAAGTCTTGGAGTAGTCTAATTTTTTCTGACAATCAGGATCAGGGGGGTCTCCGTCGAACTCTTTTGGAACTATGTCATCATTTTCCGCAGCCAGAGCAATGTCTATCGTCTCCGGACCAGAACACATGGCAAAAAGAAACCCTCCCCGAGACACGTAGTCTTTTATGGCTCTGGCGACTGTTTTTTTCTCCTCAGACACCTTTTTGAACCCTAATTTTTTTGCCAGGTTTTCGGAAACAGATACTTCTTCCTTGTACCAGGGCTCGTTTCTGAAAGAGAAATAAAATTTACCATACTGGCCAGTGAAATCCTCATGATGAAGATGCAGCCAGTCATATTTTTCCAGATCCCCTTTCAAGACCTCTGCATCCCACAAGGTCTTGTAGGGAATCTCTGCATAAGCCAACACTAATCTAACAGCATCGTCCCAGGGCTCCTTGTTTGGGGGAACATACACCGCTATTGCAGGTGCTTTTTCCAGCAAGACCACGTCCATGTTGTTCTCTTCTATCTCTTTATAGATTGCTCCAGCCTGGGACATATCGATTTTCTCAAAGGAGACACCCTGCAGCCTGCAACGATCAGCTATATCCTCGTGATACTCTGCCATAAATGAGCCGCCCCTGTAATTCAAAAGCCATTCGACATTATTACCCTGTTTCAAGCACCAGTAAGCCACCCCGTAGGCTTTTAAATGGTCGGTCTGGGACATATCCATAGGGATGAAAAGCTTTTGGGCCTGGGAGGTAAGGGGGATTAGAATTCCTATAAAAAGGAGAACCGAAAAAAGTAAAAGGATTTTTCTAAACATTGCGACACCTATTTTACAGCGACCCTGAAAGGGTCGCGCTACGAGGGGAAAAATTGTAGTTGCCCAAATTATTGGGCTTTTTGGTGTAGGGGCAGACAGTGTTCTGTCCCTACAAATTCCAAAAATCAGACAACTATAGTTTACTTTTCTGAATTATTGGATGAATTCTTTTGCTTGGCTTTTTTCAGTTCCTCTTTCTTCTTTCTCCACCACTCGATTCTTTTCTTGATCTCTTTTTCGAATCCGAAATCCGTGGGCTCGTAGTATTTTCTTCCTTTCAGGTTATCCGGAAGGTACTCTTCATCTACGAAATGACCGGGGAAGTCGTGAGGATATTTATAATCTTTGCCATAGCCCAGGTCTTTCATCAATCCGGTGACAGGATTACGAATGTGTAACGGAACTGGTAAAGCCTGAGTATCCTGGATTTCCTTCTCGACTTTCGAAAATGCGGTATAGATGGCATTACTCTTGGGAGCTGTTGCCAGATAGACTACTGCCTGGGCTAAAGCGAGTTCTCCTTCTGGAGTTCCTAAGAAATGGTATGCCTCTTTAGCCGCTATGGAAACCTGCAAAGCCTGGGGGTCCGC
>DATKKH010000249.1:0-6483 GCA_035543035.1 Terriglobales bacterium | reverse complement strand
GATTCTTTGGGTTATACTCCTCCCCCTTCTGACGGCTCATATCCTCCAAGCTGGCCCAACGGCGGTGATGGAAAATTCGATATCTACCTGCTCGATCTTGGTACTTCGATTTTAGGTGCGACCTTCCCTGAGACTACGCTGGTGCCATACCCAGCCTGGGTCTGGACCAGTTTTATAGAGTTGGATAATGATTATACTGATTATCCTGCTCTGCATCCGCAGTATGATTGGTTAAGGGTAACATCCGCCCATGAGTTTTTTCACGCAATTCAGTTTGGATACGATGTGTTTGAAAATGAGGTAGTAACCTCGGACGTGGTGCACCCTTATTGGATGGAAATGAGCGCTACCTGGATGGAGAATGAGGTTTACGATTACATAAATGACTACATATATTATCTTCCATCATTTTTTAACTCCCCCTGGACTTCCTTAAGAAATTTCACCGGTTTACATCCATATGGCTCTGTAGTCTGGCCAATGTTTTTAGGTGAAAGATTCGGAGTAAATATCATCAAGGACATCTGGACAGCATGCGGGCAAGTGCCTGGAGATAACGTGCTATCAGCCACAGATGGCATATTGCGTAATGGTACCTATAATAGCTCGCTTAATAGTGCCTTTCAGGAGTTTTCAATCTGGAATTATTTCACCGGTGACCGTGCCAACCCTTCTTTATATGGTTTTTATTCAGAGGGACCACGCTGGTGCGTGGATTATCCAACTTGCCACACTCCGATAAGAGTAGTATTGACCAATCAACACACTCTTTATCCGGCTACGGATATAGTAAACCAGCTCCCGGAGGACCTGGGTGCAACCTACATAAATTTTTCTCCTCCGTCGGATACGGGTGGATTCAGAATTGATTTTTCAGGGGATAAAGGTCCTGATTGGAACTTCTCCTTAATAGGTTTTCGGGGAACTGTTATTCCACCTTGGGATACAGTTGTTCTGCTGGCTTCTACCCCGGGGAGTATTAATGGCCAGGGGCTGGTTTTTGCCTCTGAAAGATTTACCGAGGTTCCGATGATTATAGCTCGGGGCGATACCATCTCTAGTCAGAACTATAGATATGTTGACTCTACTCAATTTGATCCAGCTTTGAATAACGGGTTCATACCACCTGCTACAGACAGAGTATTCCAGAATTTTCCCAACCCATTTGTGATCAAAGAAGCTAACTCCACAACCAAGTTCCCAATTGCTCTGGAGGGAACCAGTGATGTAAAACTTTTTATCTTCACCTCGTCTGGAGAGCTTGTATGGAAACAAGCTTGGTCGAACCTACCTGCTGCAAATTATGATATTACGACATTCACTGATCCTTCAGATCTCCCTTTTCAATGGGATGGCAGGAATTTGAACGGAGAATATGTTGCCTCAGGAATTTATTTGTATAGAATAGTGACCAATGGTACCTCGACTACCAAAAAGTTAGTCGTGGTAAATGAGAGATAGAAATTCCTGGTAAGAAATTCGCGTAGCGGAGGTTTAGACCTCCGTCAAGATATCGTAAGGACAGGGCTTGTCCCTGTCCGCAAAGAAAGATGTAGCGTCGGGCTTTATGCCCGACGATTCCAATTTCGTAGCGCCCGTAGGGCAAAGCGACCCTAAAGGATCGCACTACGACAAGATAACGTACTTGCAAAATGACCTTCACCACCAAAAAAATTGCCAAGATGGGAGTATTCACTGCCCTTCCTATTGTCCTGAAAATTCCGATTTTGCAAATTCCGAATGTGGAATTCTTCACTTTCGTGGTTTTTACTTCTGGCTTTTTGTTAGGCATAATCGAAGGAGGAATTGTCGGCGCGCTTTCGATGAGCATCTACACAGTATTCAATCCATACGGGCTCGCCCCGATTCCTATAGCAATTGCTCAGGTATTATCTATGTTCATCATTGGGATTTCAGGAGGATTATTCTTCTCATTGAGATTCTTCAGGGGAGTTATTACGGTAACCTTTATCTGGATGGGACTGGCTGGATTGATTTTGACTCTGCTTTACGATTTCCTTACCAACTCAGGTGTGGCCATAGTGATGGGAAAATTTCTTCCGGTTATGCTTGCTGCTGTCCCCTTTAGTCTGACTCATCTGATTTCCAACGTCATCATCTTCGTCCTTTTGACTCCTGTCTTGCTCCGGCTGACAAAATTAGAAAGAAGGGGGGAGTTTGCTTAAGAAGCTAATATTTTTTATCTTCTTTTTTTTGACACTCTTTTCTTTTTCCTGGTCGCAAACTAATGATTCTCTTCTCTCACAGCCTGTTGTGCTTAAAGTTGACTCCATATATCGAGAGGAAAATCTGACTTATAAAATCTGTTCGCTTTTTACCACTAATCAAACTTTTTCCTCTGATGACATCGAGAATTCGATTTACAGGAGCCTGGGAGATATTCTGAAGAGAGACAGGGAAATCGATGTGACCAGATATGGATCTTACGGTCAGCCAGAATATGCTACCTTTTGGGGTGGGACTTCGAGACAGTTCTTGATCTATCAGGATGGAATTCCTTTTTTTCAGCAGGCTCTCTACGTTCCGAAGACGGGGGATTTGGACCTTTTCACTATCCCAATTGAGAATATCGTGAGTATCCAGCTTATAGATAATCCGGTAGCCAATATATTAGGCACTAATTCTGGTTTGGGCGGACTTAGAATAAAAACAAAGGAATATAATACTGACAAGCCTTTTTCGAGAATAAATTTCGAAAGAGGACCTTTCGGATACAGGAGAACCCAGATAGATTTCGGCAATCAGTTAGCCCGGAAGCTTGATTTCTATTTTACCGGTGGATGGAAAAAATCAGATGGCTACATTAAAAACAGTGGTTTCGAATCTTTGTACTTGACAGGCAATCTGCTCTATAAAAAGCAAGAAAACTGGAAATTCCGGCTCAGAGCCTATCATATGGAAAACAGGTCGGGCAATCCCATAGTTAATGATAACTTGATCATTCTGAAAGTAAAACAGGATAAGACTGTATTAGACCTTAACTCAGATTATTATTTCAAAAACAAAAGTTTGTTGAGATTAGAAGCACTGTATAGCTATTGCCCAGCTGAAACATATAATGCAGGGTATTTTCTGGAGGTAGAAAATAAGGAGAGTCAGTTTTCGCTAAAAGGAAGCTATGAATTCAAATGGAAAGGAAAAGGCCTTAACGAGGTTGAAGGTTTTTTAGGCTGGCGAAACGTAAGGTTGAATAATGTCCAGAAAAAGCCGGCGGAAGGGTACGTATCTTATCTCGGACTTGACAGATTGCTCCGCAAATTCGACGCCTTTCTTTTTGCCAGATTGGCTTTTCAGCAAGGTTTTCACTGGACCGGAATGGTTACCGAGGGGATCTCTTATCAGCCGAGGGATAAATTGACTCTATTCTTGGTAGGATCACGAACTCTTATAAACCCCACTTTGCAGGATTTGTATCTTAAGAGAAGCAGCTATTTTACTCATGAGGATTCTACCTACGTCTCCTATCAGGAGGCTTCTAATCAGTTCCTCACCTATGAAAACGACTTTACGATCTATGGAGGAATTTCCTGGCTTAAAAAGGATTTACAGCTAAGAAGCTCGATATTTTATTCTTATAATTGTAATAACATTGAACTTACTTTCTCTAGGGCAGTGGATCAGCTTCCAGCTTATACTTCCATCCGGTATCAGATTTATCCCTCTAACCGAACAAGGAATTTGTTCGGATTTGGCTTGAATCTTGACTATACTTTTTCCTGTGAGTTCCAGACCGGTTTTTCCTATGCTTACAAAAGGGCTCGGGCTGGCGACTTTTGGACACCTTTTGTTCCGCAACACAGTTTCTTCACTTACTATCAGTTCTCGAAAGAATCCTCGAAAAAGGAATATGGACTAAAAATAAGGTTGGAGCAGGAATATATCTCCAAACGTTATCTTGCAGACTATAATCAAGATTTAGTTCCATTTGTTCTCCTATTTAATTCCAAATTCACCTTGAGATTTTTGGACCTGCGATTTTATTATGTGATCGAGAATATAACGGATGAGGTCTATCGCACCAGGGGGGAATTCAACATGCCCGGCAGGACTTTCTGGTTTGGGTTAAGCTGGGATTTTTATGATTGAAGTATTATTCAAATAATTCCATCATTGCAAGGAGGTCATTTGACCGACGAAGTAATACCTCGAAATTGGGCGAATTGCTTCGTCTAGCCTTCGGCGGACTCGCAATGACAATCTAAAGTAAAGGAGAATTAATGAACAGGGAAAAGGCATTAGATTTAGTCAAGTCGAAAATCAGGAATAAACACCTGATCAAGCATATGCTGGCAGTTGAAGCTATAATGCGCAGGCTGGCAGAACACTTCAACGAGGATGTGGAGCTCTGGGGTTTAACCGGGCTATTGCATGATCTGGATTATGATTCCACAGTAAATGATTTCCCCAAACACGGCATCCTGACTGCTGAATGGCTTAAGGAATATGGTCTGGATGAAAAAATTCTTTATGCCATAAAAGCACATCCCAAGCACGTACCGGCTACTTCTAAATTGGACTGGGCTCTTTATGCAACAGACCCTTTAAGCGGGCTGATCGTAGCTGCAACACTGATGCACCCGACTAAAAAGATAAAGAACGTGACTCCGGAATTTGTGCTCAACCGTTTTAAGGAAAAAAGATTTGCAGCCGGAGCAAATCGTGAGGATATTAAAGCCTGCGAGAAGATGGGCCTAACTCTGGAGAAGTTCGTCGAATTAGCCCTCGAAGGCATGCAGAGAATTGATGCCGATTTGGAACTGTAGTTGCCTGATTCATCAGGCTTTTGTTAAGTCGAGTCCTCAGACCCGACTGAAAATTTAGATGTCAGGAGTAGCTCCTGACATAACAAAAAATGGAGTATAAACCTTTAGGTTTATCAAATCATTCTTCACAACTGATCCAAGATAAAGCTGAAGCTTTACCCTCCAGCCTCAGTGAAATGATGCGAAAATCTTTTCTCATTTTCATATTTCTAATCCTGTCTTTAAGCTTTTACCAGACAGGTAATGCTCTGTATAAGAACAAGCCACATCTACGGGGAAACAAAGTTGATCAGGTCGAGGATAAGTGGCTAGCTTGGGATAAGGCTGGGCATTTTCTGATTAGCGGATTTTTAGCCGGGTCGTCTTATGCTATTTATCATAAGAGTTTCAACAATGACCGCAAATCTTCGATTTATTTTGCCAGTATTTTCACTCTTGGTCTCGGAGTAGGAAAAGAGTTGAGCGATATGAGGAAACCCAAAGATAAATTCAGTTATAAAGATATTATCTTTGACATCTTAGGAACCACTGTCGGAATTATAATCGCTTCTCAATGAGTTCTTCTTAGATGCTCCAGAGACGTATCATAATCAACTTAAAACTGGATTGAAAACGACTGAATATATGGAAGAATCCAAGCTAAATAAGAAAGTAGTCCTTTCCTGGGGGATATATGATTTTGCCAATACTATCTTCTCGATGAATGTCATCTCGATGTATTTTGCCCAGTGGATAATAGTCGACCATCATAAAGAAGATATCTGGTACAGCTTGACCTATTCTCTATCTATGCTGCTGGTGGCACTGACTATACCGGTTTTGGGAGCAATCTCGGATGGTCTCGGGAGAAGGAAACCTTATCTTCTGATTTTAACCCTGGGTTGCATTTTAGCTACCTTCCTGATCGGTGGAGTAAGTGCCCGGATTTCAAATGTCAACACTTTGGTCTTCACTTCGCTATTTTTCTTCTTATTAGCCAATTACTGTTTTGAAGGGGGGTTGGTCTTTTATAATGCTATGCTGCCGGAGATTTCCACTCCTCAGAATATCGGCAGGATCTCAGGTTTCGGAGTTGCACTGGGATATGCCGGCTCGATCATTGGGCTTCTTTTAGTCAAACCTTTTGTGGACGGGAATCTTTTCGGCATACGGTTCGGAAGCGGGGGCAGGGAAATGGCTTTCATACCAACTGCAATTTTCTTCTTACTTTTCAGTCTTCCGATTTTTATATTTGTCAAGGAGAAAGCAAACCAGGGCTCTGCCGAGAGTAGAATTAAGATAAAGGACGCCTTTAGGAAAGTTTGGAGAGGGATTGTGGATACCAAAAAATACCCGGGGGTTTTGCGATTTCTGATTGCGGACTATTTTTTCGAAGACGCCATAGCTACGGTGATTATATTTATGGCGGTTTATGCTCAGGTGGTGATGAATATGGGGGATGATGCCAAAATCCTTTTCTTCTGGTTTGCTACTTCCTTTGCCATTCTTGGCTCTCTGGTAGCCGGAGTGTTAAGTGACCGCATAGGCTCAAAAAAGACTTTGTTTCTGGTGGTTTCGGGATGGATTTTAGCTTTATCAGTCATTATGCTCTCAACCAGGCACCTCTATTTCTGGATAATGGGTCCTCTGATCGGAATCTGCCTTGGTTCTACTTGGACAGCTTCCAGGCCGCTCCTGGCGACTCTTGCTCCAAAAAATA
>DATKKH010000248.1:0-3115 GCA_035543035.1 Terriglobales bacterium | reverse complement strand
AGAATTTGCTTTGAACCGAAGATTCCCAGTTTCAAATTCACGAAAGTAAGTCACCAGAGCCTCCTCAATATCCCGAATATTCTCAGGGGAAACTGCTCTGCCAGCACCAAGAAGCTGAATCAACTTAGCTGCTTCTCCATTCTGAGGGACTATTGCTAAGACTGGTTTCTTAGCACCTAAATATTCATATATTTTGCCGGTGCTTATAATCGGCGCGGATTGACTTACAGTGAGCAAAGCCAGATCAGATTTGAGTAATTCCTCAACCCCTTTTTTGTGTGACAGATAGCCTTTTAGCTCCGTAATTTCTTGTAATCCAAACTCCTTTATCTCTTTCTCAATATTCATCCCGAGAGAAATGCCAACGTGAACGAATCTAATCTTATCTTGGTCAATTTTTCCCTGATGTAAAAGATTGCTCAATGCTTTCAGGAAAGCCTCTGCTGGGCAATCCGGGCTGAAAGTTCCAAAATAAATAATTCTGAAAATAGCTTTACTCTTTTCAACTTTAACTTCAAAATCCTCCCTGTCATATCCATTGGTGATGATTTCGATTTCGTTTGCATTAGGCTGAATTTCTTCGAGTTCCTGGTCAATGGTCTGGTTCACGCAAATTACTCCGTCTGCTCGTTTCAGGAAAGATTTTTGCAGATTCTTCAGTAACCTGTTTTTAATGGAATCAGGTCTTCTTGCATCCTGGTAGTTGATGTAAGAGTCGCGATAATCTGTGACCCATTTTATGCCAGTTAGTTTTTTCAGGAAAAATCCGACCAGATGACAGGTTAAGGGAGGGTAAGTGGAAAATAGAAGGTCGATCTTCTCTGTTCTGCAAACCTTGATTCCTTTGATCAAAGCAAAAGGAAACCAGCCGATTTTGTTGTCCGGGAACAAAAACAGGTTAAGAAAACTTACAAAAGCTGATGAAGAAGCTCCTCTAGTGTTTCGTAGTGCGACCCTTTTAGGGTCGCTTTTTTGTTTTTCTCTTCTAAATTGGTTCTTGAAAAGATACAGCCACCTTAATGGATCAAAAGAACCGGCTCTATATATTTTCACGTCAGGTGGAAGTTCTTGCAGGAGGGAATCGTCTCTGGAAAAATAATCAATATCCTTCACCGTTAAAACTACCGGCTCCCAGCCGAAGGAGGGAAGATACTTAACGAATTTGGAAACCCTCTGAACGCCACCCATTCCTAAAGGAGGAAAGTAATATGTGGTTATAAGAACTTTTTTCTTTTTTTCGAGGTTTTGACCCATTGTAAAAAATGCTCAAAGGCTTAAGGAGAAAAACAAACTGTCAGGATTCCTTTAACAATTTCAGAAAACATTGTTCGACAATTTCCATATTTTTTTCCCATAATGCTTTTTCCAGGATGATTTTTTGATTTTCATCCCGGAGCTTTTCAATTTCCTTAAAATTGTTTATAATCCAGATTACTTTTTCAGCTAAAGCTTGATAATTGTCCGACGGGAAAAGGAAACCGTTTTTTCCATCTTCTATCCACTCCCGATTTCCCGGAATATCTGTCACAATGGGCACTAGCCCTGAAGCCATAGCTTCCAATAGAGACACTGAGGTGCTGTCAGATAATGAGGTGGAGATATATATGACCGCTTTCTGAAAAAGCTCTTCCAGATTTTCTCTGGTAACATACCCCATGAACTCAACCTCTTTTTCTATCCCCAGTTTAGAGGAAAGATTTTTTAATTCCTGCTCCAGGCTTCCCCGACCAGTAATCCAGAACTTGACTTTTTTGTTGAGCTTTTCAGTTATCGAAGGTATTGCTTTAATCAAGGTTTTTAGGTCATAGACCGGGTCAAGGCTTCTTGTGCTCAGAAATATTATTTCCTCTTTATGCCTTAATTGTTCATTGTCAAATCGTTTTGTTAAGAGCCTCTGCTCGACTCCCATAGGAGCTAAGATTATTTTATCTTCAGGGACGCCCAGTTCCTGAAGTCCCTTTGATAAATTTGTTCCATCACAAGTTACCAGATCAGCCTTGGATAAAACGTATTTTGCTCTCTCTCGGTGAAAAAATGATTTTTTCGGAGAGATCAAAACGTCCGAGCCCCAGGTTGATACCACTAACGGTTTCTTTTTGGATAATGCCCCCAGCAGACCATAGTTGGGCACAAAATGGGCATTGACCAGATCCGGGTTTATGTCTTGAATCAGATTCTTTGTTTCCGATAGGGCAAAAATATATTTAAGGAAAGAGATTTCTGTTTTGGGCAAGATGGAAATCTCAGCGGCTTTGGTTCCCCGGCTTTTCTCCAGAGATACAAGATAACAGACATGCCCTTTGTCAACGAAATAGTTTACCCATCTTTTGGTGTGGAAACTGCCTGCGTCTGAGAGGAATAATAGTTTCATTTGATTATCTCATATTGTCGTTACGATCCCGCCGAAAGGCGGGAGAAGCAATCCTTCCACCTTTAGTGAACAGATTGCTTCGTCTGTCAAATGACCTCCTCGCAATGACATCGGAAAAAAAGCAAGGACAGAACACTGTTCTGTCCCTACAAAAACTTCTTCAGCTTCTCAAGAGTTCTATACCAGAATTTCTTCTTGCTATATATTAGATATTCCCTTTTCTCGCCTCCCCAGGCTTCTTTGAATCTTACCAGTCCCTCTGCATCTTCAGGAGAGCCTCCTAAATTTAGATATTTATACCCCTGGGAAATTCCCCATTGAATAATATCCGAGAACAAAGCATCATTAGGCCTTTGATTCAAAGCCTCCGGAAGGGAGGCACCCTCCCAGTAATAAATAGTATCTTTGAAAAGAAAATTTATCTGAAAAGCAATAATCTGCTCGTCAGCTGTTGCGATACTCCATCGAAGATCCTTTCCAGTTTCGAAAATGCTCCAGATATTTTGATACAAACCCAGAGGGAATTTCGATCTTTTCAGTCCATGTTTTTTGTCTCTTTTTAAAACCAGATTGTAACAATCTTTTATCTTCTCTACAGAAGAGAGAGGCTCTACCTTCACACCTTTTTTTTCTGCCTGAATGGCACCTCGTTTGGTCTTGTGAACCGGGTCATCCATATATTTTGATAAATCCAGAATGTGAGTGTAAGCATTAACTGAATTATAGCTGAACTGGCTGAGATTT
>DATKKH010000247.1:0-3679 GCA_035543035.1 Terriglobales bacterium | reverse complement strand
TCCCCAGAAGGTGACAGCGGATTACCGCAACTGCAGGGGGTGCGGAAAGTGCCAGGTCTGCCAGATTATTGAGTTGGGCGATAATTATTCTACGCCGCTTGCCATCGCAACCGGGGGAACGCTTGCCCGCAAGGTAGTGGTGGAGAAAAAGCCCACAGTGATCGTGGCGGTAGCCTGCGAAAGGGACCTGACTGCCGGGATCCAGGATGTTTATCCCATTCCGGTCTATGGGATTTTGAATCAACGCCCTTTTGGGCCTTGTATGAATACAAAAGTCGATTTAGTGGAAATAGAAAAAGCTATCGGATTAATAGTAAACGGGAAAAAGTAACAAAGGGTTCAAGGAGTCAAGGATTCCAGGGTCGAGTGGAATTTCGTAGCGTGACCAGTTCCGGGTCGTCAATGTCAAAAAATATTTAAAACTGGGGAGAATAAATTGCAGAAAGATATTATTATCAACCTTTCGGAGTATGAAACCAGGATAGCAATTCTGGAAGATTCCAAATTGATGGAATTGTGGGTGGAAAGACCGGAAAGGGAGAGGATGGTGGGGGATATTTACAAGGGGATAGTCAAAGCCGTTCTTCCGGGAATGCAGGCTGCTTTTCTGGAGCTCGGTCTGGAGAGAAGCGCCTTCCTGCACGTTTCGGATATAACCGATCTGTATGAGGCGGATTTCCTGGAAGAGGAGGAGTTAGCCCAGAGGAAAAAGAAAAAGCACCATCAAAAAATCGAGGAGCTGCTGAAAAAAGACCAGGAGGTCCTGGTTCAGATAATGAAAGAGCCGATGGGCACAAAGGGGAGCAAAGTTACCTCCCAGCTCTCGTTAGCCGGGAGATACCTGGTCCTGGTTCCGGGCGAAGAGAATATCGCAGTATCCAAAAGAATAGCCGATCGCGAGGAGAGAAAAAGGCTGAAGAAAATTGTTTCCGGTCTGAAGCCCGAAGGGTTCGGAGCGATAATCCGGACTGTGGCTGAAGGGAAAGAGCAGAAGGATTTCAAAAACGATATCCGGCTTCTCCTAAGGCTATGGAAAAAGATCAGAAAGGAAGCGGAAAAGAGAAAAGCACCTTCTCTGGTGCATAAGGATATGGGGATGGTTGCCTCGGTGATCCGGGATCAGCTTACCCCGGAAGTGAATCAGGTGATCATCGATTCGAAAAAGGAGTTCAAGAAGATCCGCTCCTACCTGCGGGTGATAGCTCCTAACCTCAGGAACAAAGTGATGCTGTATAACAAAGACATCCCTATTTTTGACTTCTACAACATCGAGGGACAGATCGAGAAGATGCTGGACCGGAAAGTCTGGATCAGAAAGGGAGCCTATATAGTCATCGATCAGACCGAAGCTATGGTTACTATCGACGTCAATACCGGCAGATTCGTAGGGAGGTCGGATCAGCAATCGACCATACTCAGAACCAACCTGGAGGCAGCCCGCGAGACAGCCCGCCAGATCAGGCTCAGGGATATCGGGGGGCTGATCATCGTGGATTTCATCGATATGTATTCGTCCGAGGACCGGAGAAAAGTCTTCGAGGAATTCAGAGCCTCGTTCCGGAATGACCACTCCAAACACAGCATCCTTCCTATATCCGATTTCGGATTGGTCGAGATGACCAGGGAGAGGATCAGGCCCAGCCTGCTCTACACCTTCAGCCAGCCCTGTCCCACCTGCGAGGGAATCGGCAGGGTTTTATCCAAGGAGACTTTAGCCGCCAAAATCGAAAGGTGGTTCAGAAGAGCAAAGGTGAGGTCAGTCGAAAAAAGATACAAGCTCCTGGTCAATTCCGAGGTCCACAGGATTTTGACCGAAGGGAAAGACAGCAGGATAAAGAAACTCAACAAGATGCTGAGACTGGAGATTGCCCCTGAAAGGGACGAGTCCCTGCTGGTGGATGAATTCAAGGTTTTTTCAATTGACGAGGAAACCGAGGTTACGGAAAGATATAAAGCATAGGTTATAGTGACTCGTAGCGTCGCCACTTCTGTGGCGACGGCTTGAGGTCGAATTGTAGGGACAGAACGATGTTCTGTCCCGTTTTTTTTGCTCCTTTACCCTCGTGGTCTCCCTAAAGGTGGGAGGGGACCCGAACAGACGGGTTTCGCAAAGCTCAACAAGCCCCTTCCCTACAAAAAGAATTACATTATCGTTACACCAAATTTTACTTGCCCAAAATAGAGGGGGAAATTATATTATCCCCTGAGCCGAAGTGGTGGAATTGGCAGACACGCTGTGTTCAGGGCGCAGTGTCCACAAGACGTGGGGGTTCAAATCCCCCCTTCGGCACGAAAACGTGCCTGTAGATAGTTATTGGCAGGTAGTTCGTAGAAAAAAAGAAGGCGGGTACTCCCCGTTTTTTTGTTTTGAATGAAAGCATAAGATGTCAAATATTATGACTTAGTTGAGCCTTTTGTAAGGAGATTTTATGAGAAACCTGTTTAGATGCAAAACCGGTTTATTTGTTTTTTTATTTTTGAGTCTTGGACTCACTACTGTTTTCGCTCAGACCAGAGCCATTCCCCAGCGCTCGGATATCCCGGAAAAATATAAGTGGAAATTAGAGGATATCTATCCTACGGCTGAGGCCTGGGAAAAAGATTTTTCCAGACTGAAAGACCTTTCTCCCCGGATCTCTGCCTGCAAAGGACACTTGTCCGATTCGGGCAAAAAGCTTTTGGAATGTCTGGAATTAAATGATACCCTTTCGAGCAAACTGGACCGGCTTTATGTCTATTCCAACATGAAGCTGGATGAGGATACCCGAAACTCTAATTCCCAGCAGATGCTTGACAGGATATCTGCTTTAGGAACCCAGATGGCTGAGGCTTCCGCTTTTTTCCAGCCTGAGGTTCTGGCAATCCCGGATCAAAAAATCAGAGATTTTATCAAGTCAGAAAAAGGTCTGGGAACCTACCAGTTCTATTTCAATAACCTTCTGCGAACCAAGGCTCACATTCTTTCACCACCGGAGGAAAGGATTTTGGCCTTAGCTGGTGATTTTGCTGCAGGTCCTCTGAAGATCTATACGATGATAGATGATGCGGACATAAAATATCCCTCGATCAAAGACGAGAAGGGAGAGGAGGTTGAGCTTACCAAAGAAAGATACTCCAAATTTTTGGAATCTACGGACAGAAGAGTCAGAAGGGATGCCAGTTTTGCCTATAATTCCACTTATCTGAACTATCTGAATACACTGGGCGCAACCCTGACCACTGAGATCAACAAAGACATATTCATTTCCCGTGCCAGGAAATACAATACCAGCCTGGAAGCTTCCCTTGACAGCTATAATATCCCGGTTTCGGTTTATGATAATTTAATCCAGGCCGCCAGCAAGAATCTTGAACCCCTGCATAAATATGTCGCCCTTAAGAAGAAATATCTAAAATACGACACCCTTTATTCCTACGATTTATATGTCCCACTGGTTCCTCAGGTTAAAATGGAGATACCTTACGATTCGGCTATGAAGCTGGTTGAATATGGGCTCTCGCCTCTGGGGAAAAAGTATATCCAGGATTTAAAGATGGGTCTCAGATCCGGATGGGTAGATGTGTTCGAAACCGAGGGGAAGAACCATGGAGGCTATTCCTGGGGAGCTTACTCCACTCATCCATATGTGTTGATGAATTACAATAATACTCTGGATAACGTGTTCACCCTTGCCCATGA
>DATKKH010000246.1:0-5905 GCA_035543035.1 Terriglobales bacterium | reverse complement strand
TTTCCGAGGTAAGCTGTATTTCCATTTTCTTAATAAGTCTGTTTTATATCTAAACGGAGACTTTCTCCCGATATTTTTTTGCTCGTTTGAAGTAGTCTACCAAACTTTTTTTCAACCTGGCATTGAAGCTTTCCATTTCATCCGGGAAAAGTCCGCTTAAAGCTTCGGCTTTGATTTTCTCTGAAGAATAAAATTCCACTCCGACATAAAAGTCGTGTTCTTCTGATTCCTCTACCTTTTTTACTTTCCCCAGTATTCCATCCAGAAGTCCTAAACCCTTGAACTTCATCGAGAGGTTGATATAAGAACCCTCTTTAACAGTTTTGTCAGTCAAAAGAAGCATCCCCTGGTCATCCAGGCCGAGGACTGTTCCATATCCTTCTCTTATCGCCTCTCCTTCTTCTGCGGCAAGCAGCTTGAAATTAACCGGCTCTTCGAACTCCAGGTCGATAGCTTTTCGTTTTTTTTGATCCCTGCTGCTTTTATAATCCGGGGCTAAAGTAGTTCCTTCCTGCATTTGCACTCCTTTTTTAAGCTGATTTTTGGATGTACTTTCCCTTTTTACCTTCTTATTCCTAAAGTGTGAACAAGCCTCCCTGAGCTTCAAATAAGGGGAAGCTTTACTATCAGAGTATCCCCTTTTTCAGGATTTTCTATTATCTCCAGCTCACCTTTATGCTCCTGAACGATCTGACTGCTGCTTAAAAATCCAAAGTCCTGCTCTTTTTCCGAGCGACCTGAATTGGTGGTCTCCGATGAAGTGTTGGTATTCCCGACTGACCCTTCTCCCGGTCCATCGAAAGCTACTTTAAGATAGTCTCCCTCTTTTTGAAAATTTACCCGGAGCTTTCCTCCACGGCAGATTCTTTTTTTTGCATTGAGCGTGAGGAACATAAAAAGTTTCTTTAGCTCTAAAGAATTCCCCTTTACCTTGGGCAGTTTTTCCGACAGGTTCAGATTCGCTTCGATTTTCTTGTCTTTAAGGCAGGCATTGATTAATGGTAGAATCGAGTTGAGCAGGTAGTTCAAATCCACGTCGGTCTTGAAGCTATTTCCCGGGGCTGACTGACAGGAAAGATCATTCAAGCAGCTGACCAGCTCTGAAATTCTTTGAGCCCCTTTTTCGATTGCTGCTAAATCGTCCAATGATTTCTGGTAATTCTGGGGCTCCGACATCTTCATTCTCAGTATCTGAGCTTTCCCTAGGATTATCTGCAGGGGATTATTTATTTCATGTGCCACCCCTCCCAAAACCTCCCCCAGGCATGCGAAATTCTCCATTTCCTGAAAATTCTGCTTTGAAATCTCCATCGGTCTTTCTTTTTTAACGGCTGAAGTCATAATTGGTTCCTTATCAGTTATCTTTCATTTGTTAGATAATAACATCGATGTGCTGTTCTTTTTCTCCTCTAATTTCGCTATCCTTAGCCTGGACTCTATCTTTCTCACTGGATTTACTATCCCCATTTATTTTCTTTTTTAAGGAGGAGGAATTTCTCCTCTGCCTAATTAGTGATCTTTCTCCCCTGCCGATTTTCTTTCCAGCTGAGATTTGGGTAATGTCTTTTTTGAAAAAATCGTCTGGGCTCATATTCTAAAGGGCAAATTTGTCCTTGATCATACCTCTGAGTTTCATGACTGCCTTGGTATGAATCTGGGAGACCCTCGATTCGGAGATGGACATAACCTCTCCTATCTCCTTAAGGGTCATCTCCTCGTAATAATAAAGTGCTATGACCAATCTTTCCTGTTCCGAGAGATGCTTTATTGCAGAGACCAGAAAAGCTTTCAGCTCTTTTTTCTCCAGATCGTTCAGGATATTCTCGCGGGCAGCAGCTTCCACTGTTTCTATGCGGGGGATCTGGCGGTTATCCTCCTCTTTATAAACCAGATCATCCAGGGAAAGAACGATAGAGGAGGACAGATCTCCTTTGGCCGAGTGAACCTCTTCGACTGGAACTTTCAGGAATTTAGCCAGTTCAGTATCTGAAGGTATTCGTCCTAATTTATTCTCCAGCCTGGTCAGAGCCCGGTCTATCTCTCTGGATTTTGCGCGAGTGGATCTCGGCACCCAGTCCAGGGCTCTTAATTCATCCAGGATTGCTCCCCTGATGCGGGGAACTGCGTAGGTTTCGAATTTCACACCTCTTTTGGGATCGAAATTGGAAAAGGCTTCCACCAGGCCGATTACTCCAGTACTCACCAGGTCCTGCAATTCCACTGACTTGGGAAAGCCGAGAGCCATTCTTCCGGCTACGCTTTTGACTAAAGGCAGATATTCGGCTAAAAGTTTTTCTCTTTTTACCGGGTCTTTACTTTTCAGGTAAACGCCCCAATCCTTCTCGACGGTCATCTTTTACCCCCTGGAAGTTTTAGGTCTTTTAAAGTGAGTGGGTTTAAAGGATCAATTATTATTATCGACTTTTTCATACATTTTTTTCACAACCTTTCGGATTTTATCTCCTGCTTCTGTGCTTCATCTCCTGAGAATTCATTTCCCAGGCTTATGTTCCCGATCGAGTAAACCCTGGTTCCGGAGACAATTTCCTCATAAGAGAGCACCCCTAAATCCGGTAAGCTCTCTCCGATGAATCGTCTGAATGGAAATCTTGACCTGGCTGAAACCAGAACTACTGGCTTGGAACCTTGACCCTTTAGCTCTTCAGTCTTTTGCCTGCACTCGTTTACCAATCTTTGGGCAAGCTCAGGCTTAAGGACTGGCTTGAAATCAGATGGATTCACCGGAGCAGAGAAGGACTGCTCAAGTTTCGGGTGTAGAGTAAAAACGGTTATCTTTTCTTCTGAGTCCAGATACTGCCGGGTAATGGTTCTTTTCAGTCCTGCCCGGACAGCTTCGGTCAAAAGCACAGGTTCTTTTACCTGGGGACATTTTTCTGCGAGGACCTCGAAGATGGTGAGTAAATCTTTTACTGGGACCTTTTCCTTTAAGAGGCTCTGAAATACTTTTTGAATATTCACCAATGAGAGATTTCCAGGATAGATTTCCTCAACCAATGCAGGACACTGTTTCTTCAGCTCTTCTAAAAGGTCTTTGGTTTCCTGCAGTCCGAAAAGCTCATAAGCATTTTCTTTGAAAAGCTCGAACAGGTGAGTAGTGAGGACAGCTTTCGGCTCTATCGGATTATACCCCTTATCTTCAGCTTCTTTTTTTCTATTCTGTTCTATCCATTTGGCCGGGAGACTGAATGCAGGCTCGATAGTCTCCACCCCCTCGATTTCAGGCAGGTCGCCCGGATTTATGACCAGGAATTTGTCGGTGAATAGCTCTCTGCGAGCCAGCTCCATTTCTTTCAGGATTATGGAATATTCAAACGGCTTTAAATTCAGATTATCCCTTACTCTTACCTGGGGAAGTCTTATTCCGATCTCTGAGGCAACCTCTCTTCTTAAGGCTGGGATGGTCTGGAAAAGGTTATCAGAAGACGAGCTCTGAGCAAGCGAGAGTAATCCGTAACCTAATTCGATCCTGATAGGATCGATCCTCATCGGCTCGACTGAAATTTCACTCTTCTCTATCTTTGTCTCAGAAGAAATCTTCTCCTCTTCTTCATCCGGCTGATGCCCTTCTCCCTTTCTTCTCAATGAGAAATATCCCAGGGAGCCTCCGATTACCATCAGGGGAAGAAAAGCGAACAGGGAAAAACCGGATATGACTCCTAACAGCAAAATAGCTCCTAAGACTATAATCAAAGTTTTCCGCTGAGGGACGTATTGACTCAAAACTTCAGAGGCAAAGCTCTTCTTGGATGATGCACGGGTGATTATCAAACCTGAAGTGGAGGAAGTGAGTAATGCCGGAATCTGAAGGACCATTCCCAGGCCGGCAGAAAGAAGCGCATAGGTTCTGAAAGCATCCTGATAACCCATCCCTTGTTTTAATATCCCGATTGTGAAACCAGCTATCAGATTTATCAGAATCAGGATGAAAGAGAGTATTGCCTCTCCCCTGACGAATTTGATTGCCCCTTCCATCGAGCCATAAAAATCTCCTTCTTTCGATACTTCTTCTCTTCTTTTTCTGGCTTCATCCTGAGTGATTAGTCCTGAGCTTAATTCCCCTTCGATTGCCATCTGCTTTCCGGGAAGAGAATCCAGGAAGAATCTGGCAATTACCTCCGAGGTCCGATTGACCCCTTTGGTTATGACCAGAAACTGAATCAGAAACAGAGTCGACACAACCAGAAGTCCAGCTACATAATCGCCCCTGATTGCCAGACTTCCGAAACCCTGGATTATAGCTCCCGCATTTGCCCTGCTCAGAATTGCCCTGGTGCAGCCCAATCCGAGGCTTAAGCGAAAAAGAGTGTAGATTAAAATCAGTCCTGGATATGATGAAAATTCCAAAGGTCTTTTGACCTGCAGAACCAATAGTAAAAGCAGAATCGAAAAAATCAGGTTGAGGGCTATAAGCAAATCCAGAAAAAATGTCGGGAAAGGAAGAATCAGTGAAAAGACTCCGATCAAAATCCCGGTCAGGAGAACCGTCTCTGAATGACCCTTAATGTTTTTTTTCTGTTGATTAGCCATCTACTTATCTTCTTTCTCTGATGAGATCCCTGAAAGCTCCTTTTACTTCGGGAGAGCCTTCTTCTTCTCTCAGTTCTTTTATTGCTTCCTGTCTGGTCATCCGTATCTCCTTTTGAAATTGCCATCTCTGAAACAGATAATCCCCGACTCCTAAAACCAGGTAAATCCCGACAATTCCCAATCCAAGTTTGAACAGGACAGAAGAGAAATAGCTCACAAGCTCGACTGAGTTTCTGTCAGATAGAGTTGCCAGATTTGGTAGCTCATTCTTGATTAGTAAGAATCCTATAAGACCCAGGAGTGTGAATTTCACGCTGAATTTTATCCCTTCATATAAAGTCATCTTTGAGAGAAGTCTGGAAAATCTCGAACTTAAACCTGCGGACTCTGAGGAATTAAATCTTCCTCTGCTTGAGAATGGAGTCTCAAAAGTCAGAAGAAAGTTCGATTGTAACAGGTGTGAAAGGATTCCCGGTATTATGGGCAATAAGGCAAGAGGAAGAATTATCTTGAAGAAATAAGTCGACCAATTGTAATAGAGTGATTGAAAACTCTGAAGACTCAGATCCGGTGAAATTATTTTGTTAAAGTTATTCTTGAAGACTTCCTTAGTAATGGTCAGAAGTGGGAAGAAAAGACAGGCTAAAACCAGAAAGAAGCTCAGCAGAACAAAAGCAAAGTTCAGCTCGGTGGATAGTGGTACGTATCCTCTTTTTCTCGACTCCTCTTTTTTGCGAGGCGATGCTGGTTCTGTTTTATCCTGGTAATCTTGATTAAACATTTTATTTCAGAGTTTTTAAAACCTGTGCGACTTCCGAGTTTGTATTCAGCAGTAATTTTTCTATAATTGTTTTGAAAACCGGAAAAGATAAAGCCAGGATCAAGAGCCCTGCGCCTAATCTCAGCGGGATAAAATTCGAGTAGAGATTCGACTGGGGTGTCGTCCTGCTTATAATCCCTAAGAGGAGATCGAGAATGAAAAGGGTGACTATGACAGGAACTGAAACTTTAAAAGCTATCAGGAAAACTGAACCTGAAAACTGCCATAAATGCTTCAAAGCTAAAGACGATAATTTCAATTCTCCAACCGGGACAAGTTCAAAACACTGAAAAATCGAAGAGATCAGCAGATGATGGCCGTTCAGACCAAGGAATATCAGGAGTCCGAGGAAAACCTGGAATCTGGCAATAGGCGATGATCCTTCTTCCTGACTGTCCGAGTCCAGATTCAGTTGAAGTCCCATTAAATTCCCGCCCATTTCGATTCCCCAGAAAAACAGATAGAACAAAACCCCGATCAAGGCTCCGATTATAGCCTCTCTTATCAGAATCAGGCTGAATGCGGTAAACTGATCCG
>DATKKH010000245.1:0-9495 GCA_035543035.1 Terriglobales bacterium | reverse complement strand
GTAATGGTATATGCCATTGGAAATATATCCGGCTGCCATATCAATCCCGCCATCTCCATAGCAATGTTCGCCGCAGGGAAGATAAAGGGTAAGGATACTTTAGCCTACATCATTTCTCAATGCATTGGGGCTATTCTGGGTGCAGGGGTATTATACTTAATCGCCAGCGGTTTTCCAGAATATTCTCTGGCAGTACAAGGATTAGGACAGAACGGGTTCGGAGTTCATTCACCGATGGGGTATTCGCTGGTGTCCTGTTTCATAGCCGAAGTGGTGCTTACGGCTCTATTCATCCTGGTCATATTTGGCTCCACGAGCAAATATGCTCCAGCCGGCTTTGCCGGAATATCAATTGGTTTATCGCTGGTTTTAATACATCTGGTCGGAATACCCATTACCGGCACATCGGTTAATCCCGCAAGAAGCCTGGGTCCGGCACTATTTGTTGGTGGAGAAGCCCTATCACAATTATGGCTTTTCTGGGTGGCACCGATTTTAGGCAGCCTGGTATCTGTCGTAATTTGGAAATATTTATTAGAAAGACAAGAGGAGTGATTCATTGAAGAGTCTAAATAAGCATTAACAGTTGCCATCGACTATTGATAAATTCACAAACCAGGAGTA
Source organism: Terriglobales bacterium (assembly GCA_035543035.1). Taxonomy (GTDB): domain Bacteria; phylum Zixibacteria; class MSB-5A5; order MSB-5A5; family RBG-16-43-9; genus RBG-16-43-9. The sequence goes on along the minus strand of DATKKH010000245.1, from coordinate 8,871 downwards.
AAGGAGGTCCAAATGAAAGTTTTGCTGATTTTTATCTTCTCTATTTTTATTGCAGCTATGTCATCACCTGTCTCAGCCGAGTCATGGAAAGTGTCAATGGACGCTAACCTGACTTTAACAGAAAATGCCTATAGCGACAACTGGGTTGGTGGAGAGGTCGGGTCGTTTTCCTGGGCTGCCAATTCCAATTCCTTGGCAGAAAAACAACTCAGCGCTAAGGTCAATAATAAGAACACGCTTAAGCTTTCTTTTGGGCAGACCAATAGTCAGGATAAGGAAACCAAGCATTGGTCTAAGCCTTTTAAATCGACCGACCTAATCGATTTCGAAACGGTTTTTCGCTTTACCATAGGATGGTTCCTTGACCCCTTCTTGGCTGGCAGGATCGAGACCAAGTTTCTCGACGCCAGCGACCCACTCAAAAACCGGATTTTGAACCCGGCAACCTTCACCGAGAGCTTCGGTATAGCCAAGGTTCTTATCAAGCAGGAAAAGAAGGAGTCGACCACGCGACTTGGTTTTGGCTTCAAGCAAAGGCTCAATAGAGATGTTTTAGTTGATACGTTAACCGGAAGGAGGGAAACCCAGACCAGCAATGACGGGGGAATCATCTCGGATTCGGATTTAAAGTTTCCGCTGGCACATGAAAAGATCCTTTACACCAGCAAGCTTACGATATATAAAGCACTTTTCTTCTCAGAGGCAAATAAACTTAAGGGCAAACCAAATGCTAACTATTGGAAAGCGCCGGACGTTAACTGGGAGAACACTTTCACTACTAATATCACCAAGTACCTTATGGTGAACCTTTATATGCAGCTTCTTTATGATAAAGAGATCGCCCTGGGAGGCCGTCTTAAGCAGACATTAGCTCTGGGAATGACGTTCAAGCTGATCTGATAGGAGGGGCAATAAAAGTTAACAATGTAATTCGAGGCATTTTGTAATGCTATTAAGCTCGGGGAAAAGACTGACATCCTCCCGGAAGTCCTTTTTACTTGAAAGATTTAGGACTACCTGGTTTATTAGAAAAAAACAAGCAAGAGTGTGGGACTCCTTCATCTCTACACTTAACCAGTAAAATAAGGCAGGAAGCATGAGTAATAAAGTTCTCTACAGGTCAAAATCCACTTTCAAGAGCCTTTGGCAGGAGTATCGGATTTACAAGGATCATGTCGAGTTCGCAACGCACTTTGGAACCGAAAAATACCATTTGAGGCAATCGAGAGCGTCCAGGTAAAAGAATCCGAGGTGAAGGGATTATTTAAGGGTGATCTTCAGCTCAAAGGATTCAAGCCTGCCCTGAAAATTGACTGGGCTAACTTTCAAGAGCACGTAGTCCTGGATAAGAAAGAGGGATTTTGCAAACGATTCCTTTTTACGCCGGAAAATCCACAAGAGTTCAAAGAAGTTCTCGAGAGACTGCTCAAGGAAAGCGGAAAATAATTATATTTTTATCCTGCTACAAGCATCTTCTGTAATTTCAAATTAACGGGTTGTGTCAGGAGCTACTCCTGGCACTGGTTACTGTCAGGTCTAGTACCTGACAGAACAATAGAACACTAAGTTTCTCGACAGCCTTCCTCTAGGTTGATTCCTTAGATAAAACTGTTGACTTATAAGTTGCTCATTTTATATTGCTAAAAATCCCCAGAAGGAATTCCAGGTATTCAGAGATGATCACAAAAAAACATTCATTAAGGAGAGCCAAGATGAGAAAGAGCAGCATTTCAAAAAAGCTGGTCTTAATGTTTCTGGCAGTCTTGATTCTATTATCCGGATGTGTCAGCAAAAAAGAATCCCAGAAAACAATAGGGGTTACCCTGCTGACGCGAGCGCATGTGTTTTATAAAGACCTGGAAGAAGGATTACAGACCGAAGCAAACAAGTATGGCTATAAGCTGATTATCACGGCTGGCGATTTCGATTTAGGCAAACAAAGCTCCCAGATAGAGGATTTCGTAACCCGAGAAGTGGATGCAATAATCGTCTGTCCGGTGGATTCGCGCGGGGTGGGACCTGCTATCCGCAAGGCAAATGAAGCCAAAATCCCGGTCTTCACTGCTGATATCGCTTCGCAAGAGGGTGAAGTGGTTTGTCATGTTGCCTCGGATAACGTGGCTGGTGGTAGATTGGCAGGTGAATATCTGGCAAAGATTTTAAATGGAAAGGGAAAAGTTGCCATCATCGGGCAGCCGACAGTCACCTCGGTGCTGGATCGCACTCAGGGGTTCAAAGATGCAATTGGTAAATACCCCGATCTGAAAATCGTGGCCGAGGTCAATGGAGAAGGTGTTCGGGATAAAGCCATGCAGGTGACCTCAGATATTCTGCAGGCTCACCCTGACCTGGACGGGATTTTTGCCATCAATGACGACTGTGCGTTAGGAGCTTTGGATGCAGTCGAGCAGTTCAAGCGGACCAGTGTCAAAATAGTAGGTTATGATGCCACACCTCCAGCAGTTGATGCCATATTGAAAGACACCCCGCTCAAAGCAGACGTGATCCAGTATCCCAAGAAGATAGGCCAGATCACCATCGATACAATTAAGGATTACTTCTCAGGCATCCAGGTCCCTAAAACTATTCCGGTCGAAGTAGGGATCGTTGACCGGGAAGCCCTGCAAAAGGAAGCTGCTAAATGACCGCTCTGCCTCTCCTGCAGATGAAGGGGATTTACAAGCGCTACCCGGGCGTGGTGGCGCTTTCGGATGTGAATTTCGAGCTGAACGCAGGTGAGGTTCATTGTCTCTTAGGGGAAAATGGTGCTGGCAAGTCTACCCTGATGAAAATACTCTCCGGTGCCATAAAGAAGGATTCAGGCTCGATTCTTATCCAGGATCAGGAAGTCGAGTTCAATTCCCCGGCTGATGCCCAAGAATACGGGATCAGCATGATTTATCAGGAATTCAAGCTTGTGCCAGAGATTTCTGTGGCGGAGAACATCCTTCTCGGCAACGAGCCCACACGAGGTAACTCGCCTTTAGTCGACTACAAGAAAATGCATAAGGATGCACGGGAGATTCTTACCCAACTGGGAGAGGAGATTCCGACTTCAGCTAAGGTGAGCTCCCTGAGCATGGCGCAAAGGCAGATGGTGGAAATCGCCAGGGCACTTTCCAGGCAGGTTAAGATTTTAGCCATGGATGAACCCTCTGCCTCTCTGAGCCAGAACGAACTGGAAAGATTGTTCGCAGTAATCCGAAAGTTGAAAACCGAAGGGGTGGGCATAATCTATATATCTCACCGCCTGGAAGAGGTATTCCAGATCGGCGATCAGCTCACTGTGCTGCGCGACGGGAGGTTTGTCCACAGTTGTCCGGTGCATGAAGCTGACCGCAGAAGTCTGATCCGATGGATGGTGGGAAGGGAATTAGAGCAGGAGTTTCCCAAAATAGAGCCTGAACGCGGGGAGGAAATTCTAAGAATAGAAAACTTAAGCTCCGGAATCCTGAAAGATATTTACCTTTCCGTGTATCGCGGAGAAATATTAGGACTGGCCGGTCTGGTCGGAGCAGGCAGAAGCGAGCTGGCCAGGATAATATTCGGTGCAGACCCAAAAGAAAAAGGTGAAATCTTCTTAGAAGGGGAAAAAATCTCGATTAACTCTCCCCGCGAGGCAATTGATTTAGGGATCGGTTTGCTTACTGAAGATCGAAATAAATATGGACTCATAATGCAAATGAATGTCCGGGAGAATATCTCCCTTTCGAATCTGCGCCAGGTAGCTGGTCGTTTTTTTATAAACCGGAATGAGGAAAACTCGATTGCGGAAAATTTTAGACAGGCATTGCGCATCAGAACTCCCTCCATCGACCAAAAGGTGGAAGCCTTGAGCGGAGGTAACCGACAGAAGGTGGTTCTGGCGCGCTGGCTTTTTACAAAATCGAAGCTTTTGATTTTCGATGAGCCTACTGCAGGCATCGACGTGGGAGTGAAGCTTGAAATTTATAATTTGATCAATAAATTAGCTCAGGAGGGAATTGGAGTCATCGTCATATCCTCTGATCTGCCTGAGCTCCTGGGTATTTGTCATCGCGTAGCAGTGATGTGGGAAGGTCGCATAACCGGAATACTTTCTGGGAAAGAAACGACTCAGGAAAGTGTAATGACCCTGGCAACTGGAGCCAAATCGGGATAGAATATGCTCAAAAGCTCTGACCAGCCTGAAAAGAAGCGCCTCAAAACCATGATCGGAGATCTGGGTATCTCCTCCGCCCTGATTTTAGAGGTGATTCTTTTTTCGGTTTTCTCTCCTTATTTTTTTACCGCAGAAAATATCCTGAACGTCACACTTCAGACCTCGATCACTGCAATCATCGCCGCAGGAATGACCTTTGTAATACTCACCGCGGGAATAGACCTCTCAGTTGGCGCAATGGTCGCTTTCAGCGGGGTAATTGTTACCAGCATTCTGAAGCTGGGGATACCGTTCTATTTATCCTTTCCCCTTTGTCTGTTAGCCGGAATTTTGATCGGCATATGCTCGGGCTCCGTTGCCGGATTGTTTGTCACCCGGTTTAATATCACCCCGTTTATCGTCACTTTAGCTTTGATGACTATCTTGCGGGGAGGAGCATATATCTATACGGGCGGAAGACCGATCTGGGGATTGCCCGAGGAGTTCAGTTTTTTGGGAAGCGGCAGATTATTCGGAGTCCCAGTTCCCACTATCATCATGCTTTGTATTTATCTCTGCGCTTTCGTGGTGCTCAGGCACACCAAATTCGGGCGATATGTATATTCCGTTGGAGGAAACAAAGAAGCTGCTCGTCTGGCGGGCATAAACATAAACCGGGTTTTGTGGTCGGTCTATCTGATCTGTGGCATCCTTGCAGCTATCAGTGGTGTGCTTTTAGCCTCACGGATGAACTCCGGACAGCCAAATGCCGGTCTGATGTATGAAATGGACGTCATCGCGGCAGTCGTAGTCGGCGGAACCAGCCTTTTTGGCGGCAGAGGATCGATAGTCGGCACTTTTTTGGGGGCAATGCTGATTGGGGTCTTGAGAAACGGCTTGAATTTGCTGAATGTAGGCTCTTATGTGCAGATGGTGGTTTTAGGGATGGTTATTCTTTTAGCAGTCCTGCTCGACCAGTTAAGAGGAAAATAAAGGTTTTTAACGTTATCAAAATCAATTTAAAAAAATCAAAGGAGGAAACAGATGAAACTTTTGAAAAGATTCTTGATTGCGTTCGTTCTGCAGTTTTTTGTTTTGTCAGTAGTAACCGCGCAGACAGGTATTGAAGTCCTCAATTTACCCAAAGTCGATCTTTCTAAAGACTCGGTCCTTTACACCATCGGTTATAGTCATCTGGATACCGAGTGGCGTTGGGACTATCAGACTACTATTAGCAAGTATATTAAGAGCACACTGGAGGACAATTTCAAGCTTTTCGAGAAATATCCTCATTACGTTTTCAATTTCAGCGGGGCGAACAGATACCGGATGATGAAAGAATATTATCCTAAAGAATACCAGAAGCTAAAAGAATACGCTGCTGCAAACCGGTGGTTCCCCTGCGGGTCTTCGATGGAGGAAAACGATGCTCTAGTCCCCTCTCCTGAATCGATTATCCGGCAGGTCCTTTACGGCAACGATTATTTCAGAAAGGAGTTGGGCAAAGCCAGCACCGAATATATGCTACCTGACTGTTTTGGATTCCCAGCTTCTCTTCCCACTATCTTAGCACACTGTGGTATAAAAGGTTTCTCCACCCAGAAGCTTTCCTGGGGGCTGGCAGTTCCTCTTCCTTTCAACATCGGTAACTGGATAGGTCCCGATTCTTCATCGGTGACTTCGGTTTTCAACCCTGGAAGCTATGGAACCGAGGTCAAAGAAGACCTGACTACAAGCCCAAAATGGACTAAGAGAATATCCGATCTGGGGAGCAAGGCAGGAATTTATTGCGAATATATGTATTACGGAACCGGCGATATGGGCGGCTCGCCTACAGAGGAATCTGTGAACTGGATCGAGAAAAGCTCTGCTTCTGACAAAGGAATTCGAATCTGCTCTGCTCCGGCTGATAAATTCTTCAACGACCTTTCAGAAAAACAGAAATCGAAGCTTCCCACCTATAAGGGAGAGCTTTTACTCACCAATCACTCAGCCGGCTCGATCTCATCCGAAGCCTACATGAAGCGCTGGAACCGTAAAAACGAGCTTATAGCCTATTCGGCTGAGGCATCCTCGGTAGTTGGACAATATTTGGGAGGAATCAGCTATCCCAAAAACAAGATCAATGAAGCCTGGCGTCTGGTTTTAGGCGGGCAGTTCCATGACATTTTAGCTGGCACCTGTGTTCCAAGAGCTTATGAATATTCCTGGAACGATGAATTGCTGGCTGCCAATCAATTCAGCAATGTCCTTTCGGATGCAGTTGGCTCAGTCGCCAGAGGTCTGGATACCGAGGTAAAAGGAATTCCTCTGGTGGTATTCAATCCTTTATCCATTGAACGGGAAGATGTAGTCGAAGCCCAAATAATTTTCTCTACCCCGCTAAAGTCGATACAGGTTTTTGATCCAAAATTGCGTGAGGTTCCGTCTCAGATTACCAGGATTGATGGAAACAGAATTTCGATCCTGTTCCTAGCGAATGTTCCTTCTTTAGGATTTAAGACTTATGATGTTCGCCCCTCAAAAACAGGCTGCAAACTGAAAACTGGATTGAAAATCTCGAATACGTCGCTGGAAAATTCGAAATATGTCGTTAAAGTGGATTCTTCCGGAGATGTCGAGATAATCTATGATAAGACCGCTGGCCGTAAGCTTTTGTCCGAGCCAGCAAGACTTGCTTTCCTGCATGAAAAACCGCAACAATGGCCTGCCTGGAATATGGACTGGAGCGACAGGCAAAATCCTCCCGCAGGGTATGTCGAAGGTCCTGCCTCAATTCGTATAGTAGAGTCTGGTCCGGCACGGGTGTCTCTGGAAGTGGAACGCGAATCCCTCGACTCAAAATTCGTTCAGTTTATCCGCTTGTCAGCAGGAGGAGGCGCAGATCAGATCGTATTCGACAATAAGATAGACTGGTTCACCAAGGAGTCCTCTCTCAAAGCCACATTTCCACTTGCGGTCTCGAATCGTCTAGCAACATACAATCCAGGAGTGGGGGTTGTCCAAAGAGGTAATAATGACCCTAAGAAATTCGAGGTGCCATCGCATGAGTGGTTCGATTTAACGGACTCGGCCGGAGGTTATGGTGTCTCAGTCCTGGAAGATTGCAAGTTCGGCTCGGATAAGCCAGCTGACAATGTCCTGCGTCTCACGCTCCTTTATACACCCGGCGTAAGAAACGATTACAAAGATCAAGCCTTTCAGGATGTTGGCAAGCACCAGATTCGTTTTGCCCTTTACGGCCACAAAGGAGATTGGAGAGAAGGAAATTCGAACTGGGAGGGAGCAAGATTAAATCAGCCATTAATTGCATTTCAGACTGCCGCTCACAAAGGTTTCTTAGGAAAATCTTTTTCGTTCCTGCATCTGAGTAACCCGGACATAGCAGTTACTGCTCTTAAAATGGCTGAGAATAGCGATGAGATCATAATCCGGCTCCAGGAGACCAAGGGGGTCTTGTCAGAGGATAACAGCCTGGTTGCGACAAAACCAATTACCTCAGCAAAGGAAGTAAACGGGCAGGAACAGTATCTGAGGAGCGCCATAGTCTGGAAGGGGAACCTGGTTTTCGATATGAAGCCTTTTCAGATCAAGGCATTTGCAATCAAACTTGCCTCTCCAGTTAAAAAATTAGACCTGCCGGAGTGTCAGCCGGTTCAGCTCGATTATAATACAGACGTGATCAGCACGGATGAAAATAGAACTGACGGAAGTTTTGACGGTTCTGGAAGCTCCTTGCCAGCCGAAATGCTGCCTGATACGATAACCAGTGAAGAAATTTTATTCAGTCTAGGTCCCAAAAAAGAAGGTCAAAAGAATGCTCTGTCCTGCAAGGGGCAGACAATTTCCTTGCCTCAAGGGAAATTCAACCGGGTATATTTCCTTGCCGCTTCGACTGAGGATCAGACAGCCGGGGACTTCAGGCTCGATGGCAAGCCTTTTAAAATCGATGTCCCCAAATGGGATGGTTTTATAGGCCAGTGGGACGACCGCAAATGGTATGGCTACAAATGGCAGGAATACGACTTCGAATGGTCAGATATTTACTTTACCAGACTGACTCCCGGATACGTCAGAAAGGGTGACGTGGCTTATTTTACCACGCACCGGCATCTGAAAAACGGCGAGGATGACCCTTACAGCTACGCTTATCTTTACAAATGTAAGCTCGATCTTCCACCCGGCACGAAGGAAATTATTTTGCCTCAGAATGAAAAAATAAAAATCCTGGCGGTCACCCTTGCAGATAACGAGAATGATGCCACTTTCCCCGCCAGTATTCTTTTCGATACCCTGAACTTTGATAAGTCCGATTATCAAAGATTTGAGGTATGCGCGCCGCCTAAAATATCTCCGGACTTTTTCATCATAGAGAAAGGTAAGTCCACTACAGTTAGCATTGTTCCTATCGAGACTGGAGCAAGTATAAGATATACCCTGGACGGGACTGATCCTACGAATGATTCTCCCGTATATTCCGAACCGTTCAGCATTGACAAGCCTTCCACTTTAAAAGCATTCGCCTTTGCCAAAGGGAAAAATCCCAGCCCGGTATCGAGTGCTGATTATTACAATGCATACATAGTCAAGGGGATTCGGTACCTGTCAGCTTATTCCAAGGATTATCCCGCAGGAGGAGATAAGGCGCTGATAGATTCCAAAAGAGGCTCTATCTCCAATTCGGATAAAGCCTGGCAGGGGTATGAGGGGAATGACTTAGAGGCGGTTCTGGACCTGGGCAAAACGAGAAA
>DATKKH010000244.1:0-7237 GCA_035543035.1 Terriglobales bacterium | reverse complement strand
TGAACTTCGGCTATCTTGGTTTTACGCAGCCGGAGTATTTCGTTCCACCAGGTTATATTGCAGCTACCAGTTTCATTGAGCTAAGAAATGATTACAGTCTGTATGGAGGAAACTACAACAATTATCCAAAAGTAACCACCGCGCACGAGTTTTTTCACGCAGTCCAGTTCGGATACGATGAGGAAGAGATGGAATATGTTCCCTCGGATACGTTCTCAGCCTATCACCCTTATTGGATGGAGCTTACCGCCGTTTGGATGGAGGATCAGGTTTATCCGACCATCAATGATTATGTAAATTATCTTCCTTATTTTTACAACTACCCCTGGCTTTCCTTAAAAGCCTTTACCCTGAATTCCAGCGATACGCCCCGGTATTTTCATGCCTATGCAGCATGTGTCTGGGCTTTTTATTTGTCCAAGAGATTCGGGACAAACGTAATCAAGAACATCTGGATCAAATGCGGTCAGGTGCAGGGTGACAACGTTCTGCCAGCCACGGATGCTACCCTGGCTTCAAGCGGGAGCTCCCTGAACAGTGGTTTCCGGGAGTTTTCGATCTGGAACTATTTCACGAACTCCAGGGCAGATACCTCCAATTATTATTCAGAAGGTAATCTTTTTCCGGCAGTCAAGGTTGACCCAGGCCAGCAGTATTCGATTTACCCAGTTAACGTGGCCTCGGCTCCACATCCCCCCGAGGTTCTGGGTACTAATTACGTTGAATTTACGCCTGATCTTTCCTTCAGCCCGGATAATCTGACCTTTTATCTGAACGGTTCGGATTCAGCCCTGTGGAAAGCATCGATTGTGGGGTATTCCACAGTCAATCCGGAATACTTTGCGGAGATTGTTCTGGACAGCCTTCAGGTAGGCAGGTCAAAAGTGAATAACTGGGGGAATTATAGCAAGATAATGATGATTCCCGCAGTGGTCACCACGACTTCCGGCTCTTTCAATTACAGCTATGCTGCTTTCAAGTGCGGCGACGCCAACACCAGCGGAAACGTCAACGCTGCGGACATAGTCTATCTGGTGAGCTACTTATTCAAACACGGCTTCCCTCCTACCCCTCTTCAGTCTGGTGATGCCAATTCAGATGGGGCGGTGAATGCGTCGGATATAGTCTATCTGGTTAGCTATTTGTTCAAGCACGGTCCAGCGCCCTGCGGCTGAGTTTAAAAATTTTGGATGATACCCCGGGTAAGATATTACAAACTGAAGTCAAGAAAATGTCTTAGACTATCTGAGCAAAAATTTGTCTCTGTAGGGGCGACCCGCCGTGCCGCCCCTACAAGTTTCTCAGACTGATCTCGATCTGCATGAAAGAACAAATCGAAAAAGAATTTCAGAGACTATGTAAACTTGAAAAAAGAAAGGGGATCATTGGATTTACTTCACTGGATAGAGTAAAACTTCTACCTGTTCAGAAAAGTTATCTAAAAAGAAAACTTGCCTCCTTCGCTTCGAAAAAGCCTTTGACTGCTATTTCGATTGGAGTTTTCTACACTCCGCAAGAAATCAAATCTATACCGGATTGCTGGGTTTCAAAAGGGTCAAAATCAGATGACTGGAATGTCTATGCTGAAGCTTGCGGGAAGATTAACAAAATCCTCAACCGGATTTCTCAAGCCTTGGCAGATAAGTTTGGAGGGATTACGGAACAAGCCACAGTGGAGGGATATACCCAAAAAGTCAGGAAGGTGGAAGAATATTACGATCTTTGTGTTTCCCACCGGGCATTTGCTGAAAAGTCAGGATTGGGTTGGAGAGGTAAATCCGGTCTGATAATAACTCCGGAAAATGGTCCTACTTTACGACTATCGACTATCTTCGTCCCATATCGGATAAAATCTGTCAAGAGAACTTTCCAAGGATGCGGAGACTGTAAGCTTTGCCTGCAGGTATGTCCTTTTCTCAAAGCTCAAAAGAATTATAGACAGGGATGTCTTTTACGTCTCAAAAAAGTTGGGCTGGAGAACGAAGTCTGCGGAATCTGTATCCGGGTCTGCTGGGAAAAGCTGAAATCAAGTAAGACGAGAGAGGGGAGACATAAGAAGAATATGAAAACAATGATAGCTAACTGACACCTGAAGAAGTCATTGCGAGCCCCGGCTTGTCGGGGTGAAGCAATCCGTCGACTTTCTGAGTGTCGTCGTCCCTTTAAAGCCGGACTGACGCGACGGTGTATCGATCCAAACATGTCCAAAGCTCAGAAATTTTTCAGAAAATGATCTTTCAAATAGATTGACTTTTCAGAATTTTTATATTATATACAATCTTTAAAATTGAACTCATAAAAAATAAGATAGTTCAGTTTTTTTATTTTCAGGAGGAGAAATTGTTTAGAAGCATAAATCAGATTCTTGCTTTTGCCCGGCAGAAAAAGATCCAGATGATCGATCTGAAATACAGCGATCTTTTCGGCAGGTGGCATCATCTCTCACTTCCTTCAGCCCAGTTGAACCTGAAGATGTTCAAAACCGGGGTTCCGTATGACGGCTCCAGCACTCCGGGCTTCAAATCTCTGGAAGCCGGGGACATGGTTCTGCTTCCGGATGTTTCCACGGCCCAGCTCGATCCTTTCTGGGAAGTTCCCACTTTGAGTTTCATCTGCAGCTCGGCAGAGGCAGATAGTCTGAGCCTGTTTCCCAGAGAGCCGAGATATCTTGTCCAGAAAGCCCAGAAATATCTTCTGAAAAGCGGAATCGCCGACAAAAGCCAGTGGGGACCGGAATTCGAGTTCTACATCTTCGACAGCGTGAGCTACAAGAACGACATCAACATGTCCTCCTACATCATCGATTCGAACGAGGCGGACTGGAACTCGGGTTTGATGGCAGGCAAGAATTTAGGACATAAAATCCCGCCGCGTAGCGGTTATGAGGCGATTCCTCCTCTGGATGATCTTTTCAACGTCCGCTCGGAGATGGTCAAACTGATCGAGGAAAGCGGGATCAAGATAAGGTATCACCATCACGAGGTCGGCGGGCCCGGTCAATCGGAGATAGAGATAATCCCGGTGGAGCTGACTAACATCGGGGACACGAGCATGTGGATTAAATATCTTATCAAGATGGTGGCAAAAAAGCACAACCACACTGTAACCTTTATGCCCAAGCCCCTGTATAATGAAGCCGGTAATGGTATGCATTTTCACCAGAATCTTTTCAAAAAAGGCAAACCGCTGTTCTATGATAAAAATGGTTATGGCGGTCTGAGCAAGACAGCATTGTATTATATCGGCGGGCTGCTGACGCATGGCTCAGCACTTTTAGCTTTCACCAATCCCAGCACCAATTCCTACAAGAGACTGGTTCCCGGATTTGAGGCTCCGGTAAAACTGTTTTACTCCTTAGCTAATAGAAGTGCGGCAATTAGGATACCTAAATATGCTTACAATTATCCGATGGAAAAAAGAGTGGAATTCCGACCTGCAGATGCCTCCTGCAACATCTATCTTGCAGTTGTAGCACAACTATTAGCTGGACTGGATGGTATAAAAAAGAAAATCGATCCGAGCAAAGCCGGCTTTGGTCCTATCGATAAGAATATCTTCCTTCTGCCATCAGAGGAGAAAGCCAGGATAAAAAGCTTACCTTCATCTTTGAAGGAAGCCTTGGATGCCCTGGAGAAGGATAACGATTTTCTGCTTTCCAGCGGGGTTTTCACCGAGGACCTTTTGGATGCCTGGATCGATTACAAATTAAACCGGGAATATAACGAGGTCAGGAACAGACCTCATCCTTTTGAAATAAGCTTGTACTATGATGTCTAAACTCAAAAAGTCAAAAGGAGGTAAATTGAATACTCAGGCGCAGGGTCAGAAAAACTGACCCAACAAAATAAATCTCAGAAAAAAAAGGAAATACAGATTTGGTTCATCATAGGTGGGGCTTCTTAACTACATCGGAATGAACAGCCCGCCAGACAAAATTTTTGAAAACCTTCAGCTCATAATTCGAGAAAAGGAGGAAATAAATTGAAATCAAAAAAAGAAGTCCTGGAACTGATCAAGGAAAACAACGTCAACTATATCCGGCTGTGGTTCTCCGATATCCTCGGTGCATTAAAAGGGATGTCGGTCACTGCGCGGGAGATGGAGCAGATCTTAGACGAGGGGCAGGGTTTTGACGGCTCCTCAGTCGAAGGGTTCGTCAGGATCGAGGAAAGCGATCTGGTGGCGATGCCCGACCCGCAGACTTTCAGGATACTCCCCTGGTCGGTCAACGACGAAAAAGTAGGCCTGATGATCTGCGACGTCCTGAATCCGGATGGCTCACCCTTTGCCGGGGACAGCCGCAATGTTCTGAAAAGAATTCTGGATAAAATCAGAAAGAAAGGCTGGACCTTTTACTGCGGTCCGGAAATGGAATATTTTTATTTCCCCTCCAAAGATAAGCCGGAGCCGATCGACGTAGGCGGTTATTTTGATTACAGCACTGTCAGTCCCGGAACCAGGATGAGGAAAGCGGCTGCAACTGCACTTGAAAAGATGGGGATTCAGGTTGAATGCACCCATCACGAGGTAGCACCTTCCCAGCACGAGATCGATCTCAGATACCAGGAAGCCTTGATTATGGCTGATTTCGTGATGTTCTACCGCCTGACTGTCAAAGAACTGGCTTTAAGGGAGGGTTATTACGCTACCTTTATGCCCAAGCCCCTGTTCGGGGAGAACGGCTCGGGAATGCACACTCACCAGTCCATTTTCAAAGGGGATAAGAACATCTTCTTTGACCTGCATGAGAAAAAGTACCATCTTTCCAATATGGCAAAACAGTATATAGCCGGAGTTTTCAAACATATTCAGGAAATCACTTTAGTCTTGAGCCAGTGGGTCAACTCTTACAAAAGGCTGGTTCCGGGATACGAAGCACCGGTCTATGTCTCCTGGGGAACGCGAAACCGTTCGGCTTTAGTCAGGATTCCAGAATATAAACCTGGAAAGGAGAAAGCCACGAGAATCGAGGTACGTTCGCCTGACCCGGCTTGTAATCCATATTTAGCTTTTGCCCTGATGCTTGCATCTGGCTTAAAAGGACTTGAGGAGAAATTAGAGCTTCTTCCGTCAGTGGAAAAAGATATTTACCATATGTCGGACCAGGAAAGAGAAAAACTGCATATCGGCTGTTTGCCGGGAACCCTGGAAGAGGCTATCAGCCTGTTCGAAAAAAGCAAGCTGGCAAAGGAGATCTTGGGCGATCATATTTTCGAATCCCTGATAGCGAATAAGAAGATGGAATGGGATAACTACCGGATTCATGTGAGCCAGTTCGAGATCGACAATTATCTGCCTATTTTGTGATCGTAGGGGCGGACCTATGTGTCCGCCCTTGTGAGTTGATATTGTGTCCGTGACCCGACGGGAATCCAGGTAGTCGTAGCGCGAGGCTTTTAGCCTCGCATTGCGACCCTGAAAGGGTCGCGCTACGGAAAAAATTTATACTGAAATAGAGGTGAAAAAAATGAATCCAGTCAAATTAGCAGAAGGACTTTACTGGGTGGGGGCTGTGGACTGGGATACCAGGTATTTTCACGGCCATACTTTTTCCACCCATCACGGCACGACCTATAATGCTTACCTGATAATCGACGAGAAAATCGCTCTGGTGGATACGGTTTTCCCTCCGTTTGCCGGGGAGATGGTGGAGCGAATGAAGCAGGTCGTCGACCCTCAGAAAATCGATTACGTAATAGCCAATCACGTGGAGATGGACCATTCCGGCTCGCTTCCCAAAATCATGAGTCTTGCGGCCAAAGCGAAACTGGTCTGTAATATCAGGTGCAAAGAAGGACTGCTCAAGCACTATTTTGCTAACTGGGATTTCCAGTTAGTCAAAACCGGAGATAAGATAAGTCTGGGAAAAAGGACCTTGACTTTTCTGGAGACTCCTATGCTTCACTGGCCTGACAGTATGTGGACTCATCTGATAGAAGACGAAATACTCCTTTGCAATGATGCCCTGGGGCAGCATTATGCCTCATCCGAAAGGTTCGACGATGAAATCGAGGAATCTATTCTGATGCATGCGGCTGCCAAATATTATGCTAATATTATTATGCCCTTTGGCACCATTGCGGTCAAGAAAATCGGGGAGGCACAGAAATTAGGCTGGAAAATAAAAATGGCAGCACCGGCTCACGGCTTCATCCTGAAAAATCCTCAGCGGATGATAGATGCTTATCTCAAATGGGAAAGGGGAGAGGCGAAGGATGAGGTGATAATCGCCTTTGACTCGATGTATGGGGCTACGGAAAAAATGGCTTTGTCAATCGCTGACGGCTTAAAGGCTGAGAACGTTGAAACAAGCCTGTTCAAGCTTCCGATCTCGGATAAGCATGATGTGATTGCCAAGGTCCTGGAGGCTAAAGGACTCCTGGTAGGCTCCTCCACCGTGAATAACGATTTTCTACCCGACATTCCCGCGTTCCTGGTTAACCTCAGAGGCCTGAAGCCAAAAAATAAAATCGGAGGTGCATTCGGCTCTTTTGGCTGGTCAGGCGGAGCAGTGAAAAATATCGAGACTATGCTGCAGGAGATGAAAATCGAAATTTTCGAGCCCGGAATTTCCGTAAAATTCTGGCCGGATGAAGAGGAATTGAGGAAATGCTATGAGTTCGGACAAAGGATGGGACAGAGGATAAAGCAAGTAGCGAGTAGTGAGTAGCGAGGGTATGCACCGTACGGTGCATACCGAGGGAAAGGGAAAAAAATGTAGGGGAGACCCTCGTGGTCTCCCGCAAACGTAGCGTCCGACGTTTCTGTCGGACGTAGATAAAGGAAAGAAAGGTAGTGTCGGGACCTGTACCCGACGCAGGTAGTATTTCGTAGTTCGAGGTATTAGCCTCGCCTGAGAAAAATGTAGGGGCGTATTGCAATACGCCCCTACAAGAAAAATCTTGAAAGATAAAAGCTGAAATGAAGAAACTAAACTTAGCAGTCCTGTGTTCAGGTGGAGGCACGAACCTTCAGTCTCTGATTGATGCTATAGAGAAGGGTGAGCTGTCTGCTCAGATCAAGATAGTCATCAGCAATAACAGCAATGCCTTTGCCCTGGAGAGAGCCAGAAAGCATAATATCCAGGCTCTGCATCTTAGCCATAAGCAGTTTGCCACTCCTGAAGAGTTTGACCAGAGGTTACTTGGTATCCTGAATGAAAATCAGGTCGATATGATTGTCCTAGCAGGGTATATGAAGATGCTTTCTCCTGCCATAATCCGCGCCTACAAGAACA
>DATKKH010000243.1:0-9933 GCA_035543035.1 Terriglobales bacterium | reverse complement strand
AAACAGGGGAATCCGTGGAAAAACTTGCATCTTTCCCTCAAATGAATCCAATGCCGGTAATGGAGATAGACCCTTCAGGAAGGGTTCTTTATATGAACCCAGCATCAAGCAAGCTTTTTCCAGACTTGCCTGCAAAAAAGTTAAAACATCCCTATCTAAAGGGTATTTCACAAGCGATCACAGAGATCAAATCCAGCAAAAGGAAGTGGATTCAACATGAAGTTGCGATTAAGGGGATATGGTATGCTCAGACGATCATTGCGGTTGACGGAGGTTCGCGCATACGCATCTACGCTGTAGATATCACGAAGCGCAAAAAAGCAGAGGAGGCTCTTAGATCAAGCGAAGAGCGAGCAAGAGATCAGGCAACACATCTGCAGGCTCTATTAGAAGTTGCTCCTGCGGTGATCTGGATTGCCCATGACCGGGAGTGCCGCAAGATCACCGGTAACAAGTTCGGGGAGGAATTGCTACGGGTCAAGATCGGAACAAATATATCTAAATCTGGTGATGAGCCGGAAAAGCTGGCACATTACCGCGTGTTCAAGGATGGAAAGGAGCTGACCCCCGCGGAGATGCCGATTCAGCAGGTGGCCGCGTCCGGTGTTGGTTTGCGGGATTATGGTTTGGACATCGTGTTCGACGACGGCACGATCATCTCTCTTCTGGGAGATGTCACGCCGCTGTTGGATGCCCGCGGAGAGCCGGATGGCGCAATTGGTGTTTTTACAGACGTAACTGAACGAAAAAGGACCAGGCAGGAATTGGAGGACAGCGAAAAGAAATTCAGGCTGGCTTTCGAAAATGCACAAGATGCTATTGTCTGGGCAAATGCAAGGACCGGACTGCTTATAGATTGCAATTCGGCAGCGGAAAAATTATTTGAAAGGTCAAGGACTGAATTGATAGGCTTGCATCAGACGGCATTACACCCTCCTGAGGCTCTTGAAAAAGCCAGAGAAATTTTCCAAAAGCATCTTGCGGTTCAGGGCAAAGCTGATGAGATGCCCATAGTAACAAAATCAGGAAACATAAAAACTGTTTTGATCTCGGCATCCGTAGTTGATCTGGGCACAAGAAAAATCATACAGGGGGTATTCCGCGACATCACCGAGAGCAAGAAGATAGTGGATGCTCTGCGCGAGTCTGAATCCAAATACAGAATTGTCTCCGATAACACCTATGACTGGGAGTTTTGGACTAATCCACAGGGGAAATATCTCTATGTTTCACCATCCTGCCAGAGAACAACCGGCTATAAGCAAAGTGAATTCCTGGAGGATCCAGAGTTAAGGCGGGAAATTATTCATCCCGAGGATTTGGCAGTTATGGATGAACACATCAGACTGACAGAGGGAAAGATGAAAACCGGAGAAGTGGAATTCCGCATAATACGTTCAGATGGAACCAGCCGCTGGATTCATCACGCCTGTCAACCGGTGTTTGACGATAAAGGAAATTATCTCGGTCTTCGCGGGAGTAACCGGGACATCACCGAGCGCAAGAAAGTACAGGATGCGCTACGTGAAACAAGCAATTATCTGGAAAACCTGTTCAACTATGCCAATGCGCCCATTATCTGCTGGGATACGAAATCCAAGGTCACCCGATTTAATCATGCTTTTGAGCGTTTAACGAATCATAGAGCAGATGAAGTTATCGGCAAAGATCTGAGCATCCTATTCCCGGCCGAGAGCAAAGAGGAATCCTTAGGAAAAATCAGCCTGACCGCGAGTGGCGAATACTGGGATGTGGTGGAAGTTCCGATTCTACGCAAGGATGGGAAAATTAGGATAGTACTCTGGAATTCAGCCAACATTTTTGCCGAGGATGGGAAAACCATCATAGCCACCATCGCCCAGGGGCAGGACATCACTGAGCGAAAAATAGTAGAGGATGCTCTACGAGAGACCAGCGAATACCTGGAAAACCTGTTCAACTATGCCAATGCTCCGATCATCTGCTGGGATACGAAATCCAAAATCACGCGTTTCAACCATGCCTTTGAGCATCTGACCGAGTATAAAAGTGAAGAAGTCATCGGCAAAGACCTGAGTTTCCTTTTCCCGGTTGATAGTAAAGAGGAATCCTTAGGAAAAATCAGGCAGACCCTGAGTGGCGAATACTGGGATGTAGTGGAAGTTCCGATTTTGCGCAAGGACGGAGAGATTAGGATAGCACTCTGGAACTCAGCCAACATTTTTGCAGAAGACGGTAAAACTATCGTTGCTACCATCGCGCAGGGACAGGACATCACCGAGCGCAAAAAGAGAGAAGAGGAGATAAAAGCACTGAATGAGCATCTAAAACAACATGAAGCCGAACTTGCTTCATCCAACAAGGAGCTGGAAGCGTTCAGCTATTCTGTCTCCCACGATCTGCGCGCTCCTCTCCGAAATATTGACGGGTTCAGTCATGCATTGCTTGAAGATTATGCTGATAAGCTGGATGATAAAGGCCAGAATTATCTTAGAAGGATAAGAGCAGGAACCCAGCGCATGGGAGAGCTGATTGATGACCTACTGAACCTTTCGGTGATGGTAAGAAAAGAGATGAGGCGCGAGGAGGTCAATTTGAGCGAGCAGGCCCGTTCAATCGTAGATGAGCTGAAACACGCCGAGCCTGAACGCGAGCTGGAGATGAAAATCCAGGAAAACCTCAAGGTATCCGGTGATCCCTTGCTTTTACGCCAGCTTCTCGAAAACCTGATAGGGAATGCCTGGAAGTTCACTTCCAAAAAACCATCAGGAAAAATCGAGTTCGGCACCACCCAGGCGGACGGCAGAAAGACCTTTTTTGTCAAGGACAACGGCGTGGGGTTCGATATGAAATATGTAAACAAGATGTTTATCCCGTTCCAGAGACTTCATTCGGTGGAGGAGTTTTCCGGCAACGGCATTGGGCTGGCAATTGTCAAGCGGGTTATAGACCGGCATGGGGGCAGGATCTGGGCTGAAGGAGAGGTGGATAAAGGAGCGACGTTCTATTTTACTCTGGAATAAATTCAAGGAGGTAAAAATTGGTAAAGAAGAGAGCTATTTTACTGGTTGAGGATAACCCGGATGATGTGGATCTGACACTGAGGGCGTTCCAGAAAAGTAATATCCTGAATCCGGTGGTCGTGGTGAAAGACGGGGCTGAAGCTCTGGATTATCTTTTTTGCACAGGCGCATACGCTGGAAGAGATCCTGAAGATTTGCCTGCGGTTATTCTTTTGGACTTGAAGCTGCCCAAAATTGACGGTATGGAGGTATTGAAACGTATCCGTTCAAACGGGCCCACAAAGCTGATCCCGGTAGTTATCCTGACCTCGTCCAAAGAGGAAATAGATGTCATAAATGGATATAAATTTGGAGCAAACAGCTACCTTCGCAAGCCGGTCGACTTCAATAAGTTCTACGATGCGGTTCACAAATTAGGGATGTATTGGCTGGTTTTAAACGTTCCTCCCCCTGGAGACAGGGGGTGTGAATGAGCATTTCACTGCGGATTCTTATAATCGAGGACTCAGAAGACGATGCGTTCCTGCTTCTCCGGGAACTCGAAAAAGGAGGGTATGAGCCGGTTTCTAAAAGGGTCGAAACTGCAGAGGAGATGTCTGCAGCCCTAAAAGAACAGGAATGGGATCTGGTCATCTCCGATTATGTTTTGCCCAAATTTTCCGGACTGGATGCTCTCCGGGTTCTCAAAGAAAGCAGAATCGACCTTCCTTTCATCGTCATCTCCGGAAAAATGGGAGAGGAAACTGCAGTGGAGGTAATGAGGGCAGGGGCTCACGATTATATCATGAAAGACAAAATGGCCCGTCTGGTTCCTGCTATCCAGAGGGAATTAGCCGAGTTCGTGGTTCGACGCGAGCGTCAGGAAACCCAGGTAGCGCTGACCGATTCGGAAAAACGATTCTCTCTTTTTATGGAAAACTTTCCTGGATATGCTTATCTTAAGGAACAGAACGGCGTGTTCGTGTTCATCAATCAATATGCTGAGAAAGTTTTCGGCTGGAACTTAAAGGAAGCTATAGGCAGGACCGATTTCGATCTCTGCCGGGCTGATCTTGCTCAAAAAGTAAGGGAGAGAGATCAGCAGGTCCTTTCCACCGGTCAGACTATGGAGTTTGTCGAGACTCTGGAAACCGAAGGCAAAAAGATCGACTATCTCACTTACAAATTCCCCATTCCCAGAAAGGGGCAGCCTCCGCTTCTCGGCGGGATTTCGGTTGATATCACCGAGCGAAAGAAAGCCGAGGACCTGGTCAGGCAGACCGCGCAGGAGCTCAAAGCTGAAAGAGAAGCTTTGGAAAAGAAGAACATTACTCTGCAGGAAGTCTTAGCTCATATCGAAGCAGAGAAAAACCAGCTGAAAAAACAGATAGTCACTAATGTGGAACAGGCCATACTTCCGAATCTGCTCAGGCTCAGGGACCAGTCACCTAAAACGCATGCCAAGACGTTCCAGGCGCTGGAAAAAGATCTGAGGGAGATAATTTCTCCTTTTATAGATACGGTCAAGGACAAATTTGCCCAGCTCACGCCCAGAGAGCTTGAAGTCTGCCGTTTGATAAAAAACGGGATGAGCTCAAAGGAGATCGCCGAGGTTTTAAACATGGCTTTGAAAACCGTCCACAAACACCGCGAGATCATCCGCAGGAAACTTGGGCTGGTCGATGACGAGACTAATTTATCCACTTATCTTCAGTCACTCTAAGGCATAACAATAATCTTCAGATTTGTTCCAAGTCAGAAGTTCACAATATCTTCTATCTGCAGGAAGACAAACTTTATTGTGCTCTGACAGAAGCTTAACCCGTGTCAGAGTTTCTTCTCATTGAATGAAAATGAAATTATTGACAGACTCTTGAAAAACTCCGTATATAAGGGTTATGGTAAAAACACTTGACTTTGGTTTTCGAAAATCATAAACTTATCTTAGATGGAGGTTAAAAATGAATACACTTAAAACCGCATTTTTTCTGACCCTTTTAACCCTGCTTCTGATATTCATCGGCAGGATTTTGGGCGGAAATTCCGGGATGATAATTGCCCTGGTGTTTGCGGCGATTTTCAATTTAGGGAGCTATTGGTTTTCGGATAAGATCGTGCTGGCTATGTACCGGGCTCAAAAAATCGAGGAGTCCGATAATCCGGGCTTATTCCAAATCGTGAGACGGATAGCCTCACAGGCAGGTCTGCCTATGCCGAAAGTATATATCATCCCCACGGACTCGCCCAATGCTTTTGCCACAGGAAGGAATCCGGAGCATGCGGTAGTTGCAGTCACCTCCGGCATCCTCAGGATTTTAAGCGAGGATGAATTGGAAGGAGTAATCTCGCACGAGATGTCGCATATAAAAAACCGGGATATACTCATCAGCTCGATCGTGGCAACTGTTGCCGGCGCAATCAGCATGCTGGCCCAGATGGCACAATTCGCTGCAATTTTCGGAGGGGGCAGAGATGATGAAAACAGGGGAGGAGGACTTGGTCTCCTTTTTATGGCAATCATAGCACCGATTGCTGCACTTTTGATTCAGCTGGCTATCTCCCGTTCCAGGGAATACCAGGCAGACGAAAGCGGGGCAAAGATATGCCACAAGCCCTTGGCTTTAGCCGGAGCATTGAAAAAGCTGTCTTATGCCTCCCAGAGAGTTCCGATGCAGGCAAACCCTTCCACCGCGCACCTTTTCATCGTGAATCCCCTGACCGGAGGAGGCCTTACCAGCCTTTTCAGCACGCACCCTCCATTGGAGCAAAGGATTTCCAGGCTGGAGAATTTAGCCAAAGGCTTAAGATGAAAATGTTTTTTTCAAGTGGTGAAAAAGGTTTTTCGCCGCTTTTTTGAACGCAGAGTCTTGAATATTCTTTTTTGGGATGTAAATCTTAAAGTCCGGTTTGAGATTTTCCTCTTTCTCGACTGAGGGATGAATTGTAGCGTCCTCACTCCTGTGAGGACGTTTCATCGTTGCCACAGGAGTGGCAACGCTACGTTCTTATGCAAAGTTACTGGATACAGATAATTTTAATTCTTGTCCTGATCTTAGCTAACGGTTTTTTCTCCGGCTCCGAGATCTCCTTGATCACTTTGAGAAAAAGCCGGGTCAAGGAGCTGCTCGATTCCGGAAATAAGAAGGCACTCTTAGTCCAGAAGCTTCAATCGGAGCCGGAGAAGTTTTTAGCTACAGCCCAGATCGGGATTACCTTAGTCGGCACCTTAGCCTCAGTAGTTGGGGGTGCCAAAATAGTCGATCTCCTGATCCCTTTAATAAAAAAACTACCTTTTGAATTCGCTGAAAAGTGGAGTGAATCTATATCCATCGGCATCGTAGTTATTGGAATAGCTTGTCTTTCCCTGGTCATAGGCGAGCTTGTCCCCAAATATTTTGCTCTGACATACTCGGAAAAAGTCGCCCTGAGGATAGCAGGACCGATCCGTTTTCTTTCGAAAATCTCCTTTATATTCGTAAAGCTCTTGTCTTTCACCACCAGGACGATTATGACTCTGATCGTGGGAAAAACGCCTAAAGAGCCTCCATTCATTTCTGAAGAAGAGGTGAAATACATAGTCACCGAGGGAAGGGCAAAAGGTATTTTCGAAAAAACCGAAGCAGAGATTATCCACAGTGTCTTTGAATTCACCGATACCACCGTAAAAAGGGCAATGACTCCCCGAACCGAAGTAGTGGGCTTGGAAATCGGCTCGGATCAGAATACGGTTCTGAGGACAGTTACTGAGGAGGGTTATTCCCGTTTGCCAGTATTCCGGGAATCTCTGGATAATGTCGTCGGGTTAATCCACGCCAAGGACGTGATAAATATTCTGCAGAACAGCGACCTGATTATTCTTGAGGATATCATCCGAAAACCTTATTTTGTGCCTGACTCGATGAAAATAAGCGAGCTTTTAAGAGAGTTTCAAAAAAGAAGGATGCAAATGGCTATAGTCTTAGACGAATTCGGAGGGACTGCCGGGCTTATCACTTTGGAAGATATAATCGAGGAGATTGTGGGCGAGATAGAGGACGAGTATGATGAGGAAAGAAAAGAGATAGAGCTTCTCCCGGACGGCTCTGCAGTTGTCCGGGGCTCTTTTCCTCTGGGAGAGTTAAATGAGAAGCTCAAGCTTTCTCTCCCGGAAGAAAAATTCGAGACCTTGACCGGACTTCTGATAAATACCCTGGGAAGGATACCTCTGGCAGACGAGAAGATAAAGCTTTTCGGAATGAATTTCCAGATAATGGAAAAACAGGGACATCGTCTTCAAAAGATAAGGATCAGCAAAAAAGCAGGAGAAAATGTTTGAAAGCATAATCCAGCCGGTTGGAAGATGGGTAATGGATACGATCTCCTCTTTAGGATACTGGGGAATAGTCTTTACCATGGGGATAGAATCTGCATGCATGCCTTTACCTTCTGAGATAATCATGCCTTTTGCCGGATATCTGGTTTTCACTGGCAGGTTTTCACTTTTCTGGGTCTCGGTGGCTGGAGCATTCGGCTGTCTGCTCGGCTCTGTGGCTGCTTACTGGGCCGGTGTGTGGGGCGGAAGACCTTTCATCGAAAGATTCGGTAAATATGTCCTGCTTTCCAAAAGAGATCTGGATACTGCAGAAAGATGGTTCAAAAAATACGGGGATTGGGCAATATTTTTCTCACGCTTGCTACCAGTAATAAGGACTTTCATCTCATTGCCAGCCGGCATTGCTAAGATGAATTTCCCCCGATTCGTAATTTACACTTTCCTTGGCTCTTTGCCTTGGTGTTTTATTTTAGCTTATATCGGAAAAATATTGGGAGAAAACTGGCAGAGCATAAAAGGGTATTTCCGAGGAGCTGACGTCATAATCGTTGCCATTGTAGTTTTGGGAATTTCATTTTACATCTACAGACATGTAAAGCCGGAAAAAACCGTAGCGAGGAGTGAGTAGCGAGGGATGAATTTTCACCTCTCCCTTGATGGGAGAGGGTAGGGTGAGGGTGAATCCTATATTTCCCTCCCTTATAGGGAGGGATAAAGGGAGGGTCAGAAATTACAATACTGGGGCGGAGTTGAACTCCGCCCCTACGCGGAAACAAATATGAACCTTATTAACTATTTTCTCACAGTTTTCATCTCCATTTTTTTAGTGGTGGACGTTATCAACAACGTCCCGATCTTTCTTTCCCTGACCCAGAGATTTGAGCAAAGAGAAAGAAAAGATATGGCTAAAAAAGCGATCGGGATTGCTCTTCTGGTCCAGCTCCTTTTCGTGATCTTCGGGAATTACATCTTCGCGTACCTGGGGATAAAGATGTATTCCTTCTCCATTGCCGGAGGGATTCTGCTTGCCATCGTCGGAGTCGAGATGTTATTCGGCCATAAAACCAGGACTGAATACCAGGAAGAAGATAAAGCTGAGGAAAAAGAGAATATCACCATCGTGCCTTTGGCAATTCCATTGCATACGGGACCTGCTTCGATCTTAACCGGCATGATACTTTTTAACCATCCTGAAAGATTTGGTATTCTCGGAAAGGAGTTTTACTTTTATAAAGCTCTTTTCATTTTATCCACGGTTCTAGTCTACCTGGTTTCACTTTTCATCCTCTTGAGATCGGATTTAATCCTCAAATTTCTCAAGCCCATAGGAATGAAAGTCATCACCCGCATAATCGGGCTTTTGATTCTAGCGCTTTCGGTGCAGTTCGTGATTAACGGGATAAAAGAGGCGCTGGGGTGAATTTCTTGGTAGTGCGAGACCCCTCTTCTCTTCCTGATTGCGTTTTGATAGTCATAGACACCAGTGATGACAAGCAACCCGAAAGCATGCCAATAAATAAGAAACAGGTTGACAATTACTTAAGTTTTTAATCAGGGAATTTTCTTTCAAGGAATGAAACAATTTTGATTGCTGCCACAACACCTCTGTACACTTTTTCGGTATCCAACTTTTCTTCTGGGATATTCTTATGCATGATCTGATTTCTTAGCTTTCTTAAATTATCTAGGTCATTTATGTATTTCCAGTATTTTTGATTCTCATATTTGTTCAGGAACATTGGAAGTAATAAATTCAGTAAAACGGATAATGTTACGTCGTCTTCAATGTTTTCTATTTTTTTCTTGCTTATTCCCTTTTCCATAGCGATTCTTTGTATTTTATGCCTTATTACTACCTCGATCAGTGCCACGGTTTCTAATGTCGAGACTCTTTTTTCATGCCAAGCTGCCCTAGTTCGGATCCGTAGCAACTCTACAATCTCGTTGCTGGGCAATGGATTTCTTGAAATGAATCTCTGCAATTCTTGCCATTTAGAGGGAGTCAAGAGATTTTTGCTCTTGAACATGGGGTTTATTCTTGATCGTTTTTTCCTCAGGCGTGGCTTGAACTCTTTATATTCTTTACCATCTAATGTCCATGTTACATTAGGTATGCCAAAGGTCTGTTCACCAAACAAATCTTCAATTTCAATGCCTGAAATCTCACTGATGATCCAATTCAGACCGAGTGCCCACCTGCTGTATATTCCTAATCTGCGAACACACTCTTCAGCTATTTTGTGAATATATGTTGCTGCCTCCTGAGTATATGTTCCATCGATAGTCGACAGACCTTTCAGCAATTGCTGTGAAGGAGAGTCCAGGAATATTCTTACTTCCCCGTTCATAGCTACTTGCCTATCCTTTTCCATGGAACCCACTTTTATAAACTTGAACTCAACTCGTGCATTTTCAATGGCAAAGGAAATGGGTTTTTTGAAGTCATTTTCACTCCATTTCCAGAGCCAGTACGTTACTGAAATATTCTCAATTCTTATTGTGAGCATATTGTTATATTGTAATAATATACATCACGCACACAACTCGCAATCAGACGAGATTCAATGTCAAAAAGAAAGATAGATTTGTGAATAACTTATGTCAAGTCATAAGTTTGTGAATGATGACCAGTGGTTCACA
>DATKKH010000242.1:0-2955 GCA_035543035.1 Terriglobales bacterium | reverse complement strand
ATCTCGAGTGAATCTGTTCCGTACTCCAGGTCATATTTTTGTTCGATTCTGTCAGCTGGTAATTTCCCGAATTTGCGGACCGGCACAAAACCAACTCCTAATCGGTTAGCTAAAGCTCCTCCCAGAATAAAACCTCTTGATTCGACTGCTACTACCAGATCGATTTTTTTGTTCTCGTATTTTTTATACAGTAGGTCAACCGATTTTTTGAATGCTTTTCCGTTTTTGAGCAATGTGGTGATATCCCTGAAAACCACTCCTTTCTTGGGATAATCTCTGACGCTTCTGATCAGTTTTTTTAAATCCTGAGGCATCTTCTCTCCTTGAATGACCGGTCCTTAGAATTTTATCTGGAAATCCGGAAAACTATTCTGATACTCGGTCCACTCGATCTGAACTCCGGTAACGTGCGCAGATCTGGGGCCGATTTTCAAATCTTTAATGAAATCAAGTATCATCCCCTTATCCCCCTCCACTTCGATCTCTACATCCTCGTTATACAGGTTCCTGACGTATCCTTTGAGATTATATTCCCCTGCTTTCCGGTAGATGAAATATCGAAATCCCACTCCCTGGACCAATCCAGAGATTATTATGTGAGCGGCAACTTTATCCGGGCTCATCTTTAATCGATTTGATCCAGGGCTAACTTAACTGCTTCTTTGGCGTCCTTGGCCTTGATGATTCTCTCCGAGACGTCCCAGGTTCCCAGGCTGATCACCGGTTTTTCCAGCTTAAGGCAGAAAGCTAATTCGGATAAGGTCCCGTATTTCCCGGGCAAGGCTATGATTACATCCGAGCTGCGTATTACCATCAGGTTTCTGCCTTCGCCGAATCCGGTTACTATGGGAAAATCGATATATGGATTGGCATCCTCTCTTTTTTCACCGGGGATTATCCCTATGGTCACTCCACCGTTTTCCCTGGCTCCTTTGGCCGCACCCTCCATCACTCCGCCTAATCCTCCGCAGACCAGGGTTGCACCTGCTTTGGCGATATACTTACCAACTTCCTCTGCTGTATTGCAGATTTTCTTTGAGCAAGTCCCTGCTCCAATTATTCCAACGAAAATCTTTTTGCCTTCCTTTTTCGGTTCTTTTAACTTCATTTATCGGCTCCCTTTTACCCCTGATTGTTATTTTTGCTTCTCATTCTATATCAACTATTCGGGGCGACTGGATTTGAACCAGCGACACCTTGGTCCCGAACCAAGTGCTCTACCAGGCTGAGCCACGCCCCGTTTCATCCCATTAACTCAGGTATCTTATATTTTTTTTTGTGAAAGTCAATAGAAAAATAGCTTTTCTTCATTCACTTTCGAATCAAATCCATTTAAAGAAACGGACAGAACGATGTTCTGTCCCTGCATCAAAAATCATCCTCCAGACGATAAGACCTGGACTTACTTTATTCTTTTAATCTCCCAGATTGTTCCTTTTTTCGAAGGACAGTGAATGCGATAGATCTTGGGATTATCTTTTTCCGAGGAGGGGATTTTAGCTGAGCATCTCATAACAAAAGGCTCTAACGATATCGCTGCTGCTCCGCACAAGCCTTCAGGCCTGCAGTTTGGATGAACGTAGACAAAAACCTCCCCTTTCTCATGCGGACATTTACCTATTTTCCTGATTAACTTGACTTGTACTCGCTCCAGTCCTCTGGCTTTTGCAATCTCAATCCATCTTTTTCTTGGAAACGGCATAAGTACCTCTATTCGTTTTGTAGTTGCCCAATTTATTGGGCATTTGTTTTGGTAGAACAGACATCCTTGTCTGTTCCTTCATAGTCAGAGAGCGAAGCCTGGTGCCCTATAGGTGGCTGGCTCGTAGCCACAGGAATGTCTGACGTATCATTCTGGCTCAGTGAATCGAGCGACCACAAATCATATACATTTCTGAAAATAAAAAGGTCGGCCTGCACCTAAGCAGACCGACCCTGGTTCAGTCGAGATTAATACCTGGGACCTCTTCTGCGGAAATCCCGGTCTCTTCCCCTGCCACCTCCGCCGCCGAAGCCTCCACCTCCTCCGCCGCTTCTCTTCGGTCTGGGACGCGCTTCGTCCACTTTGATGTTGCGGCCGTCCAGCTCCGTTCCATCCAGGGCTTCTTTGGCTGCCGTGGCTGCTTCGCCGGATTCCATCTCCACAAACCCGAATCCTTTTCCTTCGATTATGGTGACGGAACTGACAGTTCCGTAGGCTCCGAAAACTTCCCTGAGCTTCTCTTCGGCTGTCTGGTAGCTCAGGTTGCCTACGTATAACTTATTGTTACTCACTCTCTCCTCCTTTGGAGTTAAGTGTTTTGTTGAAAGGGTTTGTGCTTCGAGCGAAGTCCGTGCAGATGAAAAGAGGGTCTTCCCCGTCTTGAAATCAATGCTGCCCCCGTTTGCGGGGGCTGCCGGGTCAGCGCCAAGCCGCGCCCTAAAGTTGACAAAACATATCTACGTGATTAAAAGGGAAAAGTCAAGTAAAATCTTCAATAAAACAGGCGACCCTGATCCCGCCTTTGGCGGGACTAGCTGGGTCGCACTGCGAAGTTGTAGGGGCACGTTGCAACGTGCCCCTACGGAAATCTTCTAGAATATTTTCCAGCCCCTCATTTCTTCGATGGTTTTATAATTCGTCCAGTCAAGATGCAGAGGGGTAATGGAGACATATCCTTTCTCGATGGCTAGGAAGTCCGAGTCCTTCCCGCCTTCGGAGACGATTGCCTGTCCGGCTATCCAGAAATATTTTTTCCCTCGCGGGTCGATTTTCTCCACTACCACGTCTTTGTAGACTCTTCTGCCCAGGCGGGTGATTTTGTATTTAGTCACTGGCTTCCTGTGTGGAGTAATGTTCACATTCAGCAGGGTATCTTTAGGTATTCCCTTTTTCAAAACGAATTTCGCCAGCCTTCGGATAAACTCGGCTGGATGTTTATAATCTTCAGAATTGTAATCGGTGAGGGAGACCGC
>DATKKH010000241.1:0-10866 GCA_035543035.1 Terriglobales bacterium | reverse complement strand
GGTTATCGCCCTGATGGCAGGTCTGGCACATATTGGTATTCTGGTGGCACTGGACACATTTCTCGGTTTTGGTGGTCAATTGATACTGGTGAGAGTGCAGCCAGTCATTCGGGTGATATCTCCTCAATTTCATCGCAGCGTGACACAGATCGCACTGGTTGGGAACCCTGGTTCCCTCGTGACACTCAAAGCATTTAGCCATATCCGGCATATTTTTGGAGGTAAGCTTTTCCTCCTGGGCAACCTCCCCGTGGCAGTTAACGCAATCGGTTTTTCTTTCCAGATGTTTCTTGTGGGAGAAAATGAAATCCCGCTTTGGATTGACTAGTGCCTGGGGGTTCTCTTTGTCCCGGTGACAAACCGAGCATTCATTCGGCAAAGTCGTGCCATCGTGACACTGGGTGCAGATATCCATGGTCGGAAGGTTCTTGTCCTCCGACTTGTCGCTCTGCTCGATATTGTCGTGGCAGTTTATGCAGGGCTGATCTGCGTGCTTTTTATGAGAGAAGATGATATCGCTTTTGGGTATTTCCAATGTGGCAAAAATGGCTGGCAACAGGATCAGACCGAAAACGATACCTGCCAGGATTAAACTTAAGGATTTATTTGACAACCTCATACTTCCCTCTTTAAATCACGACTTCTTTACTGCCCCGGCTGGAACGATTTTTTCGCCCTTTTTCCCGGAAGATAGACTGAACCGGTAGCTTGCTTTCCCCTGCAATCTCAGATCATAGCTTGAAATTTTATTTCTCAGGTCCTGTAATTCCACAGCAAACCGCAGATTTCTCACCGGCTCCCATTCCACTCTGGAGGCAAGTGCAAAAATATCGTCTTTGCTTTCCTGTTCCTCGTCGATCTTATATCTGCCGTAATCGGCGCTGGCTGAAAAGGCGAAGCTTTTATTCAGGGTAAGTAGGAGTCTTCCATAAACCCCATTGCTTTCGCCTCCATATCCTCTTCTTAAATACATCCCCAGAGCCACGTATGAATATTCGAACCCGAACCCGAACCGGGTAGAATTGCCTGATTCATGCAGGGTGAGATCATATTCGGACGAGAATTTGAAATTCTTCACTACCTGATAAGCTCCGTCGAATCTCAGAATGGAATAAGTGTCCTGCTTAAATACGCTGAAAATAGAATTGGCATAAATGCTGGGCCTGCGGTACTGGTATTCTGCAGCCAGGTAAAGTCCTTTGACCAATCCGGTGCCATCTCCCCGGAGTGTGAAATTCTGAGCTTTCTTGTAGACCAGATCGTAATAGAACTGGCTGAATAAGGTAAGCTTGCAGTGCTGGTGAGTCAAATTTGCCCCGACCAGATTCTGCTCCGGGCCTGTCCCCCGCTCTTTTCTAACGTAGCTGACTGCAAACCTGGTATCTTTGAGATAAGTCGTCCCTATTTCCCCGCCGAAGATATGGCTCTTATTCCAGGAATCAATTTTTGTCCACTGGTCTTCAGGCAGTTGGAAACCGAGGTATCCGGTCAGCTGAACTTTATATTTTTTTGGCTTGAGATCGAACCTGAAACCATCCATTGTTCCGTTTCCTACTCCAGCAAAGAGAAACTGACGGCCTAATTTCAGATCCAGGATTTTTTTGATGTTTTTCCAGTCAATGTAAGCATTATAAATCCTTGTGGATGGATCAGTTGAGCTTTTATGTGAAAAATCCGTAGTCGAGCGGAAATAAGTATGAAAGGAAAGGTCCTTTGTCCCTATCTGGTTCAAATCGAACTGAAAACTCTGGTAGGCTCTAAGAAAATCAGTCTTCTCTTGTGTATACAAATCCTCAGTCTGGTAGGAGTTAAAATAGGTAGAGATGTTGCTTTTTAGTTCGACTGCTCTACCAAACCTGAAAATTGCTAAACTCAGTAATAAAACTATAACAATCCTTTGCCTCATACTCCCCTCATTTATCTCCGCCACTATGAATTTCTCTTATCTCGAAGTCAATAGGAGCACCTACTGCACTCTGGCCAGCCGAATTATGACATTTGTAAATACAGAAGCTGGGTATATTCGCCGGTCTGATAATCATGTGTGAGCGCCAATCAATGACTTGGTTATCCCTGACTGCCCCTGCCCTGACTGTATCTGCTGGGGGGAACTTCGAGTAGGTTACTCTGAACGTCTTCATTGTTGCATCATGGCAGGCCTCGCAACCCACATCTCCGTGTAGACTGCCTGGGGAAAACTGCTTATCAGAATGGCAATCGAGGCACCTAATACGACTCAAAGAGTGAATGCTTGAGTGACAGTCAAGGCATAGCCTGGATGAATGGGGTTGATTTATTACTTCAGAATATATCGAGTCCAGAGCAGGGTTTGTTCCGGTCATCACTGAGATATTCCCACTCAGAAACTCCCATTCCTCAAACTTAGGATAGTTCTGGATACTTTGAGTGACCAGGGTATCGAAATAGGGCAAACTGTCCGGATGATAATAACCTTTGGTATTGTAAGCTGTGTAATATCCGGTGTGACACATCCTGCATAAATCGTTTGAGCCCTCCAAATCCTCGGCAATTGCGAAATCATGCGACTCCACATTAGTTGTCCAGTCGATTGACCAGGTAGTCATATCATTTGCCTGCGTTTGCGATCCGCCATTTAGCAGGTGACCCCAGGAAATGGTTACGTCGTCCTGGAGTTTCTGTATCCTCGTCCCCTTGAAATGGCAGGTTGCGCAGGTGAGGTGACATTTTCCGCATTTGGCTTTGTCGTAATCTCTGCCTATCTGAATCCCCCCCATTGGCTCAGAATGAGAAGCTTTGATCTTTCCGATCAAGTAATGCTGGCTGCTAAAAAAGCTTGATCTTTGGTGACATTTTGGGCAGGCTATCGCTGCTGCTGTGGTATAATTTCTAGTCGGGATCATGTCAGTACTGTCCGTAGAGGTCTCAGCGCTGAAATTAGCCCAGCCGCCATAAGTCTTGGGCACGTCCGGATGACCTTTATGAAGGACAATGTCTGTATGGCAATCCTGGCAGTTCTGGCCGCGGTGCAAGGAACGGGCAAACTTATCGCGGTTCACATAGAGGGGAATAGCCTCCACGCCTAGAGAAGTGGTGATCGTCTTTTTTAAAGTGGAGACGTTATGGCAGATGAAGCAGGTATCGTTTACCGGGTTATAATAAGGCATGTCAGTGGGTTCCGAGCGGGTAAGCTTGAATTTATTTTTTGTGCACCCGGCAATGCATGCCAGAATCAAAAAAAACGCCCCGCATATGATGATCTTCTTCCTCACTCAGGAAATCCCTTATTAGCTTGTATTATGGTTTAGTCTGAAAATCCCAACCTTAAAGACAGCAATAGAATATGAAGCAGGACTAAATTTGTCAAGTAAAAATTTAAGTAGGCAAAAAAAACTTTCAAACCGCTTTTATAGAATTAGCTTGACAAAAATCGCCTTTCAGTTTATTTTGCTGAAAAGCAGATTTATAATCCCAGAAATCCAGATTCTGGGACATTTGTTCTTTTAACTTTTGAATCCATAGACGGAAAAAAATCATGAACAGGAGGTTCCAAATGAAGGGAGAAAAGTTAGTTTTCTTTCTGATTTTGCTATTGGGGGTAATTTTCTTGTTTTCTTCGGCTTATGCCCAGGACCCGGGGGTTCCCGATACCGTATATTTCACTACCAGCCATAACGGCCTTTTCTATCCCCTACCCAGCGGTCCAGGTCTGGCATTCATCCATGTAAACTTTTTCAACGACGATTCTATTGCGGGAATATCTGCTCCTTTCTTATTTTCCGGTCCCCTAACTTATGATTCTGTCTCGTTCCGGGACAGCCGGGTCGATTCTCTGGAATACCATCCGGTAAATGAAAGCCTTATTACTCAACACAAGATTCTGATAGGCGCTATTCCGGTAAAAGAGGAATATATACCTCCGGGCAGAGGATATTTAGCGACTTTATGCTTCAGGATAACTTCAGACACCGGCACGGTAACTGTCGACTCAACCTTTTTCCCGCCAAACGACCGCTTGACCTTTGTAACCTCTGAGCCTAAAGGATACACCCCGATATTCGTCAAGGCAGTTATCCCTATAACTGCCTACAAACCAGGTGATACAGATCATAACATGAATGTCAATGTTTCCGATGTGATCTATTTGATTAACTACCTGTTTAAGAACGGACCCGATCCTTATCCGCTTGTGGCTGCAGATGTGGATGCCAGCTGCGACATAAGGGTGGCTGACGCGATTTACTTGATCAACTACCTCTTCAAGGGCGGTCCAGCGCCAAAACCTGGATGCGCCTGGTGATTTTAGTTTCGTGACATAAATCAGAAAAAATCCCGCCCTACGGGCGGGATTTTTTTTATTCGTTTTTCCCCTGTCTACTGTCTACTACATACTGTCTACTATTTATGATATTTCCTTCCCCCTATAATCGAGAACGCTCGGTAAACCTGCTCCAGAAGAATAATCCTGACCAGTTGATGAGGAAAAGTCATCTTCGATAGAGATAAACTGAAGTCAGCAGAATTCATCACCTCTGATGACAGACCTAATGTGGAACCAGTGACAAAAACAAAATCATTATATCCAGAATTCATTTTCTGACTGAAAAACTCTGACAGTTCATCAGTTGAAAACATCCTCCCATTGGAATCCAGAATGATTGAGAAGCAACTTTTATCCAGCAATTTAGAAACCCTCTCCCCTTCTTTTTCCAAAACCATTTTCTCGGATAAGTGCTCGGTAACTTTCTCGTCTCTAACTGTTACGAACTCCAAATCCGCAAACTTCTGAAGCATTTTCTGATAATGCTCGATCCCCTCAACAATCCAGGGCTCCTTGGTCTTGCTGACAAAAATGAATTTTAATTTAACCAATTTTTGACCTGTTTCACGTAGGGGAGGAGTTTATCTCCACCCTTTATACCCGGGTATAAGAGTAGGGGCGTGCAATACGCCACTATTTTTTATGTTATGGTTTTAGCTACCGGCTACAAGCTACCTGCTACCAGCTTTTTCATTCTTCTTTCTTCAGGATTTCATTCAGCTTATCCGCCTTGGTGTGCTGCTGGACCGTGATTTCGACCTTCCTTATCCCCTCTACCTCTTTGGCTTTCTTCCTGATTTCCCTGCCGATGAAAAGAGCAAACACGTCCGGGCAGAAAGGAACAGTCAGGTGAAACAGGATTTTTGCTGTTCCTTCTTCCACTTTGACCTCATCAATCAGCTTCCTCTCAGTAACCGGATGTCCGAACTCAGGGTCTTTAACTTCTTTTAACTTTTCCAAAATCTCCTCTTCTTTGGTCATTTCTTTTCCTCCTCATCGCAATAAGGCAATCCTGAGCCTTCCAGGACCACCTTCTCGCCTTCTAAATTTTTCATCAGCTGCTCGATAAAATATTTCAGTTGATTTTTTATCTGCAAGGCAGCAGTCGGATTGATTATGACTGCCATTGGCCCTAACCCTGAAACCTCTAATTTTATTTTCGCCCTGGTTTTTTTATCCCCGATTTCCTCTAAGTCGAAACTACCGCTCCATTTTATATGTTCCCCTTTTGCCAGCCAGGCAAGTGATTTCCCTTTTTCGACCTGAGTGATTTCCGGTATCAAATCCGAAGTCCGGGTAGTTATCGACATAGGGACTTTGACTTTCCAGATTTGTGAGTCTGGCGTTTTCTCGACCTCGCCGATGAAACGCAGGCAGGATGCTATTTTGCTCAAATCAGATATGAACTCCCAGACTGGGCTGAGGGGTAGATTAAAACATATCTCCAGAGAAGCCTCAGGCATACCCGATCTCCTTTAAACCACGGGGGAATTTGGTCAGGACCTCGATGCCGTCCTCTTTTACCAGAACCGTATCCTCGACTCTGGCTCCTCCGATGTGAGGAACAGACAAGACCGAGTGACCTACTGCCAGAGTCATGTTTGAGGTTATCTCCTCCATCACGTCCTCTGCAAAAATCGTGGGAAAAGGAAGCTCCTCGAAATTCAGACCCAGGCCGTGCACCAGACCGCGAATGTAATACTCGCCAAAGCCGGCTTTATTGGCTATCTCATAAGCTTTTTCTTCCAGCTCGAAAACTTTAACTCCAGGCTTGATCGACTCCATCACCGTCAACTGCATCTGGGAATAAATCGAATGAATCTGTTTTTGCTTGTCCGTGGCTTTTCCCAGGACGAAGGTCCGGCAGATATCCCCGCAATACCCTTTGTAGACCGGTCCCAGGTCCACCAGGACGAAATCCCCCCGCTCGATCTTTTTCTCCGTTGCAGTGCCGTGAATCCATAAGGAACGGAATCCGGAGTTGACGAAAATCGGGAAAGCGATTCTTTCAGCCCCTGCTTTTCTCATCTGGATCTCCACTTCAAAGGCGATTTCGTTTTCCCTGACACCTTCATGGATCATCTTGGATGCCAGCTCCATCCCCGAATCGGCAATCTGGCAGGCTTTTCTGATGCAGTCTATCTCGGATTCATCCTTCCTTTTTCTCAGCTCCCCGATAACCGGCTTGGCATCCAAAACCTCCACATTGGGATTAGCCATCTTGAAACGATCCAGGAGAAATGCCGGAGTGGCAAATTCGAGCTCAACTCCAACCTCGGGATGCTCGATTCCGGATGCTCCAAGATATTCGATGATCCCCATCATCATCTCGTGCAAAGCCCGGTAGGTTTTGACGTTTTTAATCCAGAAAGTTCTTTTCACCTCTTCTAATTCAGAGGCGAAGACCATAAGGGTCGGTTCACCTTGTTTGGGAATCAGAATCCGGGGTGGCTTTCTCATCCCCCCGCTGAAGTAAAAAAAATTCTCCGGACTTAAAATCAGAAGAAAATCCAGCCCTACCTTTTGCATCAGCTCCTGGGCTTTCCTGACCCTCTCTCTATAAACCTCCATAGTCCCTCCTTTGAACGGTTTCCACGCCGCGTAGGGGCTGAGTTCATCTCCGCCCTTCAATGCGGGTGGAGAAAAGCTCCACCACTACGTGCTCATGATCACCCCTGTGGTGTAATTTTTTTCCTGTCATTCTGAAGGAGTCCATTTTGACGACTGAAGAATCTCGAATTTATCCCTAAGGTAGATTCTTCGCCCCGATAAATCGGGGGCTCAGAATGACATTGTTAGAACCTTTTACACCACTTAAATTCGTCCTCCGTCTTTTAATTTTGTATTTCCCTCTCCCCTCGCTACTCAATACTCGCTGCTTTTTTCATCCTTCAATCAACTTCACATATATTCTTCTATGTCTGGGACCGTCGAATTCGCAGAAATAAATTCCCTGCCAGGTTCCCAGGACTAATTCTTTATCCTCAAAAAAGATGTTCTGGGAAAATCCAACCAGACTTGCCTTTATGTGTGCCGCCGCATTTCCCTCGGTATGCGAATAATTGTCATCGAACGGTATGTTTTTATTCAGCTCTTTGATTATGTCTTTTCTCACGCTGGGGTCTGCATTTTCGTTGATGGTTACTCCGGCAGTGGTGTGGGGAACGTAAACGCAGCATAATCCTGACTTCATTCCGCTTTTCGAAACGGTTTCCTGCACCAGATCGGTAATATCTACCATTTCCACTCTGGACGAAGTCCGCAGACTCAATTCCTTTATCATAAAAAGAGCGCCTCCACAAAATCTTTCGGGTCGAATTCCTCCAGATCATCTATTTTTTCTCCCAACCCCACATATCTCACCGGAATTTTAAGCTCATTGGCAATCGCAATAACTATTCCTCCCTTTGCAGTCCCGTCTAATTTTGCCAGTACGATTCCAGTAAGCCCTACTGCCTCATCGAACAATTTTGCCTGGGAGATTCCATTCTGCCCGGTAGTGGCATCCAGGACGAGAAAAACCTCCTGTGGTGCACCTTCTAAGCTTTTCCCCATCACCCTTTTTATTTTCTTTAATTCTTCCATTAGATTGGACTTGGTATGAAGCCTGCCTGCGGTATCGACGATGACCACGTCCGTTTTTTTTGCTAATGCGGATTTTACTGCATCAAAAGCCACTGAGGCCGGGTCCTGGTTAGGCTGGCTCCTTACGATATCGACTCCTGCTCTCTGCGCCCAGATCGAAAGCTGCTCCAAAGCGGCTGCTCTGAAGGTGTCACAAGCGGCAACCATAACCTTTTTACCCTGGTCCGAATATAATTTCGCCAGCTTGGCAATCGAGGTAGTCTTTCCGGTTCCGTTCACCCCGACTATCATTATAATCAGAGGAGAGCTTATCTGCCCGGACATTTTTGCTGGAGTTTGTGAATTCTGCAGGATTTTCGAGATTTCCTCTTTCATCATATCCACGATCCTCTGAGGTTCCTCTATCTTCTCTTCTTTGACCCTGAGTTTCAAATCCTGAATAATCTTCTCCGTAGCCTGGACCCCGACATCTCCCTTTATAAGAACCTCTTCCAATTTATCCAGCAGCTCCTGGTCGATTTTTTTTGAGAGCCCGACAACTTCGGTTATTTTCCCTAGCAGGCTTTTTTTGGTCTTGCTAAGCCCTTGTTTAAGTTTTTCGATTGAGAATTTGAGAGACATCTTTTTCTACTGGCAAAGTCCGATGTCATTGCGAGAAGCGCGAGCGACAAAGCAATCTGTTGACGATGAGCGGATTGCTTCGCCCTGCGGGCTCGCAATGACTTGTTTTGCGACAAAAATTTATCCATCAAGCTTTTTCAGTCGTCACCTCTTGCGGATTAAGTCTCACCGAAACTATCTTGGAAACTCCCGGTTTTTCCATAGTCACTCCATAAAGCACGTCAGCAGACTCCATCGTCAGCTTGTTGTGGGTGATGATGATGAACTGGGTTTTCTGGCTGAAGCTTTTTATCAGCTTCAAAAATCGGGTCAAATTGGCATCATCCAGAGGCGCATCCACTTCGTCCAGGATGCAGAATGGACTTGGCTTCACTAAATACAGGGCAAAAAGCAGAGACAAGGCAGTGAGCGCTTTCTCCCCACCGGAAAGCTGGCTGATGTTTATCAGCTTTTTCCCCATCGGGCGGGCAGAGATCTCGATCGGAGACTCCAGAGGGTCTATCCCCTCGATCAGGCTGACCTCTGCTTCTCCGCCTTCGAACAAGGTCTCGAATACCTGCTGGAAATTAGACTTCACTTTCTGGAAGGTTTCCAAGAACAACTCGGTTGCGGTTACGTTTATCTTGTCGATGGTTGAGACTAAGTTCTCCTTGGCTTCGACCAGGTCCTGCACCTGCTTTTGCAGAAAATCGAGCCGGTCTTTTTGCTGCTGGAACTCTTCCAGAGCCAGAAGGTTAACCGGGCCCAGCTCTTTAATCTTCTCCTTCAGCTCGATGATTCTCTGGGGATAACTCTCGGACTCCTTTTTCTCTTCTTCGCTGAGCGGTTCTACCT
Source organism: Terriglobales bacterium (assembly GCA_035543035.1). Taxonomy (GTDB): domain Bacteria; phylum Zixibacteria; class MSB-5A5; order MSB-5A5; family RBG-16-43-9; genus RBG-16-43-9. The sequence goes on along the minus strand of DATKKH010000241.1, from coordinate 1,526 downwards.
TTTCCAAATCCTGTTCCTGCTCCTCCCAGATTTTCTTTTTCAGATTTTCCCTGAAAGTGGTCACCTCCAATTTTTCCAGCTCTAATTTATGGAGAATTTCCTGAAGCTCATCCTTCGCTTTTCGCTTTATTTTTAGCTCTTCCTCCAGGGAAGCAAGCTCTGGCTGAATACGCTCTAACTCCTGCTGGCAGCTCTCTGCCTGCTCTTCCTTTTCCACTCTGCTCTTTTCTTTCGTCTCCAGCTCCGACTTCTGCTCCTCGATTTTCCGGTTTAGCTCCTCCATCCCCGAATTTATTGCTTCTGACTCTTTCCTCTTAGACTCTTCATCTGCTACTAGGTCCAGCTCCAGGTCTTTCAGTCTCTCGGCTTCGTTTTTTATCTGCTCTTCTTTTCCCTGCAAGCTTACCAGTTCGATCCTCAGCTGGTTCAGATTCAAATAGGCGCCTTCTTTTTCAGTCTCAGAAGCTTTTAGCACCTCCTCCTGCTTTTCATATTCCTTCTCCAGAACTTTCCTTTTCTCTCGTAGATCAGTAGACTTTAAATCTTTTTCCTTTTCTTTTAAAACCGCAAGCTCCTGGGAAACCTCGGCATTTTTTTGTTGAACGATTTCCTGTCTCTGGTTCAGTCCTTTTTCCATCTCCTCCTGCCGGGCTAAATCCAGCTCCAAATCTTTAAATCTGGTTTTTTCTTCCTCGGTTTTCCGGTCTAAATCTGAGATTGTAGAGATTAAATCTGACCTCTCTTTTTCTTTAGACTCTATTTCATTGTTCAGATCGACCAGCTCTTTTTCCAGAGAGGAGAGTTCATTAGAGATCCCTTTGAGCTCTTCTTCCCTGCCAACCAGGAAGATCTCCTTGGCTGAGCCACCTTCTACCACTTTACCGCCTTTAATAACCTGCCCGTCCAGAGTAACCACTCCATATTCTTGACCCAATTTTGAGCTCAAGTCAATACCATTGGACAGGGTATCTACCAGAACGATTCTACCTAAAATAAAATCTATAACCGGCTGGTATTCTTCTTTGCATTTCACGAACTCTTTTGCCCAGCCTTTGATTCCGTTTCCTTCTAATCTGACGTTTGCCAGCTCAGAATTCATCTTCTCAAATCTATCCAGGATGATGAAAGTCGCCCTGCCTTTTTTCTCCTCTCTTAAAAGCTCGATCCCTTTTCGGGCTGAATCGAAATCCTGGGTAAGAATAAACTGGGCAGCTTCTCCTAATGCCACCTCTATAGCTGTCAGATATTCTTTGTCAACGTTTATCAGACCAGCAATTGGTGCGATCAGTCCTGGAATTCTGCTCTTTTGACTCAGGATTTCCCTGACCCCTGCCTGATACCCCTCATAATGCTCCACCATATCCTGGAAAAGTTCGAATTTAGCCTTAAGAGAGCTTTTGACCCTTTCTTTGTCGTTTTTCTGATTAATCAGGGTTTCGACAGTCTTCTGCTTTTCTTCTGATTGAGTCTGAAGAGCCGCTCTCTCTTTTGATTTATCTTCCAGAGAATTTTGGACAGATAGAACC
>DATKKH010000240.1:0-7549 GCA_035543035.1 Terriglobales bacterium | reverse complement strand
ACACTTTTTGATAAATAACCGGATAGTCGACATCCCCGCTTACCAGGTCAGGACGGGTGAGGTGATCTCGGTTCGGGAGAAAAGCAAAAACCTGGATATAATCCATGCCTCTTTAAGAGAGGCCGGCAGGGGGACCGAATTCCCCTGGCTGAGGCTGGACAAGGCTCACCTGCAGGGAGAGCTATTAGAAAAGCCCAAGCGGCTGGATATACCATTGATGGTCCAGGAGCAGTTAGTGGTAGAATATTATTCCAGATAAGTTTAACATTGCTTCTTTTCCTTTTCCGCCAGAGGCGGGATACAGGAAGGAGGAAAAAATATATATGAAATTAAAAAGCTTGCAAATGCCCAAAGAGGTAATGACGGATCAAACGACCTTTGCCAAGAATTATGCAAAGTTCATCATTGAGCCTCTGGAGCGGGGTTTCGGCATAACCCTGGGAAACGCTTTGAGGAGGACTTTGCTTTCCTCCATTCAGGGCGCAGCACCTATCTCTCTCAGAATCGACGGAGTTCTGCATGAGTTTTCCACCATTCCGGGAGTTTACGAGGACGTCACGGAAATCGTGCTTAATGTCAAGCAGATCAGGGTGAAACTGTTAGGCGACGAGCCAAAAACCATTACCCTGGATGTCCAGAAGAAAAAGGATTACAAAGCAGGCGATCTTAAAACAGATCCCGAAGTCGAAATTTTGAATCCGGAACAGCATCTTGTCACCATTACAGACGAAAACAAGCTCAAACTGGAAATCGAGATCGGGTCGGGCCGGGGTTATGTTCCAGCCGAGCAGAACAGAAAACCTGAAGCTCCGGTCGGCACAATTTTTCTGGATGCCTTCTTCTCGCCGGTGACCAAGGTGAACTTCTGGGTGGAGAATACCCGCGTGGGCCAGCGCACCGATTTCGACAAGTTATTTCTGGAGATCTGGACAGACGGAAGCATTACTCCTGAAGATGCCCTGGGACTGGCATCCAGGATACTGAAAGACCATCTCCAGCTTTTCATCAAAAAAGATGAGGTGATCGAGATGGCTCCAGAGGAGGTAGTGGACGAGGAGGTTCTGAAAATAAGAAACCTACTTAAAACCAAAGTAGATGATTTAGAGCTTTCGGTCAGATCTTCCAACTGTCTGCGTGCTGCCAATATCCAGACACTGGAGGACTTGGTGAAAAAGACCGAATCCGAGATGCTGAAATACCGGAATTTCGGAAGGAAGTCATTGACCGAGCTCACCAATATCCTGTCAAAATTAGGCTTATCCTTTGGAATGGATGTGGAGAAATATAAAGAGCCGGTCAAGAAGGCATAAGCGGAGAATATTTTTATATAAAAGGATAGAAAATGAGACATGGAAAAGCAGTGATAAAGTTAAGCCGTAATAAAAGCCATCGGGAAGCGATGCTATCCAATATGTCCGCCTCGATTCTGGAGCATATTCAGATCCGCACTACGTTGTCCAAAGCCAGGGCAGTCAAGAGATGGACTGATTATTTAGTCTCTCTGGGCAAGAGAGGAGATCTGCATGCCCGAAGGCAGGCTTTCAGCATTTTGAAAAACAGAAAACTGGTCAAAAAGCTTTTTGAGGAAATAGCTCCTAAACTTACGACTCGTCAAGGTGGGTACACTAAGGTTCTAAAACTTGGATATCGTCTGGGGGACGCTGCTGATATGGCAGTGGTCCAGCTTTTAGTGGAAAAACCCAGGATTGAGAAAAAGAAGAAAGGAGAAAAAGGTGAAAAAGAAAAAAGTCCAAAAGAAGAAAAAGATAAAAAAAGTCAGGCCGATTAAGAAGGTAAAGAAGGTCCAAAAGAGCAATGCAAAACCTTTAAAGACCATTAAGGTCCTCCCGGAAAAGAAAGCAGGCGGAAAAGCGGGAAAACTGGACGAGAAACTTTTGGATGATATTCTGCAGGATAAGGAGCTAGAGGGAGTGGAGGAGACCCATCCGGAGGAAGAGGAATGGGAAAACGAAGAATGGGAAGAGGAAGAGGGGATGGGTGAAGGCGAGGAAGGGGCAAAAGATGATCTGTATGGTGACGAGGGAAAAGAAATTCCGTAATTCAAAATAAGAAAATTAAAATAAATTTGCAGGCAATCCAATTGGATTGCCTTTTTGATTTGTATAGGTGTCGTCAGGTGTTTACACCGGACAACATCAGATGATCTACAAGCCATGTTGCCTCAACGTGGGTCGGATGGGTCCTTATTATCCGTCTCCTGAAGGAGCGGCAATAAATTCTTGCTCGTCAAGGATGTTATTATCCTAGACAGACCTTTGATTGACGCTCTCCTTTTGGAAGAGAGGGGATGACAGCACCCTTACTCCCTCCTGTAGGAGAGGGCCAAAGGACCCATCGGGCAGAAGGGTCTGACGCTAGCGTCCGAGAGAAGGGCGGGAAGACCTCGTCCCTACAATTAAAAATCATTTGCATAATTTCAAAATTAAATTAGATTATAAACTTGAATTTAAAAGGGAGAAAAAATGATAGATTTACATACTCATTCGGTTCTAAGCGATGGGGAACTTCTGCCTGCAGAGCTGGCGCGAAGAGCTTTCGTTGCTGGTTATAAGGCGGTTGCGATCACGGATCATGTTGATTCAGGCAATCTTGCCCTGGTGCTGGCTCAATTAATCAAGGTCTCTAAAGACCTGAACAAGTATACGAGGATAACAGTCTTGCCAGGTGTCGAAATCACTCACGTTTCTCCACAACAAATTCCTGAACTAGCAGAGCTGGCGCGTAAATTAGGAGCAAAGATAATTGTCGTTCACGGTGAATCACCGGTCGAGCCGGTTATCCCCGGAACTAATTTAGCCGGGCTGGAAAGCGACATTGATATTCTGGCTCATCCGGGGTTGATAACTGAAAAGGAGGTCAGATTAGCTAAGAAACGGGGGATATATCTGGAGCTTTCAGCCCGGAGAGGACACTCTCTTACCAATGGGCATGTGGCTAAGCTAGCTCGTAAAGTTGGAGTGAAATTAGTCCTCAATTCCGATACGCACTCTCCTTCAGACCTCTTCAGCAGAGACATTCTTAGAAAGGTTGGTCTGGGCGCGGGTCTTTCTGAAAAAGAATTCAAAAGCGTTCTGCAAAATTCATCAGAACTTTTAAGAAAAAGAAGGTGATATGAAAATAAAATTCACCAAGCTGCAGGCATTGGGGAACGATTACATCTATATCGATTCCTTCAAGCAGAATTTAACAGGTTTGAATCTGAGAGATTTAGCCAGAAAAGTCACTGACCGGCATTTCGGAGTTGGAGGAGATGGACTGATTATTATCCGCAAGGGGAGAAGTGCACCTTTCAAAATGGAGTTTTATAATCCGGATGGAACCCCGGCCCAGATGTGCGGGAACGGGGTAAGGTGTTTTGCCCGGTATGTCTGTGAACATGGTCTGTGCAGAAAAAGAAAAATCGAGATCGAAACCAAAGATAGGATAATCGAAGCTGAAGTTCTAAAGAAAACAGGAGAATTCATCATAAAAGTAGATATGGGCGAGCCGGTTTTGGAAAGAAAGAAAATTCCGGTGAGTGGAAAAGGTAAATTTTGCATTAACGAGGAGATAAAGGTCGATAATCGGACTGTAAGGATAACCAGCGTCTCAATGGGAAACCCGCATACTCTGATTCTCGTAGATAGATTCGAGGATGGCTGGCAGAAGTTGGGAGCGATGGTGGAAAAGCATCCGATTTTTCCGGAGAAAACGAATGTCGAGTTCGTCTCGGTTCTCAATCGAAAAAAGATTCAACTCCACGTATGGGAAAGGTCAGCCGGGGAGACAATGGCATCAGGAACTGGTGCTTCTGCGGGTTTGGTTGCCTGTGTTTTGAATAACAAAACAGACAGAGAGGTGTTAGCTTATTTCCAGGCAGGATGTCTTAAGGTGAGCTGGGATGAGAAGAATAATCATATCTATGTGATCGGACCGACGGAGGAAGTTTTTTCGGGAACTTATGAGTATAAGAGTTAAAGCAAAAAGTAAGCATAGAGACAAAAATTTGCCTTGTTTCTTACGTTTTACACTATACTTATGACAAATAATTTCTTAGGCGGGATAAAGAGTTACATTAGTCACTTAAAGTTATTCTCTAAGAACGCTCGGTTATTTTTATTGGGTGCTTTTTTCATCGGGCTGGCGTCTGCAGGGTTTCAGCTGCTACTTAATCTTTATTTAAAGGAACTTGGTCTGGTGGAAGGTGCTATTGGTCAGATTTTATCAATGAACGCCTGGGGCGCGGTAGTTATTACTTTACCGGTTGCCTATATCCTGCAAAAAATCCAGATAAAAAAGGTGCTAATCTTTGCCACACTCATTGCAGCAGTTCTATATTTTTTACAGGTAAGCATCCTGGGCTTAAAAGGATTACTTTTTATCAGCTTTTTCTTAGGGATGAGCGTGACTTTCTACAAAGTGGCGGCTGCACCTTTTTTTATGAAAAACAGCACACCCCAAGAGAGGACTTATCTTTTCAGCATAAATTTCGGAATTACGATTTTCGCTGGTATCGTAGGGAGTCTGGGAGGAGGATACCTGGTGAGTCTGCTCAACTATTTACTTGGGGATCAGGTCTGGGCATACCGGGGTTCCCTCTATGTTGCAATTCTTTTCGGCCTGATTGGTTTAATTCCATTTTATCTGATACATCACGAAGAGATCTCAAACAAGAATGAAGAAAGTCTGGTCTGGGATTTCAGGCTCTTGAGGGAAAGGGGAGGTTTACTTTTAAGACTCTGCGTCCCTTTTTTCATCTTAGGCTTGGGAGCAGGACTTATCATTCCTTTCTTAAACCTTTACTTTAAAGAGAGATTCAGCCTGCCGGCTGAGGATATTGGTGTTTATTATGCTCTGCTGCAAATCTTCATGCTCGCCGGGATTCTTTTAGGTCCAATACTCTCTAAGAGAATAGGGATGATTAAGAGCATCGTTTATACTCAATTGGCTTCAATTCCCTTTATGCTCTGTTTGGCCTTTAGTTATTTTCTGCCTGTAGCGGTTTTAGCTTTTCTTTTCAGGGGTGCCTTGATGAATATGAGCCAGCCGATCTCAACCAATTTCTCTATGGAGAAGGTAAGCGAAAAGGAGCAGCCACTGACCAACTGTCTTACGTCTCTTGCCTGGACATTATCCTGGGGAATAAGCGCCAGTTTCGGAGGGAAGCTGATTCAATCCTCCGGATATGTTTTGCCGTTACTGATTGCCACGGGACTTTACATTGTCTCCAGTATTTTGTATTATTACTTTTTCTCTGGTAAGGAAGATCGGGAAATGGGTAAAGTGGTTACTTCCCTTACAGTAGCGGAGGCGCAAAAGGTTCCAGCAGACCTTAAATACGAATAAAAGAGAAGCAAGGAGCAAGTGGCTGGTAGCTTGCAGCAAAAACAAAAATGAAAAAGAAAAAAGATGAATAAATTTGTACAAGAGATAATAACTATACTCAAAGATACGGTTGACCTTCCCCCGGAAAGGATTGAGTCGCTGATTGAGGTGCCGCCGGAGGAAAAATTCGGGGACTATGCTTTTCCCTGTCATATTTTGAGCAAGGAATTAAAAAAACCTCCTCAAGAAACAGCATCCAGACTTTCCTCGGAGCTTAAGCCGAAAGAGCTTATTAAGGAAATTTTTCCTATTGGTCCTTATATCAATTTCAGGGTAGACAGGGAAAAGTTTGCCGAGTTTGTCCTCAAGGAAATATTCGAAAAGCAGGAAGCATATGGGTTGGATTCTTCGGGAAAAGGGAAGACCATTGTGATGGATTACTCTCATCCCAACATCGCTAAACCTTTTGGAATCGGGCATCTCAGGTCAACTGTGATCGGGAATGCTCTTTACTACATTTTCAAAAAACCAGGATATGAGGTCAAACGAATAAACCATCTGGGCGATTGGGGGACCCAATTCGGGAAAGTGATAGCAGCATATAAACTCTGGGGAGAGGAAATGGAGCTTTCAACTGATCCGATTGCCACTCTTTATGAGTTATATGTGAGGTTTCATCAGGAGGCAGAGAAAAAGCCCGAGTTAGAGGATGTAGCCAGAGGCTGGTTCAAGAAATTAGAGGATGGAGATAAAGAGGCTCTTGAGCTGTGGGAGAGATTCAAAAATTACAGCCTGGATGAGTTCAACCGAATCTATAAAATGCTGGGTATCTCTTTTGATTCTTATGCAGGCGAAAGCTTCTATAACCAGTTCGTAGACACCACCATCGACAAAATGCAACAGATGGGACTGACTGAGCTAAGTCAGGATGCACTGATAGTCAATTTGGAAAAATATGGGATGCCTCCCTGTTTAATCCGAAAGAAAGACGAAGCCAGCCTTTATGCTACCAGGGATATATGCGCGGCAATTTACAGATATGACACATACCATTTTTACAAGGCACTTTATGTAGTGGGCAGTGCCCAGAAACTCTATTTCCAGCAGCTTTTCAAAGTTCTGGAGTTGATGGGCTATACCTGGGCAAAGAACCTGGTGCACGTAGATTTTGGCTGGGTTAAATTCAAACAGCAGATGATGTCAACCCGGAAAGGTAATATCGTCCTGTTGGAAGATGTGCTCAACAAGTCGATCGATTTAGCCCTGAAGATAATTAAGGAAAAAAATCCGGAACTGGAGAATAAGGAAAAAGTAGCCTTTGACGTGGGGATCGGCGCGGTTATATTTACGAATCTTTTTACCCGGAGAAACAAGGATATTGATTTTGACTGGGACAAGGTTCTGAATTTCGAAGGGGAGACCGGACCTTATGTTCAGTATACCCACGCCCGGCTTTGCAGTCTGATTCGTAAATACGATCAGCCGATCGAAGAAAGAGTGAACTTCGGGATTTTCTCTACTGCAGAAGAACATATGCTCATAAAAAAACTGGAGGATTTTCCGAGAAGAATTGAAAGTTCAGGCAGAGAATATGAGCCAGCGATAGTATGCTCCTATTTATTGGAGCTTTCCGCCCTTTTTAACCGGTTTTATCAGAAGGAAAGAATAATAACAGAGAGCACTGAGTCAACTAATGCGAGAATGCTTTTGGTTAAAGCGGTTCAGACTGTGATAAAATCGGGGCTTAGTCTGTTGGGAATAAAATCTCCAGAAAAGATGTAAGAAGTAAAACGGAAGACGTGAGACGAAAAAAAGTAGACCCAGGTTGCCCTCAACCTGGGTCGATGTATCTTGAAAATATCCCACCTTGCGGGCAAGGTGGGACTACCAATAATTTAAATCAGACAAACGAATAAATTTTTAAACTGTATTTAAGATAATTATGAAGAAAGAAGAAGTAAGGCAGGAGATAGGCAGGATACGGGATTCTCTGGGGACTCTGCTGGAGATCAGGGGGATGTATTATGATGGGCAGAATGTCACGATCTTAGGTTCTCCCTGGTTTCCGATGGAAGACTGGCAGGATGACGTCACCAGGCGTCTCTCGGAAATAGGTTACGCCGTAAGGTTTGATCAGAACGGAACCCAGACCATTATGGAGATTTCAAGAATCGGTCAGAAAGTCAAAACGTCCATTCCATGGGTAAATCTTATTTTATTTGTG
>DATKKH010000239.1:0-6970 GCA_035543035.1 Terriglobales bacterium | reverse complement strand
AGGTTTATCCACCCTGTAGTCTACCATGGGTGTGGCAGGATCGTTCGGGTCCAGATTCGGATCAAAATAATGAACCGAGAAAGGCAGTCTTTCGGAAAGATCAGGTTTCATATGCCCTAACTCCAGGCCGGCTTTTATTTCATTTTTGGAGGTAAGCTCCCAGGTGAGGTCCTGTCTCAAACCTAAATCAGATGCCTTAATGTCGAGGTTCTCGACCCAACCTATCTGAACCTTATAACGCACTTCTTCGCGGGTAATGGCGGTCAGCGAATATAATTTATCGCTGATTATGCTTTTCCATTCCAGGCTCTGGGTGTTCAGCTTGCCCAGGTCGAAAAGCCTTCGCGCTATGCCCGGTCTGGGATTTGGGTCGTAAAAATCGATCCTCTCGTCGGTGAAGAGACCGGACAGGGAGACTTTTTGGCCTGACCATGGCTCATAGCCTATTTTGAAATTAAAGTCATAGAATTTCGGCAGAGGAAATCCCTCGCTCTGGCTCATTACTAGATCGAGATAACTTCGCCTGGCCGAGATCAGAAAGAATCCTTTTGAGGTTATAGGTCCTTCGACTAATCCCTGAGTATTTATCAGCCCTATTGAGATATTTCCGGAAACACGCTCTTTATTTCCGTCGCGAGTGGTCACGTTCAGGACCGAGGAGAGACATTCACCGTATTTGACCGGAAAGCCTCCGGTCAAAAGCTCTATCCGGTCGATAATCTCGGAATTAAACACCGATTTCATCCCGCCGAAATACCAGGGCCAGTGAACCTTGGTCCAGTCCAGGAGAAACAGGTTTTCTTCCGGACCTCCGCCTCGCACGTATATCTGCGAGGGTATGAACAGGTCTCCCAGAGAGGTAATCCCCGGCAGGGTCTGGATGACCCGGATCGGGTCCTGCATCTGGCCTTCTCTGAGCAGAACTGTTTTTCGCTCTATCAGATGGTCGCTCACACAGCTCCTTTCAGCAAGCCGCTCTCCGGAAACAGCCACTGAAGGAAGCAAAACCGGTTGGGGGTTAAGTGCTATTTCCAATTTAGCTATTTTGTCTGGTTCTATTATGACCGTCGAGGTATCGGGTTCATATCCTATCATAGTCACTATAACCTGATAGCTTCCCGCAGGTATGCTTGCGATCTGAAAATGTCCAGAAGAATCAGAAGCAGTCCCGATTTGGTTCTGTTTATTATAATACTGACACCAGATAAAGTCTGAAGTGTAGATTTGTCAACTACCATGCCGGAAATCGAGCCGGTGCTTTCGCCGATTGCTATCTCCGGAACAATTAAAGTTATAATTGCCCAGCACCCAAGCAATAGAATTTTTTCTTTCATTGCTTATTTAACTTTAGTAACCGCTTTCGGACAAGAACTAAATCAAAATCGACAAATCAAACAACGCAGATTTTATTTGTAGGGGCTTGATCCATCAAGCCCTTATTGACAACTAAGCAAGTTAAAACCTCACCTTATGATTTACCTCACCCTCAAAACGAGTTTGAGGGTGCCACTCTACGAACAGGCAAGATGCCTGTTCCACCATCTTCCTTCTCTTTGAGCCTTTAAACCTTTGAGCGTTTGAGCCTTTCTTTTCCTCGGTCACGAACAACGAATCACGGTCACGTTTTTTTATTTCTTATCCATCATTCGTTATCAGTCATCCGTCATTGATTTATTTAAGCAGACTTATCCTCACCCTGTGACCGGAGATCAGAACGGTTCCCTCTATTTCGCAGGTGAACTTCCAGCCATCTCCGTTCACTTCCATTTTTTTGAACCGGATCTCAGCTCCCGGAGTAAGGGTGGCCGGCTGTCCGTCCAGCGTTATCGGACCAAATCCTTTCTCAAAGAAGGCAACCTTTCTGACCCCAGCATTCCAATCGTTCTGCTCATACACCCCGATATCGTGCAACTGCAGGCTCAGAAACTTATTTTTCAGGACATAGATGTTATAATGGCTGCAAAGCTCACGCGTGCCCTGGTCTACTACCCAGCTTCTGGCAAAGGAAGAGCGGGAGCGGCTGAGACTGTTCGTATTCAGCTCAATTTCTATCCTGTATCCGGGCTGGGCTTCAAACGTATCCAACTCCCGGTTAAAACTGTCGAGATATTCCCGGATCAGCTTTTCGGCTGAAAACAGAGACCAGCTAAAACCATATTCTTTTTGTGCTTTCTTGACTAATTTTTCCACCTGACTTTTTTTGACGTTAAGGTATTCGCCGAACAGCTGGGCAAAAGAGAATTTTTCACCTGCCTCCTGAGCCTTTTTTTTCCAGCTGATCCTGAAGTAGTCGAGCAAAAATCCCTGTGCTGCACCGACCGGGTAGATCCGGTTACGCGGCATATCCTCAGGCGAAACCGAACTGTCAGTTATCCTTGCCTGAAAATCTTCCAGCAAATATCCCGGCATCGAAATGGCAGAAAAATCCTCGAACAGAGGTTTTGTGTGACCGGACAGCGAGGATCTATATTCCAGCTCTTTAAATAAGGCAATGCTTCTCAACTCAGTATATTTTGCAGTCCCCTCGTTGATTTCCTGCCCCTGCTCATATTTTGCCACAAAAGGCTCTGATGACTGCCAGCGAAGACTCCGCACCGCGACAAACTGCCTGACTAATTCCCTGCATTTTTTTATCTGGTTTTTTTCCGACGCTCTGAGGGCATCCATCAGAAGCCACATCTCCAGATAAGCCAGGGCAGTATTCCGGCTATCCTGAATTGGATATTTCTCTTCCCTTTCCCAGGGAATCTCTCCAAACTCACTTCCCTGGAACTGGTGAAATGCCTCGTGAACCACGAACGCAAAAAGCTCTACATCGGATTTCCCGGTCAGGGGTATTGCCGCTACTTTTGTACTGTCAACCGGAAAATCAAAGACTAACTGTCCTGCCAGGTCTCTGTATTGTCCGGGGTGAAATAAAACCCGGGTTCCCAGATCTGGCCAATCTGCCGGGTAAGAAGTAAAATCTTCGGTCTTTTTAGGGTAATTGAATAAGAGTACCCATAGATCCGGGACGTAGACGATAAAAGGCCTTTGGGCAAGATCATACCCTGGCCAGACCGAATCCGGGAATTGCTTGAACAGTTGAATGACACCTTCACAGATTTTCAGGTCGTTATAATCATTTTCAGACAGCTTTGTATATTTTAAATCCTCGGCAAGAACGAAAGAGCGAAGCAGACATAAACAAAAGATTGTAAGTAAAAATACTTTAACCATTTTCTTCATAGCTTTTTCTCTCCAGCTCAAGTTTGCAACATCATTCTGATCCTTTATGGGATTTCTGGAAGTTCAGTCTTACCCCTTAGAAAGGTTTTAGTTCATGCTGATCAGGTACTTTTATTGGCCTGTATTGTTTCCTTTGCGATCAGCCATACAATAAACATTGTTATAATAAACACAAAAAAAGTCGTACTTGAAGAAAAAAATATCCACTGGCTGAGTCCTGAAATTGCCCTTTCAATTCTGGTCCAGATGAACCAGGGGGACTTCCAGATTAAAAAGCAGATCGCAATGGCTAGACTTATCAGGATAAATCCTGCCTGGTTGAGCAGTTCAAACCATAACAGCTGTTTCTGTTTGCGCGTGATCTTTGCTCGCAGCCAGATCAAACGGGAATCAGGTGGCCGGGCCATAAGTAAAGTCTGGTCAGATACTTCATTAAGCGACCTGGCGATCAGGATTGTGTCCTGACAAAAAGGGCAGCTGATTATATGGCTCCTCAGCTCATCTGACCAGATTTCTGTCTTCACTGCTTGAATGATTTCGCCCTCACGAATGCAGGTTGGTTCCTTCATAATCTCTCCCTTGCTCCGGTCGGCCCGCTCTGGATTAACTCCATCATCTTCTTTCTCGCCCGATACAGCAGTACCCGAACAGATCTCTCTCTGAGATCCAGAATGCTTGCTATCTCTCTATGGTCATACTCTTCCACGTAGGCTAACCATAACAGGGAACGGTATTGTGGAGTCAGTTTTCTGAAAACCTCGTTGACTATTTCGCTACGGTCTGATTTATCTTCGGGACCGATTTCCTGCAGCCTGGTTTCCTCCATCTGCCATGAACGTTCTCTTTTCTTTCGTCTCCAGTAATCACGAATCAGATTTGTGGCGATCCGGTAAAGGTATGCTTTCATTCTCGGTTCCAGTTCTTCTTCCTTTTCAGCCCGGAGGAACCGAAAATAAGATTCTTGTAAAAAATCATCTGCCAGATCCGAATTGCCGACCACTCTGAAAATATATGACCAGAGCTTTTTTGCTGTGCTTTCATAAAATGTTCGAAAACTGCTTTCATCGATCATGCTTCCACCGCAGGCAATATGCCCGACAGCCTGGTATATGCCAGCTTTAAAACCGGAGCCTTATCCTTCAGTCTGAACTATTGCCTGGCTTCTCTTTATTCAACAGGTTCCAGCGCTTGGCGAAAAAGTACGAAATTACTGCAGCCAGTAGCAGACCAACCCCTATAGCGATAGACAGGGTTCCCCAATATTGTGCGTCTCTAACCTGGTTGACGAAATGAATCTCAGTTTCTCCCCGTAAACGGTAAGCATTCAAGAAAAGGGCAACTCCCGCCAGCATAACGATAATGCCGGCCTGGATAAATCTATAAATCCGGCTGATAGACGTTGCAGTAGACGGCAGGGGATCCTCCATAAATTTGCGTCCCTCTCGAGTCTCTAGGAAGTCCGTAAATTCCTTGGCACTTCCGAATTTTTCCAGCATCCGGTTGACGATCTCAGCCCGGTGAAGTTTTGCCTGAACCGAAGATTTATAACTTCGGAACAGCGACCAGATAATCCAGATTATAAAAAGCAGTGCGATCACAGAGCTGGCTGTAGCAAAGATCATCTGATTGCGGACCACGGAATTAAGCTGGGCTAAGGAATCCATATTCTACTCCTTTCGAACAAAATTAGAAAAAGTATCACTTACTCAAATCTACAAATAAAACGTTTACTCCTGCCCAATGGTTAACAACAAGGGTGCTGAAAAAGTGCATAATCTTCTTTTATCTCAGCTATGAGATGGAATGTCTGACCAGTGGATAAGAAACAGCGAATCTTAGATTCTTGAATTATATTGGCTTTCATTCTTTTTAAGAAAATCTGGGCTCGATAAATCGAATCCTAACATTTTCTGCGGGGGATGATTTCTTAGGCATTTGGTGAAAAAACAAAGCAAGGCTGAAGCCTTGCTTTACGATTTTTCGTCTCACATCTTATTTTTTTCCTTCTTCCTTTTTCCATTTTCCTTTTATTTTATTATTCTCGTCCCTGCTTTCCTTTTAACCGCCTCGTGAATCTTAGCAATTGATGTGATGATTACTTCTTTGCCGCCCGATTCCAGGAACTGAATAGCGGATTCTATTTTTGGACCCATGCTTCCTTCAGGAAAATGTCCCTGTTTTAAATATTCTTTTGCCTCACCCAGTGTCATTTTGTCAAGGTCCTTCTGATAGGACGTTCCATAATTCAATGCAACTTTTTCCACTTCGGTAAGAATCAGAAGTAATTCAGCCTCTATGTCAAGAGCTAAAACTGCCGAGGCTCTATCCTTGTCGATAACTCCGTCCAGCCCTTCCAGAGTCCCGTCTTCCTTTCTGCAGACCGGAACCCCGCCTCCTCCTGTGGCTATGACTATCACTCCATTTTCCACCAGAACTCTGATTGAATCCTTTTCGACTATTTCCAGAGGAATTGGCGAAGGAACCACTCTTCTCCAGCCTCTGTTCGAGTCCTTCTTCACCACCCAACCACGCTCTTTGGCGAAATTCTCCGCCTCCTGCTCTGAATAAAACTGTCCGATGAATTTCGAGGGATTCTTGATAGATGGATCATCTTTGTTTACCACTACCTGAGTTACAACCGTCACCACTTCTCTGGCAATATTCTCCTGTTTCAGTTTATTCCTCAGGCACTGCTCGATCATATACCCCATCCCGCCCTCTGTATCTGCCACGCAGATCTGGATCGGAAGATATGGAGCTTTGCCGCGGGCTAATTCGACCCGGTAGATGACGTTTCCCACCTGTGGACCGTTTCCATGGGTGATGGCTAAATTATACCCATCCTTGACCAGCTCGGCAACGCCGGAAAGACTCTGAGTCGTATTCCGGAACTGATTAGGAATAGTATCCTCTTCCTCCTGCCGGGTAATGGCATTCCCGCCTAAAGCTACTACTGCTGTTTTCTTTTTCATCTTCTTTTGAAGTCTGGTTATCGTAGCGCGACCCTTTCAGGGTCGCATTGTCCTACGGACGCTACGAATAGCAATGCTTTAAGGCAAACGGACAGAACTATGTTCTGTCCTTACAACTCCTGTAGGGGTACGGCGCGCCGTGCCCCTACCTGATATATTCCGTGATTCATAGGGACAATTCACGAAATGTCCCTTAGATCTTTCCCCTGTATTCTGTATTCTGTATTCTGTATTCTGTCTGCTGTTACTTTTTTTCCCTCTCCCCTAGCTACTCACTCCTCACTACTTGCTTATGAATTTCCTCAACACATCTTTTAGATCCGGCTTCCCTATCTCCTGCAGCTCGTATCTGACTCTTACTGAAGGTTTATTTATCCTGAGAACTCTGCGTAGGTCTATTGGCGTTGCAATAATCACCGAATCGCATTTGACCGAGTTAATAATCCTCTGCAGCTCACTGATCTGTTTTTTACTGTATCCCATAGCTGGCAGCAAGGCGCCGATGTGGGAATATTTCCTGTAGGTCTCTTTTAGCGAGCCGATTGCATAAGGTCTGGGATCGATTATCTCCTTTGCTCCGAATTTCTCAGCCGCTACGATCCCTGCGCCGTAGGTCATTCCTCCATGGGTCAGGGTCGGACCATCCTCGATTACCAGAACTTCTTTATTCCTGATCAGCTCAGGCTTGTCTAAGAATATGGGAGAAGCTGCCTCGATTATCACTGCCTCTGGATTTGCCTCTTTTATGTTTCCCCTGACTTCTTCTATAT
>DATKKH010000238.1:0-3219 GCA_035543035.1 Terriglobales bacterium | reverse complement strand
CTTTTCCCTTTCCGAGTATATCCCGGATAGCTTCTCTGGCTCTGGTCGAGTAATCTGCCGCAGAAAAATACTCATCCGGATTGACTATGTCTATCAGATGATGGGGAATTCTTTTTCTTTCTTCCAGATCCGGCTTGGCAGTCCCTATGTCCATAAACCTGTAAATCTGGCGCGAATCCGCCGAGATTATCTCTCCTTCTAATATATCGGCAATTTGAAGGGAGACTTTGGTTTTGCCCGAAGCTGTAGGCCCCAGAATGGTCAGGATTTTTCTTAGCATTTTTTGGAGTGCATCATCCGTGATGATGCCTGAATATTTATTGCTGGGGCAGGAGTTGAACTCCTGCCCTAGCTCCAGGGTTAGGCGGTCTATTTGACGGTAGAATAGACATTCTTGTCTGTTCGGTCAGGTCAGACAGGAATGTCTGACCTAGCAAATGAAACCTGAAGTTTTCCGCTACTAAAATTCAACTTCTCTCAAACCTCTTATTCAATTCCTCTAACGGAATCCTGATCAAAGTCGGTCTGCCGTGTGGACAGGAATATGGCTCCTTCGTAGCAAAGAGCTGATCAAAAAGAGAGTTCATTTCTTCCAAGGAAAGCTTGTCACCGGCCTTTATTGCACCGTGGCAGGCAAAGGAAGCTGCAACTGACTTGACCTTTTCACCTCCCGCTTTGAGCCTTTCTTCCAAATCGATTAATATTTCTTTCAAGAACACTTCACCGTTCTGAATCTTAGGCAATGGAGGAACACCGCTGATCAAAACACTTTTCCCTCCAAAGGGTTTTACCTCAAATCCTAATTTATTGATAAGCTCCGCATTCTCCTCAAAGGTCAGGAACTCTGCAGGTGACAGCTCAGTTACAATCGGAAAAAGCAGATGCTGGGAGGAAGCTTTCTCCTCGGTAAGATTTCTGACTGCTTCCTCATAAAGAACCCTCTCATGCGCCGCATGCTGGTCCATCACGACGAGGGAGCCTTTGACCTGGGCTAAAATATACATATTGGACAACTGCCATAAATTAGCTACAACAGCAGGTTCCTCAGCCTTCTTTTCTTTTAAAGGAGACACCTTCATTCCTTTGAAGACTTCAGCTAAGAATTCCTGTTGAAATGACTGAGTTTTATCTCTATCGGTGTAATATTCGGGTGACCCTTCCCTTATTTGTAGAGACGCATTGCCATGCGTCTCCGTATCCGAGGATACGATTCTTTCCTTAACGTCAGTATAAATAGGCATCACCAGACCAGAGTTGAGCGTTTTATAGACTGCCGAATACAAAAACTCATACATCTGTTTTTCATTCGAAAACCTGACCTCCTTCTTGGCAGGATGAACGTTTACATCTACCATATCAGGCGGCAGGCTCAGAAAAACTATCCCCCAGGGGAACTTTCCTTTTGCCAAAAGGTCTTTGTATCCTGTCATTAAAGCATGATAAAGCGATTTGGAAAAGATGCTTCTCTGGTTCACGAAAAGATAAACCTCTGCCCGGCTGGTCTTGGCTATTTCAGGCTTTCCCAGAAATCCTTTGATCTGGACAACATCGTAGTCGCAGTCCAGCTCCAGAATCTGCTTGAGAATCTGAGAGCCGAAGATCTGTCCTACCCGTTGTCGAACACTGTCTGCCTCTGGCAAGTTGAGAACTTCTTTTCCATCGACTTTGAGCTTGAAGGAAATCCGGGGAAAAGCCAATGCAAAAGTCGTCATCCGCTCGATTATCTGCCTGGTTTCCGAGTTGGGACTTTTCAGGAATTTCCTGCGTGCAGGAGTATTGTAAAAAAGCTCTCTGACAGTAATGGACGTCCCTTCCGAAGCACCAACTTCCTTAATGCTCTTTATCTTCCCACCTTCTATGATTATCTGTGTTCCTACCGTAGGGGCGTTCAACTGAACGTCCTTGTCTGTAGAAACGCATTGCCATGCGTCTTTACTTTTATCCTCTCCCTTGATGGGAGAGGACTGAGGTGAGGGTGAAAAAAGACGTGGCTTTGTCATTACTTCGACCTGAGAAACCAGCCCAATCGAAGGCAGAGCCTCCCCCCTGAAACCTAAAGTCAATATCCGGTTCAATTCCTCGAATGATGATATTTTACTGGTGGCATGGTGGGTAAAAGCCAATTCAACATCCTCTTTATCCATCCCGCATCCATTATCCACTACTCGGATATACTTCAAACCGCCGGACTTTATCTCTACCGATATCTCAGTTGCCTCGGCATCTATCGAGTTCTCGACTAACTCCTTGATAACCGAGACCGGCCGCTCGACGACCTCGCCCGCAGCGATTTTGTTGACTAATTCCTGCGGGAGGATTTTGATTTTAGTAGGCATAGATTATTCTCGTTCGTGCGGGAATTCCCGCATAAGATTATAGGCAATATCAGTCGTCAGGACCGAAATTGAATTCACCACGCTAAAACTAAGAATTACGTTCCAGTCATTCATCTCATCTCTTTATGAACCAGGACAAATTCATTTGCCAGCTTTCCGATCTCTTCAGCCATTTCCTCGGAAAGATGTACTTTTTCAAGCTCATCCTTTCTTATTCTGGTATTTTTCGGATAGGTGGCCTCTATCACTGCAAAATCCACTCCCTGCACTAATTCCTTTAATGAGGCGCACATTCCGGTGTCACCGCTTATAGCTACAGCTTCTCCCTTGCAGGAAATCCTGTATCCCATAGCCGGGATCGGGTCAAGTATCCCGGAACCATTTATGCTTCCGCAATGCACCATGGGATAAGGCTCGATGAACATTTCTGCAAGCCGAAAAGGTTTATGAGGTCTGACTTCATTAGACGAGAGTTTGAAAGGAATGGTATCCGGGTAACAACTTTTGAAATTATCAACTATGGAAAATACCTCCGAGCAACCCTTTGGGGCAAAAATCGAGAGAAGTTCTTTTCTTCCTATCATTCGCAAGAATCCAAGCAGCGAGTGCAGGCCTCCCATATGATCGAAATGCCCATGCGTATAAACGATTCCCTTTAACTGATCGAAGTCAAATTCGTTCGTTTTCAAATCTCTGAGTAGTCCGTCACCAGTATCGATTAGAACAGAACCGTGCTCATTGCTGACCAGGACGTGTTGTGCTATTCCCGCAATCGAGTACAGAATATCGGCTCTGATGCTTTTGCCTTTCCAGGATCGAATCTCTTTTCCTTTTTTCTTCACGATCTGTTTTTGGAGTGCATCATCCTTGATGATGCCGATTT
>DATKKH010000237.1:0-2628 GCA_035543035.1 Terriglobales bacterium | reverse complement strand
ATTTCGTAACCGCACTTAATTATCATTCTTATAGCAATCTCTTAATCTATCCCTGGGGCTATGAAGAACAATTCCCTGAGGATTTCTGGATCTACAAGGAAATAGGTGACAGCATCAGCGCTTATAATGGGTTCATTTCCGCGCCAGGATGGATTACTCTTTACTCCACCAACGGGGATGCGGATGACTGGGACTATGGAGATCTCTCCTCAAGAAATAAGATTATCTCCTACACGCCAGAAGTTGGTGACAATTATGACGGATTCTGGCCTCCTTCCTACAGGATTCTGCCTTTGTGCCAGGAAAACCTTGGCCCGAATCTGTATATCGCAGAAAAAGCCGGAGAGCTTTATAACCGCCCCTATCGTTTTTTTGAAACCCAGCCTAATTTCGTAGATACAGCTTTAGTTTCGGGGGATAGCCTGGTTCTGAATTTGAGGATTTATGGTCACCAGTCCGAGGGAAATCTTAATTGGACAGTATCCGCACGGGATAGTTTCGAGTTGACCCCCTCTCCGGGATTCTTTAATATCCCGGACGGGAAAAAAATCTGGACTTCGAACGATTTGATTTCTGCCTCTAATTCATATCCCCTTGGTAACTGGTTAAAAGTCGAGCCTCAAAGCGGTTCTGTTTCACCTGGAGGCTACTTTGATCATCAATTGATTCTGGATGCCAAAGATCTTCCGAGTTCGTGCACTGGCCTGACCCTTCACGGAGGTGTCATTTTCTATGTAACTGACGGTTTGGTTACTGATAGCATAGTAGTGCCGGTGACATTTATCTCGGGTCCTCCCAAACAGGTGTCTGCAATTGCCACCGGAAAAGTAAGAAGCGATATTACCAACCTGGGCAGCATTAACAGTATCAACGGATATGCCTGGAGATATTTAAGCGAAAGTTACGACTACCTTTACGAGGGCTCTTTGTTTCTGGCATATCTGAGAAGTTCAGCTGACACTATAGTTTATCGTGACCTGTTCAATACTCATTCGTTTGGTGCTTCTTCCATTTTGAATATAGATTCGTCTGATCCCCGTTGGCAAAAAGGGACTTTCAGTCCGGTGGACCAGGGGTGTAACCTTAAAGTAAGAGCTGAGGTCCTGGCACCGGCACATCCGGATTCCTCTGAATTCATGATACACAGGTTCGTGGTGTTCAACCTCTCTCCGGATACGGTCAAGAATCTTTATCTTGGAATGGCACTTGACTGGGATGTGCCAACCAGTTCTTACAACAGCGCAGGATATGATTCGAGCCTGAACCTTTTGTGGCAAAGGAATACGGGTAATCAAAGATATGCCGGGATAGCTTATCTTTCGGACAGTGTATTATATGGTGCTAAGGCGATTAAGAACAGCAGCCATATATACAACACTGGTGATTTTGAGACCGGAGACCTCTACCGGTTGGCTTCTAGTCCGGGATACCTTATCGAAGGCTCAAGCACTGATTTATCCTCAATTCTTACTGCCAAAAAAGTAAACCTTGCTCCAGGAGATTCTACCAAATTTGACCTGGCGTTAGTCTCCACAAAGGTCAGTCTTGATTCTCTCAAAGCCAGCGTGCGTAAAGCCAAATCGATGGTTTCAACTTATTCCCACGGAGATGCAAATGGCGACAAAAAGGTGACCATCTCAGATGTAGTCTACATCGTGAATTACCTCTTTAAGGGAGGACCAGCTCCTATTCCGTTCCTGGCCGGGGATGCTAACTGCGATGGAGCAGTAACGGTTACGGATGTGGTTTATCTGATAAATTACCTGTTCAAGGGAGGACCCGGACCGTGCAGCTGAGCTGTCTAATCTCATCATTCATATAGACTTACATTTAGGGGAGAAATACTCTTTTCAATCCTTCCGCATTAAAAAGAAATATGGTTTTTGAAATAAGTTCATTTTTTGAGATTCCCTTTTAATCAGGCAGAAACCTTAGCCCAGCCCCAAAAAAAACTTACAATTCTAAATTTTTTACTTGACAAAACGCGCCGGGGGTTTTAAATTATCAATGAGCAGAGGGAGAATAATGCTACCGGTATTATAGAAAAAGGGGAATTTAAGGATTTCTGTTTTGGGCAAGCTGTTAAGTTTCCCCCCTACTAATTGAAAAAAGTAACTCACAAGCGATTATTAATTTTTCATTCCGTCTTTCGGAATGAAAAGTGGTTGGTTTATTACCTCATAGAAAGCTTACACCAATTTTTCACACCGCAGAATTGGTAAGGGGCTGATATTATACCCCTTTCACCAAGGTTAGCTGGAAACATCCCACCTTTCAACCACGGTTTCCAGCTAACTACGTCTGCTTTTTTGAAAATCTTGTCAAAAGGGAATCGAGGTAAGGAGGTGATTCAAAGGTCAAAAAAAAATGGTTCACATATCTTTTCTTTCGAACCTCAAGCTTTCTTAAGGAGGAAATGAAATGAAGAAAAGTCTTTTAATAGTGTTATTAGTAATCTTTGCCTTTACGCTTTGGTCAGTTTATGCATTTGGCAAGGCGACCAAGACCACAAAGCCGGTCCAGAAGCAGCAGACTGAGCAGAACGTAGAGCCGCAGTTCCCCAAGGTAGTTCAGGGAGAAAAGCTTCAGGAAGTGA
The DNA here is from genome assembly GCA_035543035.1 of Terriglobales bacterium. GTDB lineage: Bacteria > Zixibacteria > MSB-5A5 > MSB-5A5 > RBG-16-43-9 > RBG-16-43-9. The sequence goes on along the minus strand of DATKKH010000237.1, from coordinate 32 downwards.
TAATGAAGGGTGCTCCGGCAGAATTCCAGAAA
>DATKKH010000236.1:0-9072 GCA_035543035.1 Terriglobales bacterium | reverse complement strand
CTCCTGCTTTTTTCCTTCATTTTCTATCTCTATTTTGCCGGGGATTACGGTTTTATACGATTACTTTCGCTAAAAGCAGAAAAGGAAAATACCATCCTTGAAACCAAGAGGTTGCAAGCTCTGAATCTGGACCTGCAAATTGAGAAAGAAAAACTCAAAAATGACCTTTCTTATATCGAAAAAGTTGCGCGGGAAAGATACGGGATGGCTAAGAAGGATGAAGTGATCTACAAATTCGTCCAGCCCCAGGATACTGCCTCCACCCCTCTTTCAAAAAAATAAATGAGCCTGGTCAAAACCGAAGGAATTGTCCTGAAAAGCTTAAAGTATGGTGATTCCTCGCTCATCTTTTCCTTTTACACCAGAGATTACGGCAAAGTGAAAGTCTTAGCCAAAGGAATAAAAAGGACAAAAAGCAGGATTCTTCCGCCGGGAACGTTTTCCCTGGTCGAAATAGTTTTTTATAAAAAAGAAAGAACCGAGCTGCATCTTTTATCCTCTGCCGAGATCCTGAAGAGTTTTCCGGGCTTGAGCAAGAGCCTAAACCGTTTTTCCTGGGCATCAGCCGTTTCCGAACTTTTGGACCAGCTGATAAAAGGAGAGGAATCGAACCAGAGGATTTTCAATCTAAGCCTCAAGACCCTATCCGGGATGGAAACAGCTGATGAGACGAATCTGGAAAAGCTTTTCTGGAGCTTTGCTTTGAAACTCAGCACGCATTTGGGATATAAACCCAAGCTGGATGTATGTGTCAGTTGTGGCAAAGAAATAAAAGATGAAGAGGTTCTGTTCAGCCCGGAGAGAGGCGGGGTGATCTGTAAAAAGTGCGCTAAGGAGGATGAATATTTCTTGAAGCTCAGCAAAGAATCGTATCTTGCAGCCAGAAAGCTTTTATCCCTGGACATTAATAAGGTGGATAAATTTCCCGTAGATAGAGAAAGCCTGGATGAAGTTTCCGGACTGGTCAAGAGTTTCATCAGTTATCATACCGGGGCAAAAGAGCTGAAAGCCTTGGATTTCTTGAGAAAAATATCAGTTTAAATCAACGGAACATTTTGGAGGAAACTTGGCAAATAAGAAAACACCGGATTTGATGGACAAATTAGTCTCCCTTTGCAAAAGAAGGGGTTTCATCTTTCAGTCCAGCGAAATCTATGGAGGGATAAATAGCTGCTGGGATTATGGCCCTTTGGGGGTGGAGCTGAAGAACAACATAAAGCAGCTCTGGTGGAAAAGCATGACCCAGTTCAGGGACGATATCGAAGGGCTTGATGCTTCGATCTTAATGCATCCCCAGGTGTGGATTACCTCGGGCCATGTGTCTTCTTTTGCCGATCCGATGGTTGACTGCAAAAACTGCAAGATGAGGTTCAGGGCAGAGGAGGTTCAGGGAACCAAATGCCCCAATTGCGGGGGTGAATTGACCGAAGCCAGACAGTTCAACTTGATGTTCAAGACCCATATGGGACCGGTCGAGGATGATGCCTCAGTGGTTTATCTGCGTCCGGAAACTGCACAAGGAATCTATGTCAACTTTTTGAACGTATTAGCTCCCTCCAGGCAGAAACCTCCATTTGGAATAGCCCAGATCGGAAAGGCTTTCAGAAACGAAATCTCACCTGGCAATTTCATCTTCCGCTCAAGAGAATTCGAGCAGATGGAGATGCAGTTTTTCATCCACCCAAAAGAGGATGACAAATGGATCGAGTACTGGAAAGAGGAGAGGATGAAATGGTATCATTCCCTGGGAATCAAAAAGGAGAATTTGAGATTTCACCAGCACGATAAGAAGGAATTAGCATTTTACGCCAAGAAGGCTTTTGACATCGAGTACAATTTTCCTTTTGGCTGGAAAGAGATCGAGGGGATTCATAATCGCACCGATTACGACCTTTCCCGGCATACTCAGGCATCCGGAAAAGACCTTTCCTTTTATGATGACCAGACCAAGGAAAGGTTTATCCCCTACATCATCGAGACCTCAGCTGGAGTCGATCGGTCTTTGCTGGTCTGCCTTTTGGATGCTTACCATGAAGAGGTGGTCAAAGACGAAGAAAGAACCGTTTTGAAGTTTGACCCCAAGATCGCACCTATAAAAGCCGGGGTGTATCCTCTGGTCAAAAGAGACAATATGCCTGAGATAGCCAAGAAAATCGAGGATCTGTTAAGACCTCATTTCAAAGTTTTCTATGACGAAGGCGGAGCCATTGGCAGAAGATACAGAAGGCAGGATGAAGTGGGAACTCCTTTTGGCATAACTGTCGATTCCCAGACTCTTCAAGATCAAACCGTAACCTTGCGTGAAAGAGACTCTATGGAGCAGACAAGGGTAAAGATCGATGATCTGGTCGGAATTTTGAATAAGAAGATATGGGGAATTGAAAAGTAGGCAGTAGACAGAATACGGAAAACAGGAAAAATAAGTTCGTAGGTGGTAGGTCATAAGAGATAGGTGATAGGAGTGCATTAGCTTGCTAATGCTTAAAATCGCAGTGCGACCCTTTCAGGGTCGCTTAAGCGAGGCTGAAAGCCTCGCACTACACAATTCCCTCTCCCCTTGTGGGAGAGGGTTAGGGAGGGGGGAAAAGGAGGTGCAATTATGAAACCTACAGAGGAATTAAAAGAAGAGCACAAGGTTATTCTGAGAATGTTAAAAGTTCTGGAAAAAGCCTCGCTGAATTTAGAGGAAGGTAAAGAGGTAAAGCCTGAAGTTTTTAAAAAAGCAGTTGATTTCATCCGCAATTTTGCAGATAAATGTCATCACGGAAAAGAAGAGGATACCCTTTTCCCGATGATGGAAAAATATGGAATTCCTAGAGAAGGTGGTCCTCTCGGAGTGATGTTATATGAGCACACTCTGGGCAGAAATTATGTCAAAGTTATGGCAGAGGCAGTTGAGAAATATGAAAAAGGGGATAAATCCTCTGTCGAAAAGCTGGTGGAAAATGCAAGGGGTTATGCCGGGCTTTTAGCTCCGCATATCTTTAAAGAAGATAATATCCTCTACGTAATGGCTGATAGAAGCATTCCCGAAAAAGAACAAAAAATCTTAGAAGAGAAATTTGAGAAAATAGAAAAAGAGGTCATAGGCGAGGGGAAGCATCACGAATATCTGAATCTGGTCGAGGAGATGGAAAAGATTGTAGGATTATAAACCTTAAGGTTTATCAAGTAGGTAGTAGGTAGCATATAGTAGGTAGGGAAAAACTCAAAGCAAATTGTAGGGGCACGCTGCAGTGTGCCCTGGGTGGTTTTAAGTTGGGGAGATAAATGCTTATCCGCGAAATGAAAAAGGAAGACATCGAGCAATCTATTGAGCTTTCCAGAACTGTTCGCGAGAAAACCTGGGAGACATATGAGAAAGAGGTCTATCCCAGAAAACTTCTGGATGAAGAGCTTCAGCTTTATTCCTATGACACTTTCCTGAGGTTTATCGGAGATGAGAATAAATATAGTTTTGTGGCTGAAGAGAATGGGAAAATAATCGGGTTAGCTATCGGCAGATTTGACCAGGGAGGGATTTCGGACCTTTCCTGGATCTGCACGGATTTGAAGGAACAGGGCAAGGGAATCGGGAAAAAACTGATTGACAAAATCGTGGATTACTCTAAAGAAAAAGGATGCCATAAGCTTTTCGCCTATACCACACCAAATCTTTTGTCCGCTGTCAAGCTATATTTATCCACGGGTTTCGTGCAGGAAGCTCATCTGCGCAAGCACTGGCATAAGCTGGATTTTTTGATTATGTCTAAATGGCTGGAATAAAAAAGTAGACAGCATACAGTAAACAGAATACAGGGACCTCGTCCTGCACCACAGTAGACCCACGTTGCCCTCAACGTGGGTCAATTTTCCTGCCTTGAGGGCAAGGCGGGACTACCGCAAATCGTTGAGATGAATTCAAACTTGTCCTTCAAAATTATACACTTCAAACTCAAGGGGAAAAGGGTAACCCTCCGTCCGCTTAAAAAGGACGATATCGACAAACGGATCAAATGGAAACCATATCCTGACCCTTTGTATTTTCATTATAATTTTGCAGAGATGTCTGAGGCCCAGAAAAGAGAATGGTATCTAAAAAGAAAAAAAGACCCACGGATGCTCTACCTGTCGATAGATAGCCTCGGAGGAGAGCTTATGGGGTTTCTCAGCCTATATGAGCTTGACTTGGAAAATAAAAAGTCAAGACTGGGTATTTATTTAGGATATGAATTTACGGATAAAGGTTATGGAACCGAGGCGATTAAAGCCCTGCTTCCATATTATTTCGACAAAATGAAATTTAAAGAGCTCTATCTGGATGTTGCTGCTTTGAACAAAAGGGCTATTCAATGCTATCTCAACTGCGGATTTGAATTCGTTCGTACCGAATTTCATAAACACGACCCTCGAAGTAAAATAGACATTTTCGGGGATGAGCGCTTTAAAGCTATAAGGAGATATTTTAAAAAAGTGGGGAGGGAAATCCTGGTTCAGTTTGAAGTGATGAGGATTAATAAGGACACTTGGAAGAAAAAGCAAGTAGATAGTGGAGAGTAGCGAGAATACAGGGAAAGGATTTTTCGTAGTGCGAGCCTTTTAGGCTCGCTTATCAAAGTAATAATGAATTGGGGGCTACTCCTCATGGTTAAAGTTTAAGCAATTCCTGTAAGGTCTGCGGGTTTGACAGAACAAAAATTCCCCTTTTGGTTTGACAATCTTCTTTAAAATCTTATCTTTTGCTGGGTGGTCCAATAGATGGTTCTGCAGAAAGGGCAGGGAACCTTATGGAAATTCTACTGAAATTTGAAGATACTATAAGACGGTTCAATATGCTTAAAAAAAAGGATAAAGTAATTGTTGCCTGTTCCGGAGGGCCGGATTCTGTGGCATTGCTTCACCTTCTAAATCAGATAAAGGGGAAATATAAGCTGAAGCTAATCGTAGCTCACATAAATCACAGACTCCGCGGGAGAGAATCGGATAGGGACGAGAGGTTTGTCAGAAAATTGTCACAGAATTTGAATTTAGACTTTCATACTAGGTCTTTTAATGTCGCAAGGATGGCTAGGGAGAAAAAGCTTTCCACCGAAGAGGCTGCTAGGGAAATCAGATATCAATACCTGGACAAATTGGCTCAAAGATTAGAAGCGAATAAAATAGCTTTAGGGCATAATGCAGATGATCAAGCTGAGACGGTGCTGATGCGCCTGATTAGAGGATCCGGGGCTTTGGGTCTGACAGGAATGCCTCCTGTAAGAGGTAAAATCATCAGGCCACTCCTGCAGATTAACAGGGAGGAAATCGAGAAGTTTCTGAAAGACAAGGGCTTTGACTTTAGGATGGATTCGACCAATCTGAGAAAAGAATATCTCAGAAACAGGATAAGATTAGAGCTTCTGCCTTATCTTAAAAGGAATTATAATCCGAAAATCGTCGATATACTTAACCGAGCTGCTTTAATTTTATCGGCTCAAGGAGATTATCTCAAGAAAGAAACTCTTAAGAAATTTTTGAGTATTGCAAAGGCTCAGAAAGACAAGATTTCGCTTGATTTAACTAAATTATTTAGTTATGATATTTTTTTGCAAAGAGAAATCCTAAGATTAGCCATTAACCGGTTAGAAGGAGGTGTGTTTAAAGCAGGTTTCGCCCAGGTGGAGCGGATTCTGAGTTTAGCCCAGCAAAAAAAGGCAGGCAGAAGGGTTTTTCTGAATAAGGATATTCTGGCTGAAGTCTCTGTCGGATGCCTGAATTTCTATAAGGTAAAAAAGTCAGAAAAAGCTCAGTCATTGAGTTTTCCTGGAATAGTGAAATCTAAGAGATTCGGAATAAAATTGGATTCAGAAATAATCAAGAGGAAAATCCTGAAAGGGAAACTTTATTCAAAAGACGAGATGACTGCTTTTCTCAACTGGGATAAGTTGAAACCGCCTTTCATCTTGAGAAATCCGAGGACGGGTGATAGGTTTAGTCCCCTGGGTATGAAGGGGACCAAAAGCCTGAAAGATTTCCTGACAGACCTTAAGGTTCCGCGTTATGAAAAGGAACGGGTTTTGGTCCTGACCTCTCAAGATGTGATTGTCTGGGTGTTAGGTTATAGAATTGCTGACCAGTTTAAAGTCCAGCATGACACAAAAGAGGTTTTGAAGATAAAAGCGGAAATGTTCGAGTCCTTCAAAAAATAGCCGGGAGATGAAAAGAAAAGGGATCAAGACAATCATCCCAAAAAGGGAGCTGGACAAACGGATTAAAGAGTTAGGGAGTAAAATCTCCAGGGACTATGCGGGCAAAGAGCCGATATTAGTCGGGATACTCAAGGGGAGTTTTATCTTTTTAGCCGATCTGGTCAGGCAGATAAAAATCCCGCATCAAGTCGATTTCATTGCAGTAGCCAGCTATGGTCAGGAGATAATAGGCAGCGGGGCAGTCAAACTGATAAAAGATCTTAGCGTCAATATTGAGGGAAAAGACGTAATAATCATAGAGGATATCGTAGATACCGGCTTAACCCTGAATTTCATCAGAAAAAACTTGCTTCTCCGCAAGCCCAAAAGCATAGAGATAGTAACCCTTTTAGATAGGAAAGAAAGGAGAAAAGCAGAGGTCCCGATAAAATATGCAGGTTTTTCCATTCCCAACGAATTCGTCGTGGGTTATGGTCTGGACTTAGCAGAAAGATACCGCAACCTGCCTTACATAGCCAAAGTCGAGGGATCAAAGTTAGCTCAGAGAAAGCTTGAGCTTTGAGATAAGCAAAAGATGATAAGGTAAGATTATGAACGGAAAAAAAGAAGATTCGAATCGAGGAAACAGGCTGGAGCCTGACAAGAAAAATAGACCCAAAAGAGCCCCGGATGGTGAGAAACCGGGAGGTGAATTTCCCTGGAGAAAAGCCGGAAGAACTTTTCTAATCTGGCTGGTTTTGATCATCATCTCAGTATATCTTTTCCAGTATTACAACCGGGGTTTCAAAAAAGTAGTCGAGATAAACTATACCGAGTTTCTGGAGCAGCTCGATTCCAGCAATGTCAAAACCGCTCTCCTGGTGGAGAAGGATGTCTCAGGCGATTTCATCAAGCCAATCAAAAAGACCGTGGACAATGTTACCAGATCCTACCAGAGTTACAAACTATATCTTCCTTTTGACGACCCTGCTCTATTGCAGAAATTAGTTGCCAAGGGGGTGCAGATAAGAGCTGAAGCTCCCAAATTCAACTGGTCAGGACTTCTTCTGGGAGTCCTGCCTTACCTCGCTCTTTTGGGTTTCCTATGGTTCATCCTTTTCAGGCAAATGCAAGGGGGTACCAAAGGGATATTCTCCTTTGGCAAAAGCCGGGCCAGACTTTTGACCGGAAATACGCCCAAGGTTACCTTCAACGATGTGGCAGGCGCAGACGAAGCCAAGCAGGAATTGCAGGAGGTCATAGAGTTCTTAAAAGATCCATCAAAATTTCAGAGATTAGGCGGGAAAATTCCCAAGGGGGTTCTGCTTTTAGGAGCACCGGGGACTGGCAAGACCCTTTTAGCCAGAGCAGTTGCCGGCGAAGCCGGGGTTCCCTTTTTCAGCATGAGCGGCTCAGATTTTGTGGAGATGTTCGTAGGTGTAGGAGCATCCAGGGTCAGGGATCTGTTCGACCAAGGAAAGAAAAATGCCCCCTGCATAATCTTCATCGATGAGATAGATGCAGTCGGTCGTCACCGGGGTGCAGGTTTGGGTGGAGGGCACGATGAGAGGGAACAAACCTTGAACCAGCTTCTAGTGGAGATGGATGGTTTTGAATCGAACGAAGGCGTGATACTTTTGGCAGCTACCAATCGTCCAGATGTCTTAGACCCGGCTCTTTTAAGACCGGGCAGGTTCGACCGTCAGGTGGTGGTTGATATACCGGATGTCAAAGGCAGAGAGGGAATTTTGAAAGTTCACATCCGAAAAATAAAAATGTCCGAGAACGTTGACCTTTCGATTCTGGCTCGCGGAACTCCAGGGCTTTCAGGGGCAGATTTGGCCAACCTGGTAAACGAAGCTGCACTTCTGGCTGCCAGAAAAGATCATGATAAGGTGAATATGGATGATTTTGAGGAAGCAAAAGATAAGGTGATGATGGGAACGGAAAGAAGGAGTTTGGTGATAAGCGAGTCAGAAAAAAAACTCACTGCTTATCACGAATCCGGTCACGCTCTGGTGGCCAAGCTTATTCCTGGCTCTGATCCGGTCCACAAGATGACCATAATACCTAGAGGACTGTCTCTGGGTTTAACCCATTATCTTCCTATAGACGAAAAGCACACCCACTCCAAGGGGTATCTTGAGACCAAGCTGGTGCACCTTTTAGGTGGGAGGGTGGCAGAGAAGCTGATTTTTAATGAGTTTTCAACTGGAGCAGGGAACGACATAGAAAGAGCTACTGAGCTGGCCAGAAAGATGGTCTGCGAATGGGGGATGAGCGACAAGCTGGGTCCACTGACTTTCGGGAAAAAGGAAGAAGAGATCTTTTTAGGCCGGGAGATTGCCAAGCACCGGGATTACAGCGAGCTGACTGCCCAGGAAATCGACGAGGAGGTAAAACGGATCGTCGAGGAAGCGGAGAAAAAAGCTTTTGATCTCTTAAGCGGCAGCCTGGACAAGCTTCATCTTCTGGCGGAAGCTCTTTTAGAAAAGGAGATTCTGGACGGAGAGGAGATTGACCGGATACTAAGAGGGGAGAAACTTGAGATCAAAAACAATGAACAAAAACCCAAAGTAGAAGATAAGAAGGAATCAAAATAGAGCCGAGAAAAAAGAGAGGGTCCGTTTTTATAGGGTGACGAAAATCTCCACAGAAGAATCTAAAAAATCAAGCAAAATCGAAAATAGTGAGAAGATGAACGTAAGAGAAAAAGAATTAAAAGAGCTTAAGGAGAAAAAAAGATTCAACCTTGAGTTCGGTAAAAAAAGGCTTAATCTATCTGCTCGCACTTATCTAATGGGGATTCTGAACGTGACCCCGGATTCGTTTTCGGATGGTGGCCGGTTCCTCGCGCCGGAAGACGCACTGGTGCAGGGCTTGAAACTGGCTGCAAACGGCGCGGACTTCGTTGACCTCGGTGCGG
>DATKKH010000235.1:0-18915 GCA_035543035.1 Terriglobales bacterium | reverse complement strand
GCTACTCCTCTACGAGCCGTTAGGGTTTTAACGGCTGACACCAGGTTTTCTGCCAGGTCTAGGACCTGACAGAGCAGAGCGACCCTGAATGAGTCTTACTTCGAAAATATGGACACCTATTGATTTTTGTTGACACGCCTGAATTGTTTCTTATATTTTTACTAATCCAAAAGGAGGCGAAATGCCAGTTAAAGCTTTTATCTTGATCGAGATGGAGCCCAAAGGAATCAATGGTGCAATCCAGTCCTTGAAGGCAATACCCCAGGTGAAAACCGCCACTGCGGTTGCAGGACCTTATGACATCGTGGCAATTGTCGAATCCAAGAACTACGAGGATATTCCCCGTCTCATCACCAAGGAGATACAGGAAGTGGAAGGGGTATTAAAAACCACTACCCTTTTGGCTTTCGAATAAAAAACCCCGCATTTTACTGCGGGGTTTTTCTCCAAATTCAAATTAGTCTATCTTCCTCTCCTCTCTCTTTTCTCGGGCTGAGTTTTCCTTTCCTCAGGCTTTTTCTCGGTTTTACCCTGCTTTTCCAGGCGGTCATCTATCCCGTTTCCGTTCTTATCTATGAAATAATCGTATTTATCCTTACCCTGCTCCTTCAGACCTTTTTCCGTATCTCTCAATATCCTGGATGCTCTTTCCTCCCTTTCCTTTTGAGTTTTCCTGACCTCTCCTTCCCTGGGATGTTCCGATCCAGACACGGATTCAGGTTTAATCACCTGTTTTTCAGCCGGTGTTGACTCCCTCTTCTCGGTAACGGGAGCTGGTTTTTCTTCCTCTTTTTGTTTCTGCTCCTTGCTTGTTTGGGTATCATTTTTCGGAACCCTCTCTATAGCTAACGCATTCGAGAAAAGAAAGGCCACGAATGTAACCAGCATCAGGATTAAAAAAACTTTTTTCATCTTAATTCACCTCACCTTTTTTTCCCGCCTCTGTCTGCCTTAACCTCAGTCCTTCCTTCTGGTGCTCTGCTTGTCCTCTCGATTCGGACTTCCTGTCTTTTTGGCTCAGACCTGGGAGTGTTAACGTTTCCCGGTGCAGAATGCTCTCTGGTCTGGGAGGAGCGTCCACTCGTGAACCCTTTTTCAGGGACCTTTTGCTCATCAGGGGCCTGGGCTTTATCCTTGACCTGTCTTTTGGTGGGAAGACCCGTCCAATCTCTCGAATCTGTTTTTCCCGGCTTGCCTCTTTCGGGAATGATATCCCTGCTCTGGACTTTTCCACCGTCTCTGTTCTGGTAATCCGGGCGATAAGGCTCTTGCCTTGGTCCAGGTGTCCCGGTATTTCTGGGTGGTTTTTCTCCTCGCTGTGGCATGTTCTCTCTATCAGGAACATACCCGGAGTGACTACCAGACCTCTGCTCCACTGACTGCGACCTTCTCTCCTGCACCAGCCGGTAATCTTTTTCCTTCCAGTTTCGGTATTCTTTTTTCACCGGGTCTTCGGTTACGTATCTGACCCTCTGGTCTAACCTGGTCTGGATCCTGACAGTTCTCCGCGATTCCACGTTGAAGTAATCGTCCCATAACCTGCAGCCGTGATAGTAGACCGATACAAAATGTCTGCCGCACACAAAGTTAGGAATGGTCAGCGGGGCTATACCAAAGAAAATTCCATCTATGTAGACATCCACTGCAAAAGGCGCCCAGATATAAACGCTTCCCAGATCGTAAGGATAATAATCAGGATAAGACTGGTACATGTCTGGATGATAATACCACTGTGGATGCGGATACCTGACATAGAGGTTGGTGACATCTGTGACATAATATGGTGACTGGCTGAGCTGATTGTTCACCCACTCCATAAAAACGTATGGGTCCTCATTCTCATCCATTCTCAGGGTGTTGACGTCAGCAGGGTCTGCCCCCTGCCGGTAATAATCTGACCAGTGCGGAAGGAAAAGGGGCTGGTAAGAAACCACTGCCTGGATATATTCGGTGCCTGAAGGGCCATCGACTGTCAGAGAATAATCATCATATCTGCCGGGTATTCTGTAAACCCTTCCTCCCTCCACGTAGCGGTCATCTTCCGAGCTGTAAGGATAAAGGATGTTCACATATCCACGCGTATCTAAATCGTAGACTACCACGTAACAATCCCTGGAAGCTCTGAAATATACCTTTATATCCTCTCCCGGATAATAAGTGGAGCCATCTGATTTATTGATCCAGACGTCGATATCCAGTCCCGAATTGGGGGTATGTATGATCCGGTGCTCGGTTTCCCCGCTGAAATCATCCGGCAGCTGGATAACGTTCTGCTCGGTTTCCCCTCTAAAGTCATCCGGCAACTGGGCTAATGCTGGTTTCAAGCTTAAACCCAGGATCAGGATCACCAGCATCGGTTTTAAAATTCTCAACATGTTGATCACTCCTTTCACCCTGCCTTCAGGATTTTATCCTTTTAAGGCAGGACGTAAAGAACTTCACTTTCTACCCTTCGTCTCCGTCTTATGCTGATTCTCTTCTCTGCTTCTTACACCCTTGTTGCGATCATTATAATCCTTTTCGGACCTTTGTCTATCGTTTTTTGGTACTCCACGATATTCTTTTTCGATTCTTGCTCTGTCTGCATCATTAGGCCGGTGGTTATTGTAATACCCCTGGAACTTCGTATCTCTCCCGTAGTTGAATTTCCTGAACACGTAAACCCTGTGGTCTTCGTGGATGGGTCGATAATAGTACCCGTTGCCCACAAAGTAGAATTCATAGTAATCGCAGTCTACCACTCCAGCAGCCCAGTGCGGGTAATGGTGGCAGTCATAGCAGTAACGCGGATGGTCATACCCGTATGCCGGCCCTCCGAATACGCCTCCGACATACATGCCGCATCCGGCTATCACTAATCCTGAAATTCCCAGGAGAAAACCCAATACCACCTTTCTGCTCGGCATTTTAGCCTCCTTTTTTGATTGGTTGATGGTTAGTTGAGTGATCAACTCACTCAATCTAACGAACTTTATTTTAGAAAGCAAGGGCTTCATTTTATCTTCTCCACTTTTTTACCGGGGCTTTTTAGGAACCGGCTTAAGCTCCTGATTTTCTACTGCAGTCTGATAAGCCCATTCGAATGTGATATAATCAGAATATTCATGGGTTATTCTCAGCTTGGCATAATGTAAATCCCATGTCCATATTACATAAGTATGTCCGGTTATCACCTCTTCGTATCCCAAATCCGACCAGCCCGTGTTCGGGGCATAAGTTATCTCATCCAGATTGTCAGTATATCCCATATCCTGAATATCATTCCAGACTCCGTTTTTATTAGTAGTGTTCAAATAGAAAGTGCCGGAGACTTCATCCAGATAAATATCACAAGCCGAGCTGTCCCAGGGAACAATCTGTAGACCCTGCGGAGCTTTGAAATATATTCCTGCAAGTCTTCGATTTATTGCTTTATCAAACAGGCTGTAGCTGAAACCTACAGGTCTGGGAGTGTCAGAGATTAGACCAGAATACCCGCTTTCATTACCTGAAAAATCGACTGCTGTTATAATGTAGTAGTAAGTAGTTCCGTTAGTCAGGCCCTGATCGATATAGCTTGAATCATGGGTTGAAGCAAGATATTCAAATGGGTCATCTGGATCTAGACTCCTGTATATTTTGTACTTATTTAGATCTTTCTCATCATTTGGTGCCCAATAAATGTAAACGGTTTGATCGCCGGTCACACTGTAAACACCCTTAGGTGACGAAGGCGGTGTCGTATCATCCTCATAAACGTAAACCTTTTTTTCACAGCTGGAAAGAATGAGAATTACACCAGTCAGGATCGCTAAAACCAAAAGTGCCTTTTTCATATCGACTCCTTTTTTAAGTTCAATTCTTAAATATGCAAACCTTGTGCCTGTTTTAATGCAGGTGATAGGAAATAGGCAATAGGTCATAGGTCATTAAGTTACAAACAGTTACCAGTTATAGGTAAAGTAATTTATTAAGATGGATTCTTTAGTAGATTCTAGCACTGCACAAAAATTGTTCATACTGATTTAGTTCTTGTGCGGTGCTTGATTTTGTAGGGATAGGACATCGTCCTGTCCTATCTCATAAATTTCTTGCATTTAAAAAAAATATGCATACCTTTTCTTATGAGCTTTTTATGATCTTTAAAGGAAGGGGATAACTTGCAGATATCTGATAATGATGTTTTAAAGGCATTAAGCCAGGTCATAGACCCGGACTTGGGAAAAGACCTGGTGAGTCTGGGTATGATAAAAGATGTAAAGATTAAAGATGGAGAAGTCAGCTTTTCCATTGTGCTCACTACTCCTGCCTGTCCCTTAAAAAGCAAATTCGAGAAAGATGCCAAAGCCGCCCTCTCAAAGTTGCCAGCTGTCAAGGATATCAAAATCAAATTCGATTCATCGGTCGTTCCCTTCAAGAAAGTATCTGCCGAGGATTTGATTCCACAGGTAAAAAACACCATCGCAGTTGCCTCAGGCAAAGGAGGCGTCGGGAAATCAACCATAAGCGTAAATTTGGCCTTGGCATTGTCAAACTGTTTAGCCAAAGTCGGGCTTTTTGATGCTGACATATATGGTCCGACAATTCCCCAGATGCTTGGTGTTAAAAAAGAGGTCTACGCTAAAGCAGGCAAGATAGTGCCGGTTGAAAATCACAATTTGAAAATCATATCGATCGACTTTTTCCTGGAGGAAAGTTCTCCTGTGATCTGGAGAGGACCTTTGGTAGCTGGAGCCATCCAGCAGTTTTTAAGGGACGTTGACTGGGGAGAGCTTGATTATATGGTTATAGACCTGCCTCCGGGAACAGGAGATGCGCAATTGACTTTAGCCCAGACTATTCCTTTGACCGGGGCAGTAATCGTAACCACTCCTCAGGATGTAGCCAAGAAAATCGCAATCAAAGCTCTGAAACTGTTTCAGCAGTTGAACGTTCCGATACTAGGAATAATCGAGAATATGAGTTATTTTGTCTGTCCTCATTGCGGACAGAGAAGCGATATCTTCAGCACTGGCGGAGGAAGAAAAGCAGGCCAGGACCTGGGAGTTCCCTTCCTTGGAGAGATTCCTTTAGATATGAATCTAAGGGTTTCAGGTGATGAAGGCGCACCATTTCTTCTAAAACATCCTGACTCGGAGATTTCCCAGATATTCGCTCGGATAGCTGGCAATTTAGCCAGACAGATAAGCATCCTTAGCCATAAATAATTTGTAAAGGTGCAAAACTTTGAACTCCCAATTCTTCAGTTTTTCAGATCAGAATTGTATGATTGTTATAGAACTAAGAGCATCCTTCACGTCCCAAAAACCGTTGACAAGATTAATAAAATCGTTAGATTAGAATTGGAATAAATAATAAATCAGATAAATCGAGGAGATAGCCATAGAGAGCTTTTAAACTATTGAAAATACCGGGGTTCTCGCTCTTGAGAGCGGGAGGTGATATGTAATATGAGAAAGCAGACTAGTAAAATTTTAATCCTGGTTGTGATTTTGAATTTGCTCTTTTCTCTAAACTGGCTAATGACAGTTCAAGCGCGGCAGGATAGAGCCTCTTTACCCAGAGCTCAGACCCATGCGGTACTGGTCGAAAACGCCTCCCCCACCTGGTGAGGATATTGTCCCAGTGCAGGTGCTGCACTGAAAAATCTGTTCCTCAGCGGTTCCTATCAATTCTATTATGTCTCTTTAGTCCAGGACATGAACGTTAACGCTGAGAAAAGAATATTTAAGGATTTCAATATCAGCGCTTTCCCCACAGTTATGTTTGACGGGGGGCAGGCGGTCGAGGTCGGTGCTGGCTCTGTGCCTGAAGCTCAAGCTCAATACGCATCCAGCATCAGCACCTGCAGCGAAAGGACTGTCCCGAATATAGATCTGCTCCTCTCCTTTGACTGGCTGGGTGACTCCCGGATAAAGGTTAATGTCACCATTCGGAATAATGACCCGACCGATTACTCCGGTTATCTGAAAGTGTATGTGACCGAGACTGTCTCCTCCATGGGATGGAGGTATGCCGACAATACGCCTTATACCTTTCCGTTCTTGGACTATGCCTTTAATGAGAGCGTTTATGTGTCTGCAGGAACTGCCTTGCAGGATTCGACTATCTGGGATGGGAACGAGCACTCAGACGGATATGGCAACTACTTCAATAAGCTGACCCGCGGCAATATTTCCCTGATCGGGGCAGTTTTCAATCCCCAGGTTCATCCAGCCTTTTCTTATCCACCTGCTGACAATCCTTTTAAAGCTTTCTATGTGGATGAAGCAGCAGCAGTCTGGACTAATCTCCCTCCAGATGTTCCTTGTAATCCGGTGCCGGAGGACAAAGCAGTGGTTCTCGATTTATATTCCGATCTTAACTGGTCTGGCGGGGATTCCA
This sequence comes from Terriglobales bacterium, assembly GCA_035543035.1. Lineage (GTDB taxonomy): Bacteria > Zixibacteria > MSB-5A5 > MSB-5A5 > RBG-16-43-9 > RBG-16-43-9. Next base: position 12,552 of record DATKKH010000235.1, on the reverse strand, counting down.
ACTATTTTGATAAAGTAACCTATGATGTTTACTTTGGAAGGACTAATCCTCCACCTTTTGTTGTCACCCAGACTTCCACTACCTATGACCCGGATTTGATAGAAACTGGCAGAACTTATTACTGGCGAATTGTCTCCAGGAATAACCAGGGTGATTCGACTGCTGGTCCTGTATGGAGCTTTTTCTTCATAGCGCGGGGTGACTGCGATGGAAATGGAAATATAAATGTGGCGGACTTGCTGTATCTGATAAATTATCTGTTCCGCTCCGGGCCAGCGCCCCATCCAATTAAGGTTGCAGATGTTGATTGTGACGATTACGAGACGGTAAATGATGTAGTTTACCTGATTAATTACCTGTTCAAATCTGGCATACCCCCGGCATGCGGATTTTGAACTCGCCCAACTGAATTCGTTCTCTGTAGCGGAAACCTTCAGGTTTCAATCTTATCATAAGATAAAAATGGAAGATTGAATCCTTCCGCTACATTCTTTCGCGTATAATTGTAGGGGCGTAGTGCAATACGCCCCTACCTCGCTCGACCCCTTGAATCCTTGACTCCTAGACCCCTCCCATCATTCGTCATCAAGCAAAAAACGCTTGATTCATCCACCTCTATTATCTTCGCATCGACATTAAATTCTGAAGTTAATTTTTTGAACTGATCTGGGCTCACAGTTGTAGCTGTAAAACCGTGTTTGCATACAATCACACCATCGCCTGTCTTTTCGAAGTCGATTTTCCCAACCAGTCCTGCTTCAGATTGTAATTGAAACCACTCCAGCCGGTGCTTCCAGAATTTATCTGAGTAACTCGAAAAGAGAATCTTCCCTCCGTGTTTTGTGACCCGGATACTTTCCCGAATCAAATCTTTTTGATTAACGTGAAAGGCAGAAATTCCGTTCTGGATGCAGATAACCCGGTCAAAAGTCCGATCCGGAAAACCAAGCTGAATTGCATCCATTTTCAGCAGAATACAATTGTCGACATCCTTCAAAATCGTTCTTCCAAGAAGCAGACTATCGATCGAGGTATCAACCCCTATTGCCAGTTTTGCCTTTTTGGCAATCTCTCCAAGCACACGACCGTAACCGCATCCCAATTCTAGAACCATATCAGATGAACGGATGTTCTGAAGAACAAATTTCATCTCAGCTTTTAGATATTGTTTTATTCTCGGCGGGGCAATCTTATAGCAGAGCTTCAGCCGCTCAGCGTTAAGTTTATTGAGATAGTATCCGCTATTTTTTTCCATTTAAAACAGAGTGGTAGGTGCACGGCGCGCCGTGCACCTACACATTCTAAAAAATCACCTCATCTAAATTCAATTCCATTCCATCTGAGGCGGCAAAGACCTCGATTTTCAACTCTTTCTTCAACTGAAGAGACAATTCCCAGGGTTTGGCTTTGATCATAGTCATTCCGAAATGAGTCAGAACGGCGATTTGTGGTTTACAACCTTTTATTATGGCTTTGGCGTCCTCCAGATTCAGATGATCCAACCTGAGTTTCTTTGCACCTTCAGGCTCATATCTCACGACATTTATAATAATCATTTCGCTCCCGGAATGGACTTTTATCAATTCCGGGAAAAACCTGGTGTCGACTATAAAGGAAATTCTATACTTCGGGGATTTAAAAATCAGTCCGTAAGCCTCCACCCCATGTATGTGCCTTAAAGGTGTGGACAAAGTGATGTTATCAATTGTATACTCTCCCCCGGCTTTTAAAATATGAATTTTCTCCACAAAACTCCTGATATATTTCAGAACCACCGGGTCATCTGTCAGAGCGTCTGCTGGACAAAAAAGTATCCCCTTCTTTTTGAACCCGCCTTCTGTCATCGCTTCAATCATAATGTTGACGTCATTGGAATGATCAAGATGACGGTGGCTCAGAACAATTGCATCCAATTTGGATGGATCTAACTTCGGTTTGCTGGTGAAACACTTGACCAGAGCACCAGGGCCAGGATCGATGAAAAAGTTTTTATTGTCCAGAGTAAGCCAGGCTCCGCCCGAAGCTCTCAACTGCTTGGCAACCACAATCCTCGCCCCTGCAGTGCCGAGGAATTTGATGCGGTTGGGTGATTCTAACTTTTTCATTTTTATATTTGGAGTGCATCATCCTTGATGATGCCCCTCTTGTGTTTATCATCAAGATAATGGTAGAACAGACATTCCTGTCTGTTCCATGCCGTCAGACAAGAATGTCTAACATTCCTACCAGTTAAACTTTTATCCCGTACTCTTTCATTTTCAATCTCAGCGTATTTCTATGAATCCCTAAAAGCTCAGCCGCCTGAGACAAGTTACCGTTGGTTTTTTCCAGAACTTTCAGTATCTGATTTTTCTCCAGCTCCCTCAGGGAGAAATCCGAAGGAAACTGCTCAGCTTTCAGAAAACACAAATAAGCTAAGTCAGGTTTATCTATTGCTTCTCCCCGGCTCAGCACGATTGCTCTTTCGATTACGTTCTCCAACTCCCTTATATTCCCGGGCCAGGGATAGGAAAACAAGATATCTTTAGCCTCCCTGGTGATCCCCTGAATTTTCTTTCCGGTTTTCTGATTATATTTTTGGATGAAATGTTCCACCAGGGGCAGGATGTCTTCCTTCCTCTCCCTTAACGGAGGTATGAAAATAGAAACCACGTTCAATCTATAATACAGGTCTTCCCTAAAGCTTTTCTCTTTGATTTTTCTCTCCAGATCCTGATTGGTAGCCGAGATTATCCTGACGTTCACCTTGATAGTCTCTTTTCCTCCCAATCTCTCGAACTCCTGAGTCTCGATCACCCGCAGAAGTTTCACCTGGGTTTCCAACGAGAGGTCTCCTATCTCATCTAAAAACAAAGTACCTGAATCCGCCAGTTCAAACCTTCCCTCCTTCCTTCGAGTCGCTCCGGTAAAAGCACCCTTCTCGTAACCGAAAAGCTCAGACTCTAACAAGCTCTCAGGAATAGCCGCACAAGATAAGGAGATGAATTTCTGAGAAGCCCTCTGGCTCAGCGAATGAACCGCTCTGGCAACTAATTCCTTGCCGGTCCCGCTTTCTCCCCGGATTAAAACCGTGGAATCGGCTTTCGCTACCCTGGCAACCGTGCTTAACACCTCTCGGATAGCTTTGCTTTCCCCGATTATTTTCAGGTCTTTATATTTCTCTTCCAACTGTTCTTTCAGGTATTTATTTTCCGTTAACACTTTTTGATTTTCCAGAGCTTTTTTAAGATTAACCTTGAGTTCCTCCAAATCCATCGGCTTGTTCACGTAATGAAAGGCCCCTTTTCTCATTGCTTCAACTGCGGTCTCGATCGAGCCGTGAGCAGTTATAACTATCACCTGAATCTCAGGATTTATTTCTTTCAATCTCGACAATAACTCAATCCCATCCATTCCGGGCATCTTCAAATCTAATAAAGCAACTTCAAAAAACTCATCCTCAGAAAGTTTCAATGCGGTTTCCCCTGAATCAGCCAGAGATACCGAGAAACCTTCTTTGCGGAGAAATCCGCCTAACATTTCTCTTTGCAATTCCTCATCATCCACTACTAGGATTCTGTATAGACTCATGAAATCTCCTTACCCATTTCTGTCATTGCGAGGAGGTCATTTGACCGACGAAGCCCAAGTGGGCTTCGTCTTGCCACCTTCGAGGGTGGACTCACAATGACAAGCATAAATGATTTTTCAGCTTCCTTAACCCATCTTGCGGGTAAGATGGGTTTACTCGTTTCCCTGCCTACTCACCTGTTTAACCAACAGTGAATTCATACCGGCAGCCTGATAGTAAAAGTTGCACCCTTTCCTGCTTGGCTTTCGACCTCGATTTTCCCTTTGTGGTCGTTTATGATCCGGTAAGCAATTGCCAACCCCAGCCCCGTGCCTTTTCCCTTGGTGGTGAAATAAGGCTGAAATATTCTGGAAAGATTCTCTTCCTGAATTCCGGGTCCGGTATCTTTCATTTTTATTACATATTCAGTTTTGGAATTGTTCAGCCCACCTGAGATATTTATTCTCCCGCCAGGAGACATCGCCTGAATTCCGTTTAAAATGATATTTACCAGAGCCTTCTTCATCTCCTCCCTGTCGATTTTTAGCTCAGATAGACCGGTCAGCTCCCTTTCCATCGTTATCCCCTTTTCTTTTGCCTCGATCTCCATCAGGCGGATAACCTCTGAGAGAAATGAATTCATCTCAGTCTTCACCAGATTCAGTTTCTGAGCTTTGGCAAGACTCAGGAACTGGTTTATTGTCTGATCCAATCTCTTAATCTCCTTCAGGATCGTTTGGGTGAAATTTTGATATTCTTGTTGATCTTTTTCCGGTACGAACTCGTTCTTCAATCTCTGAGCGGCAATCGAAATCGCATTCAGGGGATTCCTGATCTCGTGAGCTACACCTGCGGCTAAGTTACCCAAAGTGGAAAGTCTTTCAGCTCTTTTTGCTTCCTCTTCAAATTTTTTAAGCTCGGTTATATCGTGAATAACTGCTACAGCCCCTTGAAGCTCTCCTTTTTCATCTAAGAGTATGGATGCTCCAAAAACCAAATTTTTTTCCTCTCCTGTGATAAGCTTGAACTTTTTTTCCATCTCTCTGATGCTTTTCCTTGAACTGAGTACTTCATCTATCAGGCATTCATCCCTGGGAAATACTGAAGAATAGTTTTTACTGACTACCTCTTCACTCTTAAGAGAAAAAATATCCTCTGCCACCCGGTTGAAAGTGATAATTTTCTTATCTCTATCAACGGCGATGACTGCGCTGTTCATCCCCTCCAGGAAATTCCCGGTTAAGGTCCTTATTTCTTTATAAGATTTGTCCAGCACAAAATAGCTCTGGTTCACCATCACGATTCCTACCAGGAGTAACCCCAGGGAAAAAAGTATTAAACTGAAAAGAATCATCTGGCGCTGATAGCTTTTGGAAACCTGATTATATCCTGCCAGTGATAGCCCTATCCTGAAAACCCCGGGCGGAAGCTGGGTAGAGATAAAAGGCTTCACCACTTCCAGGACTTTTCCTTCCTCAAAAGGCGTCACCCTGCTTCTGGTCTCGCTTTTATTAAGAGCATCCAGGAGGAACGGATCATTTTCCAGCTTCAGCATCTTTTCTACTTTTCTGGAAGCAAAGACAATACCTTCTTTCGATTGGAGCAAAATATACTCTATTCCGCTCTGCTGGCTGATGTTCTGGATTAAATAGCCGATTCCGATTTCTTTCTGAAAACTCTCCAGATATGAGGCTGGCGTTATCACCGCAATCCCGCCCGAGTCATTGAATCTCCTGAGAACTACGGCATATTTGCTCTCCGGATGAAACTCCTCCCCTTTTATCTCGAAACCCTCCTCCTGGCTTTCGCCCTTTAGGACCCTGTCTAATTCCTCCAATGGAAACTTAGTCGTATCGTCAAAAATCGTTTTTTCTTCGGGCAGGCTGCTTTTCAAAATCTTTTTCTCTTTGTCCAGAAGATCGATCCGGTAAAGTGAATTTTTCGTGACCAGGTCGGCCAGCCTGGAATCAGTCAAAATTCCGCTTCTATCCATCTGGTCAACCAATTTAGCGATATCCAAAAGCCTTTCCTCTAAAAGTTCTTGAATAAGATCATTGGCTTTGACAGTATTCTGGCTGGCCAAGACCAGGCTCTCCAGCAAAGCTTCCCCTTCTTTTCCCATAACCTTCAGCATATTCGATTTGCTCTTCTCGATGCTGAAAAAAGCCACCAGAAATAGAATTATACCAAAAAGAAAAGTGAGCAGAACCACGTATCTCAATCTCAATTCCGACAAAAATCTGAGACTTTTCAGCTCAGCCAATTTCTTTCTCCTTTTAACGAGGTCAATTTAAATAAAATAAATCAGGTGTCAAGCAATATGAATTCAGATGTAGCGGAAGGCCATCAAGGTCTTGAGACTTCAGCCTTCCAGAAGTAGACAATAGGTAGCATACAGTATACGGGGAAAAAACCAATCATCACTGTAGCCCCACCTTGCCCGCAAGGTGGGACTACTGCATGACCCAGGTTGAGTGTAATCTGGTTCAACCTGGTCTAATTTTGTTCTATCAGGTCCTTATAAACGGTAGGTCAGACATTCCTGTCTGTCCCCTTTCCTGTTCTGTCAGGTCCTAGACCTGACAGAAAGTTCCTTGTGTCAGGAGTGGCTCCTGACGAAATAGGAAAGAACTTGACTTTTGGAAAAGGTCTGACTAAAATAAACCAGAGATTAATGACACGTCTGCTTCGTATTATCAATGTATACTGTTCTGAATTAGAGTTCGAATAAGATGACCAGAAGGGAAGCCTGATTTTTATGAAATCACGGCCTATCTCAGTAAGACTGGTTACCCTGATTACTTTAGGCAGCGGTATATTGAATGTCGTCTCAGTGGTGAATCGTACCCTACCGCATCGCTGGGCGATATTGACTGATTTATTTTCGCTTGAATTCATTCATCTTACCAGGTCTCTTACCCTGCTCAGCGGATTCGTTCTTATAATTTCCTCCTTTAATATTTACAAGCGAAAAAAAAGGGCTTTTCAGCTCGTATTCCTTTTATCGACCCTCTCGATCTTTTTCCATCTGACTAAAGGACTCAACTATGAGGAGGCAATAGTTTCCTTGGCAGTAGCCATCATATTATTCTTCAGCCGCAAATATTTCACGGTAAAAAGCAGCATCCTCACCCTTCGCTGGGGATTGATCAATCTGGTAACCGCTTTTATCTTAACCTTGGCTTACGGAATAGCCGGATTCTGGCTTCTTGACACCCGGGATTTCGGCATCCAGTTCCACGTTGACGACGCTATCCGGGAGACCCTGAAATTCATGACCTTTGTTGACGATCCTTCACTCGTTCCCCACACACGGTATGCTATCTGGTTCCTTCACTCTCTCGATTTAATTACGACACTCCTGGTAATCTATGCGCTCTATTCTATTTTCCGCCCGATGATTTATAAATTTAGATCACAACGCAGAGAACGCATGCTGGTCAGAGAATATATAGAAAAACATGGCCGCTCGGCCCTTGATTTCTTCAAATCCTGGCCTGACAAATCCTACTTCTTCTCTCCTTCTCAGAACAGCTTCATAGCTTACCGGGTAGGAAACAATTTTGCACTGGCTTTGGGTGATCCGGTGGGACCTGAAGAAGAGATAGAGGATATAATCAAAAGATTTGTTGATTTCTGTGATGAGAACGATTGGGGAATCGGATTTCATCAAACCCTGCCGGACTTCCTGCCGGCTTATGAACAACTGGGCTTTCGGAAATTAAAGATCGGCGAAGATGCTATCGTGAACCTGATGAATTTCAACCTAGCTGGAAACGAGAGAAAAGCGCTTCGTCAGGGCGTTCACAGGATTGAATCTCATGGAGTTCATATCCTTCATTTTGAACCGCCTATCTCCGATGATGTCCTGTCAAAGGCAAAAGAAGTATCGGACGCCTGGCTCAGGCTTCCGGGCAGAAAGGAGAGACAGTTCACTCTTGGAACTTTTGATCCGGAATATGTTCGTTCTACTCCCTTATTCGTGGCAGCGGACAGCGCTGGTAAATTTATGGCTTTCATGAATGAAATCCCATCTTATCACAAGGACGAAGCAACCATAGACCTGATGAGGTTCCGGTCGGATGCTCCGGGAGGGGTTATGGACTTTTTGTTCGTGAAATTATTTTTTCATCTGAAGGAAAGAGGGTTCCACCGCTTTAATCTCGGTATGTCGCCCATGTCCGGATTTCGTGAACATGAAACTCCATCCGCCGAGGAGAAGCTTATACATTTCTTTTTTCAGCAGCTTGGTTTCATCTTTCGCTATAAGGGTCTGAAACAGTATAAGGCGAAATTTGCTTCTTTTTGGGAGCCTCGCTATGCCATCTACCAGAGCCCGCTGGATCTGCCCAGAATGGCACTGGCATTGAGGAAGGTTTCAGCCGTAAAGTGGCAGAAGGAAGAAGATACAGATGTCTTCGAACCAGATTCCGACGTCGGCATCCCGGAAAACTAAGCAGATCGTCCGGCAGATTCCGGGCTATCTGATTGCTATTGCCTGCCTGGTCTGGGTTTTTCACGGGATTCATGCTGAAAGACTTTTCCAGCAGGTGAAAAGTATCCGCTGGGGGTGGATAGTTTTGGCAGTTTTTTTCGATACTTTCAGCTACTATGCCCAGGGACTTCGCTGGGAGCTTCTGCTAAGGCCCAGGGGGAAGATTTCCAGCTTAAAGACCACACAGGCGATTTACATAGGACTCTTTACCAATGAGATCGTGCCCCTGAGGGCAGGAGAGCTGGTCCGGGCTTATCTTGTCTCCCGCTGGATCCCGACTGGCTTTTTCACGGTGGTTCCTTCGATGATAATCGAAAGGTTATCCGACGGCATATGGCTGGCAATTGGCATAGGGGTTACGGCTATTCTGGTCCAGCTGCCAAGTAATTTAGTCAAAGCAGCAGATATCCTGGGAATTCTGGTTTTGGCTGGAGCCGGTCTTTTCGTTTATCTGGTGGTTCGGGAGGAAAAAATTATGGCTGAAGGTCATCCAAAAGAGCATACCGGATTCAAGCCATTTCTCTTTTTTATCAGGCTGATCGAGCGCCTGGCAGAGGGAATCAGGGAGATCGGGATCTCCCGCTACCTTTTTCTGTCATTTTTTGCCTCTTCCCTGGTTCTGATATCCCAGATTTTGTCTTTCTGGCTGGTGATGTTAGGTTACGGGATAATGGTTCCTGTTTGGATCGGAGCAGCAGTCCTTCTGATCGAGCATCTGGGGACTACCATTCCCAATGCACCGTCCAACCTGGGAACTTATCAGTTCTTTACCGTGGTTGGACTTTCGCTTTTTGGAGTTGACAAAACCACCGCCACCGGTTTCTCAGTAGTGGTTTTTATTGTGCTGACCATTCCCTTATGGCTGATAGGTTTGTTTGCAATCAGCCGGAGCGGGATGACCCTCAAAGAAATCAGAGCCGAGATAACAAAAATAGTTAAGCATTAATCTTGGGGGGCGGGGGAACCCCGCCCGAATAGTTCTATGAACTGTAATATTGTTCTATAAATGGAGTCAAGAATATGAAAAAGTTTGTTTGTTCACTCCTGTTATTGATATTCTTATTCTGTAACCAGACCTTTGCCACTGAGGAGACACAGAGATTCGGCGTTTTTGGAGATGTCTGGCTTTATTATCAGTCTGCTCATCCATCTGAGGTAGTTCTTTTTGTCTCCGGGGATGGAGGGTGGAACAAAGGTGTGGTCGATATGGCAAGGGCACTCTCAACGAAGGATGCTTTGGTAGTTGGAATCGATATTTTACATTTCATCCGAGAGTTGGAGAATTCAGGAGAGAATTGCCTGTATCCGGCAGGCGATTTCGAATTGCTAAGTAAATTTGTCCAGCAGCATCTGAATTACCCTGAGTATATAACTCCGATCCTGGTAGGGTATTCGTCCGGAGCTACTTTGATCTATGCCGCTCTGGTTCAGGCACCTTCGAACACTTTTAAAGGAGGCATAAGCCTGGGATTCTGTCCTGACCTGGAAACTACCAAATCCTTTTGCCCGGGAAACGGTCTGGAGTGGACAGCCGGCCCAAAAGGGAAAGGCTATAGTTTTCTTCCAGCCAAGACTCTGGAGGTCCCCTGGATCGCTTTACAGGGGGAAGCGGACCAGGTTTGTAATCCGGAACAGACAGAGAAATATGTTAGTCAGGTGACAAATGGGGAAATAATTATGCTTCCTAAAGTCGGTCACGGTTTTGCGGTGCAGAAAAACTGGATGTCTCAATTCAAAGAAGCTTTTATGCGTTTGACCTCTGTCCAATCCACCACTCCTTCTCCCCAACCTCAAGCTGTAGAGGTCAAAAATTTGCCTTTGGTGGAATTTCCCGCCAGTGCTACTTCTCAGGATTTTCTGGCAATCCATATCAGCGGAGACGGCGGTTACGGGGTTACGGACAAGGGGATTTCGAACGGGTTAGCTTCCAAAGGCATTCCTGTGGTCGGCCTGAATTCATTGAAATATTTCTGGAAAAGACGCACTCCTGACGAAGCTTCCAAAGATTTAGGGCGAATCTTGAATTATTACCTTTCTGCTTGGAAGAAGAACAAGCTAATCCTGATCGGTTATTCCATGGGCGCGGACGTGCTGGGGTTTATGGTGAACCGTCTGCCTGAAAACCTACGCTCGAAGATCCAAATGATAGTCCTTTTGGGCCCCAGCCACGATGTCGATTTCAAGTTTCACCTGACCAACTGGCTGGGAGGTTCTCAGGGGAAAAACGCATTACCGGTAAAACCGGAAGTTGAAAAGCTCAAAGGAATTAAAATCCTCTGCTTTTATGGAGAAGGAGATAATGATACTATCTGCCCTGAACTTGACACAAGTCTGGCTATAATTATTCCCGAAAAAGGTGGCCACCGGGTGCGAAGCAATTACGACCCGATTGTGCAGAAAATTTTTGAGGAGTTGAAATAAGTAGGTCGGGCTGTTCGCCGAAGGCGGGACTACCCGACAAAATTGACAGATTTTCGTAGCGTCGGGGCTTGTCCCCGACGTGATTGCTGGTAGGTCAGACATTCTTGTCTGACCACTCCCTTGTTCTGTCAGGTCCTAGACCTGACAGAAAGTTACTTTGGTCAGAAGTAGCTCCTGACACAACCTGAAGGAAGTTTCGTAGCGTCGGGGTTTGTCCCCGACGCTCTTCTTGGAAGAAGAGAGGAGAAAGATGGAAAAATCAAGAATCAAGCAGGAAGTATGGAAGATCATTCAAGAACTAAATCGGGCCTGGGCTAAAGACGGGAATCCTGATGACCTCAAAAATTATTTTCATAAAGATATGGTAGCAATCACCCCTGCTGCCAACCTTCGGATCGAAGGAAGAGTTGCTTGTGTTAAGGGTTGGAAAGAATTTGTTGAGTCGACCAAAATCCATTACTGGAAAGAGAAAAACCCGAAAGTTCGGATTTTTGGGAATGGAAAGTTCGCAATAGTGACATATTACTGGGAAATCTCCTATGACCTGGCCGGAAAGGCTTTCAAGACTGATGGAAGGGATATGTTCGCCCTGGTAAAAGAAAAAGGAAAGTGGTGGGTGGTGGCAGACCAGTTTTCTACCTTTCCAAATCAAAAATAAGAATTTTGTTTAGTCCACAAAATTAGTATTATAAGAAACGTATATATTACAAAACAGAAAAGGAGGATTTGGTGAAAAACACCATCGAGAATTTGACCAAGGCTTTCGTGGGCGAAAGCCAGGCAAGGAACAGGTATACTTTTTATTCCAAGATTGCGAGAAACGAAGGTTTCGAGCAGATAGCCGAAATTTTTCTTACGACTGCGGATAACGAGAGGGAACATGCGAAATGGTTCTTCAATATGCTTCAGGAGCTAAAAAGCAAGAGCCAGGAAAACTTGGATGAGATAAAAGTCGAGGCTGCCGCGCCTACCATTCTGGGAACCACTGCGGAGAATCTGAAAGCAGCAATCGCTGGTGAGCATCATGAGAACAGCTCGATGTATCCTGAATTTGCCGATATGGCACAGAAAGAAGGCCTGCCTGAGATTGCCCGCAGGATCAGGTCAATCTCCAGGGCTGAAGAACATCACGAGGAAAGATATACCAAGCTCTTGAAAGTGATCGAGTCCGGAACGGTTTTCAAAAAGCCGGATAAGGTCTACTGGGTATGCCGGGAATGCGGATTTGTGGCTTTCAGCAACGAGCCGCCTTTGAAATGCCCTTCTTGTGACCATGCCAGAAGTTTCTACCAGATCAAGTGCGAGGAATATTAAGAAGTAGACAGTAGGTAGTAGACAGAAAACAGGAAGAAAAATAAGTTCTAGGGATAGAACATTGTTCTGTCCAGGTTTTCGTAGAGCTCTGTAGCGTCGGGGTTTGTCCCCGACGTTTTGATTTGGTAGGTCAGACATCCTTGTCTGGCCAGATATATACATTTCAAAATAAATAGGGAACTTAGACTTGACAAAATCGTATAAGATATAAAAGCTGAAGCAAATCTTGATGAATCTAACTACAGAAAAATTGACTGATGAGCTTCTCACGCGGCTGGGCGAACGCGGGTATAGGTCAAGTATCGTCTCGGTGAGACGACTGATTGATTTAAAGCGAGAAATCGAATCTAGAAGGAACCAAGGACTGCTTGACCAGCGTCTTTATCAGGAATATTTTACCTCCTTTTCTTACCATCCTCCCGAAGGTTTAGCCAGAGCCGAGTCGATAATACTGGTTGCAGCACCTCAACCTCAGATTCAGGTTATCTTCAACTGGAAGGGAAAATCTCAACCACTTGTCATTCCTCCCACCTACCTTCATTATTCGGACGTGATGATCCGTGACCTCCTCTCAGACGTTTTGGAGTCGAGGGGGTATAAGATTGCTTCTGCCTTGCTCCCAGTAAAGCTCCTGTCTGCACGAAGCGGACTTTCCTTCTACGGGAAAAACAATATCAGTTATATTCCAGGAATAGGAAGTTTTTACCGGCTCATTGCATTTTACTCTGATCTGCCTTGTCTTGAGGATACCTGGCACGAGCCGGTTATGCTG
>DATKKH010000234.1:0-2764 GCA_035543035.1 Terriglobales bacterium | reverse complement strand
ATAAAAAGAGTAAAAAAAGTAAAAGAAAGATGGGGGAAGAGATTTCTGGAGCGGGTCTACACTCCGAAGGAACTGGGGTACTGCTTAAAGAAAAAATATCCGGAAGGTTCCCTGGCGGGCAGGTTTGCAGCCAAAGAAGCGGTTATGAAGGCTTTAGGCACAGGACTTTCCTCCGGGGTGAGCTGGAAAGATATAGAGATAATTAATGACCGAAAAGGCAAGCCGGAGGTTTTTCTTTACGGCAAAACCAAAAAGCTTCTGGGCAGGAAGAAGGTTTTGATAAGTATCTCCCATACTAAGGAGGATGCCATCGCCCAGGCAATGATAATCTCCTCTCCCCCTGCAGGAGAGGATTAAGGAGAGGGTAAGAAATTTCTACTGATCCATAAAATTATAAGATCACCCTCCCTTTGTCCCTCCCGTCAAGGGAGGGAAAGGAAATATGGAGTGTGAACCTTCAGGTTCACCAGTATGAGAACTAGTAGGGGCGTATTGCAATACGCCCCTACTTTTCACGACTAACCTAAGGAGTCAAAAAATGGAGCAAAAAAAGATTCTTGATATCTTCAAAAAATCGAAAGCCCTCTTAAAAGGACATTTTCTCTTATCTTCAGGTCTGCACAGCGATATATATTTCGAAAAGTTTCAGGTCCTGCAGTATCCCCAATATGTTGAGCTGTTGTGCCAGGAATTGGCAAACCTCTTCAAAAATGAAAAAGTCCAGGTCGTGGTGGGACCAACCACTGGTGGAATCATTATCGCCTATGAAGTGGCAAAGAATTTAAAGGTCCGCTCGATTTTTGCAGAGATGGAAGAAGGTGCAAGGGTTTTCAAAAGAGGATTTGACCTGAAAGTAGGTGAAAGGGTCTTGATCGTGGATGATATTCTGACGACGGGTAAGTCTGTGCAGGAAGTTATTGATCTGGTGAACAAGTATAATGCCAAAATCATCGGACTCGGAGTCCTTTTAGATAGAAGCGGAGGTAAAGTTCAATTTGCTTATCCCTTGAAACCCTTAGCCTCAGTCGTTGCCAAAACCTACAAGCCGGAAGAATGTCCTTTGTGCAAGGAAGGAAAACCTCTGGTTAAGCCGGGGAGCAGAAAAATGGCGTAGCGTCACTCACTCTGTGAGTGACGAGGATTCGTTGCCATGGAGTGGCAACGCTACAGTTATAAATATGCAGACTCGAGTCTGCAGCTGCTAGTTTCTTTTTAGTGCTTGCCACGTCCACTACGTGGCAAGTTTTTTTTCATCGAGTCAGAGAAGTCGACTTACACCAGTGAGGACCTAATTTCATCGCCACAGGGCGGCGATGCAACTAAATCTTCATCTCGTAAATCCGGTATTTCTTATAAAGCTTAGCCCCGAAGGTTTCCAGGCCGTGATTGATAAGATAATTATCTTCTAAATTCCAGGACATCTCTGCCCATTTATACCCTTTTTTCTCCCCGTTGAAATAGGTATCCGTGTAAAATACAGTCTCTATTCCCCTTTTCTGATATTTGTGAACTACCCCCATTGTCAGAAGCCGGATGCCATCTATCACATTGTGAACTTTGGTGAACCAGAGGAGCTTGAAAATTCCAAAAGGGAAAAGCCTGCCGTTTAACTTCATCAGGAGCTGATTTATGTTAGGCAATGCCATCGAAAACCCGGCTGGTTCTCCGTTTACCTCCGCGATCATCACTAAATCCGGATCGACTATTTTTTTGAAATCTTTTGCCAGGTGCTCGAACTCCTCGTCTGTCATCGGGATTGCTCCCCAGTTTTTGCTCCAGGCCAAGTTATAAATTTGTTTTATTTTCTCAACCTCGCCTTTGAAATCATTCATATTCAATTTTCTGACTACAATATTCTCCTTTTTTTTAACCAGGTCAGCAATCCTTTTAAACCTCTCAGGTGGACGAATCTTCGTGTCCAGATAATAGGCATAAAGGTCTTTGGCTTTTACCATCCCGTATTTTTCCATCAAATCAAGATAGTATTTCGGATTATAGGTCATCATAAAGTTAGGCGGCAGATCGAATCCTTCCAGGAGAAAACCGATTTCGTCATTCACCGAGAAGTTCATCGGTCCTCGCATTCTTTCCATCCCTTTGGATTTGAGAAAGTCTCTGACCGTATCCAGCAGCTTTTTTGCCACCTCAAAATCTTCGACTGACTCGAAAAATCCGAAAAATCCGGCTTTTTCCTGGTGGGTTTCTATGTGTCTGTAGTTCACCAGCCCGGCAATTCTGCCGACGAGCCTATTGTCCTTTTCTGCCAGGAATAGAACCACATCCGCATGTTTGTAAAAAGGGTTTATGTCTGGGTTGAAAAAGGCTGTTCTTTCGGAGATCAAAGGCGGAACCCAGTTTTTGTCATTCTTATATATTTTCCAGGGGAATTTAATGAAATCCATCAAGTCTTTTTTGGTCGTGACCGGCCGGATGGTTATTTCTTGATTAGGAGACATAGAAATAGACCTCTTTTTTAGTGACGAATGGTCAGTGGACAGTTGTCAGTTCTTTGGAGTGTTAATGCAAGCATCCCACTGTGGAGGGATGCAATGGGGGCATCATCACGGATGATGCACTTCATATTAAATCACACCCATTTTCTTCCCGACTTTTTCGAAAACCTCTAAAACTTTGTCCATCTGGTCATCGGTATGGGTGGCAGTATAGCTGGTTCTTATACGGGCTGTTCCTGGCGGAACTGCAGGCGATATGGCGGTGTTGGCAAACAAGCCGTTATCGAAGAGCATCTTCCAGAACTTGAAGG
>DATKKH010000233.1:0-3564 GCA_035543035.1 Terriglobales bacterium | reverse complement strand
TGAAAAATTAGTCATTCCTCACATCTCCACCGGAGACATGCTGAGGGAGGAATTGAAAAAAGGGACTTCCCTGGGACTCAAAGTCAAATCCTTTATGGCCAGAGGAGAGCTGGTTCCGGACCAGGTGATTTTGGAGGTAATGAAGGAAAGATTAGAAGAGAAAGATTGCGAGTCTGGTTTTGTTCTGGACGGTTTTCCGAGGACTTTAGTCCAGGCTGAGAACCTGGACATTTTATTGGAAGAGATCGGCAAGAAAATAGACCGGGTAGTCAAAATCACGGTTTCCAAGGAGACAGTAGTAAGAAGACTGTCGGCCAGACTGGTTTGTCCCCAATGCGGTGCAGATTACAACCTGGAGACCAGACCTCCTAAACAGCCGGGAATATGCGACCTCTGCGGAGGTATTCTGGAGCAGAGGATAGATGACCGGGAGGATGTGATTTTGAATCGGCTTCAAGTTTATGAAAAACAAACCCAGCCCCTGGAGTCATACTACCACAAACAGGGTAAGCTGATAGAGATTAACGGAGAACTTGAGCAAAGACTGGTATTGAACGAGATACTCCAGAACATAAGGAAAGGATGATCGAGCTAAAGTCCGAAAGAGAAATACAGATAATCCGGGAGAATGGCAAGATCGTTGGTTTGACTCTGAAGTATCTGAAGGACAAAATCAAACCGGGGATCAGGACTATAGAGTTAGACAAATTAGCGCAGGAGTTTATCGTTTCGAACAAGGGAATTTCGGCTTTTAATGGTTACCGAGGGTATCCGGGAAACATCTGTACTTCCATTAATAATGAAGTGGTTCACGGCATACCCGGCGAAAGAGTTCTGAAGGAAGGAGAAATAGTTTCGATTGACATCGGTGTTTTGAAAAACGGTTTTTATGCAGATGGAGCCTGGACTTTTCCGGTCGGGGAGATTACTGATCAGAACAGGAAACTCTTGGAAATAACACTTAAATCTCTGGATGCGGGAATCTCCCAAGCGGTTGTCGGGAATCGGTTAGGTGATATATCCTCTGCAGTCCAGTCGGTTGCAGAGAAGAATGGTTATTCGGTAGTCAGGGATTTAACCGGGCACGGGATAGGCAGACAGATGCATGAGGACCCCCCGGTTCCGAATTTCGGAAGTCAGGGAACCGGCTTACTGCTTAAAGAAGGAATGGTTCTGGCGATCGAGCCAATGTTAAATGCCGGAAGATTTGAGGTGAAAACTCTGGAGGATAACTGGACCATAGTCACCGTGGATGGCTCGATTTCTGCTCATTTCGAGCATACTATCGCGGTGACCAAAAACGGTCCAGAGATTTTGACTCTTCCAGAGGAACCTTTTTAGGAGTATATGGCTAAAGAGGAGCTTATTCAGGTAGACGGCAAAGTGTTAGAGCCGCTGCCCAATGCTATGTTCAGAGTAGAGCTGGAAAATGGACACGTTGTTTTAGCACACATATCGGGAAAGATGAGGATGCACTTTATAAAGATTCTTCCGGGTGATAAGGTAACTGTCGAGCTGTCACCTTATGATCTGTCAAGAGGAAGGATTGTTTACAGATACAAATAAGTCGTGAAGGCAGGTCGTAGGTCATAGGTTATAGGTGGTAGGTAATAGGCAAAAAAAGGAACATATATGAAGGTAAGAAGTTCGGTTAAGGTTAGATGTGAAAAGTGCAAGGTGGTCAAAAGAAAGGGCGCGATAATGATTATCTGTCCCAACCCGAAACACAAGCAGAGACAGGGGTAATATCTAGATATGATGCAGGGTGTAATCATTTTGTCGATTTTGGCTATTGTTCTTGCGATGGCGGGAATCAGTCAAGCGGGGACTATCTCACTCTCTATCGCTCAGAGCAAACCGATTGTGCACTCTGTGGATTTAGCTGTGAATAGAGGTTCATTCACTTATCTGTATACTCAGGGACAAAGCCAGATAGATTCGTCTTTCATTGAACAAGCGCGACTTGATTCACTGAAACTAAAAAATCCAAATACTGCATTGTTCTGGGCAATTTTGCCGGGATCTGTGGTTCACGGGGCAGGTCATTTCTACGCTCGAAAAGTCGGAACTGGTTTTATCCTGCTTGGTATCGAGATGGTGGGCGCTAGTCTGGTTCTTGCTGGATTTGTCTCAGGCTTTGCTCAATTGGAGGAACCGACCAAAAATGATAACCCGGAAATGCTGGCTACTGCTGGTGTAACTCTCTTCGTTGGTTCCTGGCTTTACGATATTATAGCTGCTCCCTTGAAGATTGCCAGGGAGAATGAAAAGATTTTAGAAAAGCAAGCTGCTTTGAAGTATGAAGCACAAAATAGAAAATAGAAGATTATTTGAGGAGGTTAAAAGTTGGCAAGAATCGCAGGTGTGGATTTACCAAAAGATAAAAGGATCGAGGTTGGGTTGACCTATATTTATGGGATTGGTCAGACCTCAGCTAAGAAAATCCTGGAGAAAACCAAGGTAAGCCCGGATATCCGGGTTAAGGATCTGACAGAAGACCATATCGCCAAATTGAGGTCGGTAATCGAGTCCGAATACAAAGTGGAAGGTGCCTTAAGATCCGAAGTGGCGATGAACATCAAGCGACTAATCGATATAGGCTGCTACCGCGGTTTAAGACACCGCCGGGGTCTTCCGGTCCGGGGTCAGAGGACCAAGACCAATGCCCGGACCAGAAAAGGTCCCAGGAAAACAGTAGGAACGCGCAAGGCAGCCGCAGCCAAGGCAGCAGCAGCTCCGCGTAAATAAGTTCAACTTCAAGGAGAAAATAGTGGCAGAAGAAGTAAAAAAACCAGTCAAGAAGAAATTTAAAAAAGCAGAAGCTTCCGGAGTCGCGCATATCCAGGCGACTTTCAACAATACCATCGTCACGATCACCGATACCCGCGGGAACGTGATCGCCTGGTCCTCTGCTGGGAAAAGCGGATTCAAGGGATCGAAAAAGAGCACCCCGTTTGCCGCAGGGATTGCAGCCGATGCCACTGCCAAGATAGCCCTGGAATCGGGAGTCAAAAGAGTGGAGGTCTGGGTTAAGGGACCAGGGGCTGGAAGAGAAGCAGCCATAAGGTCTTTGCAGTCCGCAGGACTGGAGGTCACGTCCATCCGTGACGTAACCCCGATTCCTCACAACGGATGCAGACCACCAAAAAGAAGAAGGGTATAAGAAAAAAAGGTGATAGGTTGCAGGTGATAGGGTTCCTACCACCTATTACCTACGACCCATGACCTTAAGTTTAGAAGGAGATAAGATGGCAAGATACATCGGTCCAAGTTGTAAAATCTGCAGGAGAGAAGGAGAAAAGCTTTTTCTCAAAGGAGTTAAATGCTCTAGCGATAAATGCACCTTTGACAAAAGAGGGTATGCTCCGGGAGAACATGGGCAGTCGAGCCGGCGCAAAGGCTCGGAATATTCGCTTCGTTTAAGAGAAAAACAAAAAGTAAAAAGTATCTATGGTCTTCTGGAACAGCAGTTCAGAAACTATTTTCTAAAGGCAGAAAGAGAAAAAGGAGTTACCGGAGAAAAACTTTTACAGCTTCTGGAATGCAGGCTGGATAATTTAGTCT
>DATKKH010000232.1:0-11157 GCA_035543035.1 Terriglobales bacterium | reverse complement strand
TGGAGTGGTTACGGAGATAGTCGAATAAAAAGGATCAAGAGATAAAGAGTTTAAGGGTTCAAAGGAGAAAAAAAGAAAGACGGAAGACGTGAGACGTGAGACGAATGTAGCGTCCCGCCTTCCGGCGGGACGAAAAGAAAGTTCAGAGGCTAATAGAAGAAGGAAAACCAATCGTTCTTTGAAAGACAGGGATTAAGAATGGACGGACAAAAAATCAGGATCTGGCTCAAAGCTTATGATCATCATTCGCTGGATAAATCAGCCCAGGAGATCGTCCGGACTGTTACCCGCACGGGCGCCAAGATTTCGGGACCGGTGCCTCTGCCGACCAGGAGGACGGTTTATACCATCCTGAGGTCTCCGCACACTGACAAGAAATCCAGGGAGCAGTTCGAGACCAGAATCCATAAGAGATTGATCGACATTTACGATTCCACGCCCCAGACTGTGGATGCTCTGATGAAATTGGAGCTGCCAGCCGGGGTGGACGTGGAGATAAAAGTCTGATCCCGGAGTTGACGGGATAAGGTGCAGATATGGAAGGTATAATCGGCAGAAAAGCGGGGATGACCCAGATTTTCGGGAAAGAAGGCGAGTTCATCCCGGTGACAGTGGTAGAGGCAGGACCCTGTCCAGTAGCCCAGATAAAGACTGTGGAGAAAGAAGGGTATAATGCTCTTCAGCTAGCATTTGGACAGAAAAGGAAAACACTTTTCAATAAACCGGCCACTGGTCATTTCGAAAAATGCAAAATCGAGCCCAGGAGATTTTTAAGAGAGTTCCGGTTAGTCAAACTTGACAAACGACTGGAGCCGGGCAAGGAGATAAAAGTAGATCTTTTCACAGTCGGAGAAAAAGTGGATGTTACCGGAATTTCCAAAGGACTCGGTTTCCAGGGAGTGGTCAGGAGACATAAATTCAGAGGTGGTCCAAAAACACACGGACAGTCAGACCGGGTTCGCGCACCGGGTTCCGTAGGTGCGAGCTCCTACCCATCTCGCACCTATAAAGGGCAGAGAATGGGCGGAAGGATGGGAGGCGCAAGGGTTACTGTCTCCAATTTAGAGGTGGTCGGAGTAGACCTGGAAAAGAATATACTCCTGATCAGAGGAGCAGTTCCAGGTAAGAAGAATGCAATTTTACTAATTAAGAGGTCAAAAAGAAGATAAACCCAGAGTCTGAAAGTTTATGAGCAAGGTAAATCTATATAACATCCAGGGTGAGCAGGCAGGAGAGTTAGAGCTCAAATCCGAGCTGTTCGGTCAAAAGCCGAATCCGAAGGCCGTGCACCAGTACGTCAAAATCTATCTTTCCAACCAGAGACAGGGCACGGTCAAAAAGAAAACCCGGGCCGAAGTCAGCGGTGGCGGTGCAAAACCCTGGCGGCAAAAAGGAACTGGCAGAGCAAGATCAGGCTCCAACACCTCCCCGATCTGGGTAGGCGGGGGAAGAACTTTTGGTCCTTTCCAGAGAAACTGGAAAACTACCCTGCCCAAAAAAATCTCCAGGCTGGCTTTGAAATCTGCTCTTTCTTCCAAAGCTTCTGAGAATAAAATTAAGGTCCTGGAAGAGCTGACCCTGGAGCAGCCCAAGACCAAGACCATTTTCACCCTTCTGCAGAAAATGGGAATAAGCGGCTCCAAAATTCTTTTCCTGGGAGACAGCAAAAAGAACAACCTTGACAAGTCCTGCCGCAACATCGAGAATTTGACCTATAAGCCAGCCCAGGTAGTCAATCCCTATGATCTTCTGAACTGCGAATATCTTTTGATAACCAGAAACAGCCTGAAAAAATTAGAGGAGGTATTTTCCAGTTGAAACCAGCCAGGAAAATAATTTTGAAACCCTTGGTTACGGAGAAAAGCACTGATTTTCGTGATAGAGAGGATAAATACGCCTTTAAAGTGGATATCAATGCCAACAAACCGGAGATAAAAAAGGCGATCGAAGAGATTTTCAAAGTCAACGTAGTTGGAATCCACACCATGATCGTGCATGGGAAAGTCAAACGAATGGGAAGGTTCGAAGGTAAAAGGGCTAACTGGAAAAAGGCGATCGTCAGTCTGAAAAAGGGAGAGAAGATAGAGTTGTTTGAAACGGTCTAATTTTTTTAAGAGCTAATCAAATAGAGACAAGAAAATGCCATTAAAGAAATTTAAGCCAGTGACACCGGGGTTGAGGTTCAAGACCCTTCCCACTTTTGAGGAGATAACCAAAGATAAGCCGGAAAGCTCGCTTATCGTCCCGCTCAGGAAAAAAGGCGGGAGAAATAATTACGGCAGGATCACCTCCCGCTATAGAGGCGGTGGCTCAAAAAGGTTTTACCGGATCATAGACTTCAAAAGGGACAAACTTAATATCCCGGCTAAGATCGCCGCTATCGAGTATGACCCCAACCGGTCGACCCGAATTGCATTATTGAATTACCTGGACGGTGAAAAAAGATATATCTTAGCCCCTTTAGAGCTTAAAGTCGGGGATACGGTCATGTCCGGAGAAGAAGTAGAGATAAAACCGGGAAATGCAATGCCCCTGGCCAAAGTTCCATTGGGGACGATGATCCACAACGTTGAGATAAGAAGAGGTAAAGGTGGCCAGATAGCCAGAACTGCCGGCGGTATGGCTCAGTTAGTCGCAAAAGAGGGAGATTATGGACATCTGAGACTACCTTCAGGAGAGATTCGTCTGGTGCGTCTGGAATGCTTTGGAACCATCGGACAGCTGAGCAATATCGACCATGAAAATATCTCCTTTGGCAAAGCCGGAAGAACCCGGTGGCTGGGAAGAAGACCCAGAAACAGAGGGGTTGCCATGAACCCGGTGGACCATCCGATGGGTGGTGGAGAAGGAAAATCTTCTGGCGGAAGACATCCCACTACTCCCTGGGGAAAAGCTACCAAAGGTCTAAAGACCCGGAAGAGAAAACTTTCGGACAGGTGGATAGTTAAGCGGAGAAAATAAGTTATGGCGCGCTCTTTAAAAAAAGGTCCTTTTGTGGACGAGCATCTGATGAAGAAAATCGATGCTCTGAACCAGACCGGCGAAAAAAAGGTAATCAAGACCTGGTCCCGGAGATCGACCGTTACGCCCGAGTTCGTAGGGCATACCATCGCCATTCATAACGGAAACAAATTCATCCCGGTTTACGTGACGGAGAATATGGTCGGTCACAAATTGGGAGAATTTGCCCCTACACGGACTTTCAGGGCCCATGCTGGAAAGATTACCGAGAGGGCTGTAGCACTAAAGTAAAAGGTCAGAAAAGACAGGAGTTATTAATGGAGGCAGTTGCACGGGCAAAATTTGCCAGAGGCTCAGCCAGAAAGGTGAGAAGAGTGGTTGAGCTGATCAAGGGCAAGAACGTCGAAGAGGCTTTGAACATTCTCAGTTTCGTGCCTAAGTATGCGGCAAAGTATCTGGAGAAGACCTTGAAGTCTGCCAGTGCCAATGCCATAAGCCAGGAAGGGACTGCCAAGCTCAAAGCTGAAGATTTGTATATCAAAAAGATCTTCGTGGACGGCGGCCCGCTCATGAAAAGAATTAGGCCGGCAAGCATGGGCAGAGCTTTCCGGATCAGAAAAAGGACCAATCACCTGACTATAGTGGTCTCAGACGAAATCGAAGGGGAAAAGAAATTAGAGGTAAAGCCAGTAGTCAAAAAGACTGTCGAAAAAGCAGAAAAGCCAAAAGAGGTAAAACCCAAGAAGGAGAAGAAAAAGAAAATAACCAGGGAGAAAAAGACCGAGGAAAAAGAAGGATAGAATCCTCATCCATAAAAATTTGAATTAAGAGAATAAAGGAGGTAAGAAGTTTGGGTCAAAAGACAAATCCGGTAGGGTTGAGATTAGGGATAATAAAATCCTGGAGCTCAAGATGGTTTGCCAGCAAGAATTTTGCCGAGCAGCTTAAAGAGGACCAGCTGATCCGTAAATATACCCGCACCCGGCTGGAACATGCCGGAATCGCCAATGTCGAAATCTTCAGAGCTCCCAAAAAGATCACCATAGACATTCACACTGCCCGACCTGGAATTGTCATCGGAAGAAAAGGAGCTGAAGTAGACAAGCTCAGAGACGAGCTCCAGCACCTTACCAAAAAAGAGATAAACATAAATATTATCGAGGTTCGCAAACCTGAGCTTTCCGGTAAACTGGTGGCAGAGAGCATTGCACGGCAGTTAGAAGGCAGAATTTCCTATCGCCGGGCTATGAAGAAAGCCATAAGCTCGGCCATGAAGATGGGGGCAGAAGGGATTAAGATAACCTGTGGAGGAAGATTAGCCGGAGCAGAAATAGCCAGAACCGAGTCGTATATGGAGGGACGGGTTCCGCTGCATACCCTGAGAGCAGATATCGATTATGCACAAGCCACTGCTCACACCACCTATGGCACTATAGGAGTAAAAGTGTGGATATTCAAAGGAGAGATTCTGGGCAAAGAGCCTCAGGTAGCCGACGGCATTCACTGGACACCTGAGAGACAGAAAGAAGATAGGCCGCCAGAAAGAAAAAGGAAAGGCAGAGAAAGAAGAGAAGGAAGAGAGAGAAAGGGCTAAGGAACTGATATATGTTAATGCCAAAAAGGGTAAAATATAGAAAGCAGCAGAGAGGCAAAAGAAGAGGAAAAGCCTTAAGGGGCAGTAATATCGATTTTGGCGAATACGGGCTAAAAACGCTGGAAGCAGCCTGGCTTACTGACAGGCAGATCGAGGCAGCCAGAGTTGCCCTTACCCGGTTCATCAAACGTGGCGGGAAAGTTTGGATTAGGATTTTCCCGGATAAGCCGGTTACGGTAAAGCCGGCCGAGACCAGAATGGGAAAAGGGAAGGGAAACCCGGAGTACTGGGCAGCCGTGGTCAAGCCGGGCAGGATTCTTTTCGAATTGGAAGGAGTTACCCCGCAGATAGCTAAAGAGGCTTTCGATTTAGCCGCGCATAAACTGCCGATAAAGACCAGAATGGTTTCGAGGAAAGACATCTAACGATATCCAAAGGTTAGAAGATATGAAAAAGGCAGCTTTAAAAGATTTGACCAAGGAAGAGCTGGTGCAGAAAAGAGACGAGCTGGAAGAAGAGCGTTTCAACCTGAGAATGCAGAAATCGGCCAAAGAGCTGGATAATCCGGTCAGGCTGAGAGTGATAAGAAGAGAAATCGCCAGGATCAACACCATGCTGCACGAAGAGGAACTGGGAAGGAGAAAACTGGCAACTCCGGAGGAGAGGAAGATAAAGTAAGAAATTCAACCTTAAAATAAAGAATTTCGAGTTTATGGCTGAAAGAAAAAAAAGAAAAGTAAGAATCGGAAGAGTCGTCTCCAACCGTATGCAGAAGACTATCGTGGTGGCGGTAAAAAGATCCTTAAAACATCTGGTTTACCAGAAAACGATTAAGCGGACCTCCAAGCTGTATGCCCACGACGAAAAAAACGAGTGCCAGATCGGAGATTTAGTCCAGGTGATGGAGACCCGCCCCCTCTCCAGACTCAAAAGATGGAGATTACTGAAGGTAGTCGAAAAGGCAAAATAGTTTTTTAGTTCAAAAGGCAGTGAAAAACCATGATCAGGGAATATTCCAATTTAGTGGTGGCGGATAATACCGGTGCGAAAATAGTCCAGTGTTTCAGGGTTCTGGGAGGAACCAGGAAAAGGTATGCCAGGATCGGAGACATAATAGTCGTTACGGTAAAAGATGCCCTCCCCGGAGGAACAGTCAAGAAAAGCGAGGTCTGTAAGGCGGTGGTGGTGAGGACTACCCGCGAGACCAGAAGGAAAGACGGTTCTTACATCCGTTTTTCGGATAACGCAGCGGTGATCATAGACGAACAGCACGAGCCCAAGGGGACCAGAATCTTTGGACCGGTAGCAAGAGAGCTCCGGGAAAAACAGTTTATGAAGATTATCTCCCTGGCGCCCGAGGTCATCTGATAGGGAATAGGAGCAGTAAGTATGCGCATAAAAAAAGGTGATACGGTATTAGTCATCAGCGGCGACGATAAAGGAAAAATGGGAAAAGTTCTCAAGATTTTCAAGGGGAAGAATCGCGCAGTGGTTGAGAGCGTCAATTTCATAAAGAGACATACCCGTGCCTCCACTAAGAATCCAAAAGGAGGAATCCTGGAGAAAGAAGGCACGATCGAGATCTCCAACTTGATGCTTTACTGCTCAAAATGCTCCTCCCCTTCCAAGGTCAGCTATAAAGTATTGACCAGCGAGACAACTGGAAAGCCGAACAAGGTCAGGATATGCAGGAAGTGCGGGGAAATCATATAAAAAGAATTCAAGGGGCCAAGGGTTTAAGGGTTCGAGGGAAAAAGAAGGAAAGACGGAAGACATAAGACAAGAGTAGATAGAAAAATAAGAAGGTCATAAATGGCAGAAGAGAAAGAAACAGATAAAGAAAAGGCGAAAAGCAAAGAGAAGAGCAAAGAAAAAGGGAAAGAAACGGAAAAAGGTGCTCCCAAGACCAGATATATTCCCAGACTCAGGGAGAAGTATCTGAAAGAGGTAGTCCCCGCCCTGATGAAAAAGTTCGGGTATAAGAATATAATGCGGGTTCCCAGGCTGGAGAAGATTATCGTCAACATTGGGGTGGGCGAAGCAACCCAGAACGTAAAACTCCTTGAAGCCTCCTCGGCCGAGTTAGCTTCGATCACTGGTCAGAAGCCGCTTACCCGCAGAGCCAAGAAGTCGATTTCCAATTTCAAGCTGAGAGAAGGCTCTCCCATAGGATGCTGCGTGACTTTGCGCCGGGATCGGATGCTGGATTTTTTTGACCGGCTGGTGAACGTGGCAATACCCAGGATCAGGGATTTCAGAGGAGTGCCGGCCAAGTCTTTCGACGGCAGGGGAAACTATAATCTGGGTTTGAAAGAGCAGATAATTTTTCCGGAAGTCGACTATGATAAGGTCGAGAAGATCAGGGGTATGAACATAACCATATGCACCACGGCAAGAACCGACGAGGAAGGACTGGAGCTATTGAAAGCCATGGGAATGCCCTTCGGAGCTAAATAGATTAAGGAGAGTGTGTGGCCAGAAAATCGATGGTTGAAAAAGCGAATCGCAAGCCGAAATTTAAGGTGAGAAAGCATAACCGCTGCTACAGATGCGGAAGGCCCAGAGGATATATGGGTGATTTCGGGCTGTGCCGTATCTGTTTCAGGGAATTAGCCCTTAGAGGCGAGATACCCGGCGTGGTAAAAGCCAGCTGGTAGTCCAACAGTTAGAGGAGGATAGATGAAGGTAACGGATCCGATTGCGGATATGCTGACTAGGATCAGAAACGCTTATAAAGCCAAACATAAGACCGTGGATATCCCGGGCTCGAAGATGAAAAAAGAGATAGCCCGGATTCTGCTGGAAAATAAGTTCATCCGGAATTACGTGGAAGTCGAGGATAATAAGCAGAACCTTTTAAGGGTTTATTTAAGCTACAGTCCCAAGGGAGAAAAACGGATTTACGGACTGGAGCGGATTTCGAGGCCGGGATTGCGGATCTATTTTGATAAAGACAAGTTGAAGAAAACCGGAAGAGAATTCGGGATGTATGTTCTGACCACTTCCCAGGGAATCCTGACTGACAGCCAGGCAAGGGCAAAAGGGATTGGTGGGGAGGTTATATTCCGCGTCTGGTAATCGGTGTTGATGAGGAGAAATTATGTCAAGAGTCGGTAAAAATCCAGTCTCAGTGCCAAAGGGTGTAAAGGTGGAGATTTCCCAGAACCAGCTGGTCGTTTCCGGGCCTCTGGGAAAACTATCCAAGGGATTTCATCCTTCGATGCAGGTCCATCTGGACGGGGACAAGGTCTGGGTGAAAAGAGGATCAGACAGTAAATTCGATAAATCCCTGCATGGTATGACCAGAGCCAATATCGCAAATATGGTCAAAGGAGTAACCGAAGGTTTCAAAAAGGTTCTCTCCATCATCGGCGTGGGATATAAAGCTGAGCTGGCTGGAAACAAGCTCACTTTGAGCCTGGGATTTTCCCATCCTATACTTTTCAGGCTGCCCGAAGAGATAAAACTGATAGTGGATAATCCAACCAGGATCGTGGTCTCAGGAGCAGACAAGGAGCTGGTAGGTCTGGTGGCAGCGAAGATAAGATCATTCCGTCCTCCCGAGCCTTATAAAGGCAAGGGGATAAGATACGAGAGCGAAAAGGTTCGTAAGAAAGCCGGTAAGACGGCAGCTTAAAAAATAAAGGGTATAATATTTCTATGCCGAGTAAATCTGCTAATAAAAAGGTTTCCTCCGAGAGGAGACAGAAAAGGGTAAGGCAAAAAATCAAAGGAACCCAGGAAAGACCGAGGCTCTCCGTATACCGGAGCTTGGGGCATATCTACGCCCAGCTGATCGATGACCTGGCACAGAAGACCTTACTGTGCGTATCCAGCCTGAATCCGGAACTGGTAAAGGAACTGGCTGAAAAGGAGAGCAAGATTAAAATAGCTGGCAAGGTCGGGCAATACCTGGCCAGGAAAGCCCTGGAAAAAGGGATTGTCCAGGTGATCTTCGATCGGAATAGATATATCTATCACGGCAGGGTTAAGGCTTTAGCCGAAGGAGCACGAAAAGGAGGATTGAAATTTTAATTGAAGAGGTAAATGGATGAGATTTGAATCGGATGAAATGCAGTTCGAGGAAAGGGTAATCCACATCAACCGGGTTGCCAAGGTGGTCAAAGGAGGCAAAAGGTTCGGTTTTACCGCGCTGGTAGCAGTCGGGGATAAAAAGGGGAAGGTCGGTGTGGGACTGGGAAAGGCAGGAGAAGTTGCGGATGCCATAAGTAAGGGAACCGAATCGGCCAGAAAAAACATGATCGAAATTCCGCTGAAAAATGGAACTATCCCTTATCCCATAATAGGCAGGTTTGGAGCTGCTTCAGTTGTGATGAAACCCGCCTCCCCCGGCACCGGAGTTATCGCCGGTGGACCGGTTAGAGCGGTCCTGGAAGCAGCAGGCGTTCAGGATATTTTGACCAAATCATTAGGGACTTCCAATCCTCATAACGTAGTCAAAGCCATTCTGGCAGGGCTTCTGAAGCTGAAAGATTTCATCGAAAAGGTCGAGTCGGGAGAAAAAGAGTTCTAATTTTAAAAGAGAATTTATGGCAAAAGAGCTTAAAATCACGCAAATCAAAAGTGCTATAGATTACGAGAAGTCTCAAAGAGAGACTATCCGGGCATTAGGGATTAGAAAACTTTATCAGTCAGTATTTCAAAAAGATACTCCCCAGATCAGAGGGATGATCCAGAAAGTAGTTCATTTGCTCAAAGTCGAAGAAGTCGAAAAGTAACAAGGGTTTCATTATGAGATTAGGAGAATTAAGAAGAGTTCCCGGCTCCACTAAAAAAAGAAAAAGGATTGGAAGAGGACCAGGCTCAGGTCATGGAAAAACCTCGACCCGAGGCCATAAAGGACAAAAAGCCCGCTCCGGAGGAAAGATTCATCCCCGGTTCGAGGGCGGACAGATGCCTCTTCAGAGAAGGTTACCTAAAAGAGGTTTCCGCTCTCTTTTCAAAAAGGAATATCAGATAGTGAATTTAAGCTCTCTGGAAAAGTGCGGGCATGCAGAGGTGATCAATCCCCTGGTGATGAAAAATGCAGGGCTGGTCAAAAAGGAAAATATGCCGGTCAAGATATTAGGAGATGGTAGCGTTACTGTCGCCCTTACTGTTCAGGCACATGCCTTTTCCCAGAGCGCCAAAGAGAAAATCTTAGCCTCAGGCGGGAAAGTCGAGCTGATAAAAAATAATAAAAAAATGTGAGTATCGGTCGTTTCTCGTGACCTTGAAAGAAAAAAATGCTGAGCACTTTTCAAAACATATTTAAAATCCCAGAGTTGAGGAAAAGGATTCTGTTCACCTTGGGAATCCTGGTGGTCTACCGCATAGGCGCTCACATTCCCACTCCGGGAGTTGATGCCTCTGCTTTAGCGGAGTTTTTCAAGCAGGCATCCGGCTCATTGTTCGGGATGTATGATATGTTTGCCGGCGGGGCTTTTGCCAAAGCTACCATTTTCTCTTTAGGGATAATGCCCTATATCTCCGCCTCGATCATAATGCAGCTCCTGGGAACCGTGGTTCCCTATTTCCAGAAACTGCAAAAAGAGGGGGAAGAGGGCAGAAGAAAGATCACCCAGTATACGCGTTACGGGACCGTGGCTATCGCAGCAGTTCAGGCAATGGCGACATCGCTTTTCCTGGAAAGCATAAATATCGGAGGCAGGTATGCAGTTCCCAATCCCGGAATGGGATTCAGGTTGCTGACTATGCTTACCTTTACCTCCGGCACGATCTTCATAATGTGGCTGGGAGAGCAGATCACGGATAAAGGAATCGGGAACGGTATTTCTTTGATAATCTTCATCGGGATCATCGCCCGTTTCCCAAATGCCATAATCGAGGAGATTCAAAATCTATTAGGCGGCAGAAGAGACATCTTTACAGAAGTTTTCCTGATCGCTCTGATGTTAGTGGTGGTCGCAGCCACAGTCCTGGTAACCCGTGCCCAGAGGAAAGTCCCGGTGCAGTATGCCAAAAGGGTTGTCGGCAGAAAAATGTATGGCGGGCAGAGCACCCATATACCTCTATCGGTCAATGCAGCTGGTATCATACCGATCATCTTTGCCCAGTCGATTATGTTTGCTCCCAGCACCTTAGCCTCCTTTTTCCCGAACAGCGAGTTTATGCACACTGTTCAGTCCTGGTTCAATGCAGGGAGTGCACTTTATTCGATCGTTTACGGCCTGCTGATCGTCTTCTTCGCTTATTTTTACACTGCAATCGTTTTCAATCCGGTGGATTTAGCTGACAATATGCGGAAATATGGCGGTTTTATTCCGGGAATAAGACCCGGCAAAAGAACCTCGGAATATATAGATAGAATCCTGACCCGGATCACCCTTCCAGGAGCCATCTTTTTCGCCCTAATCGCCATCCTGCCTTATCTTCTGATGAAAAGGATGAACGTCAGCTACTACTTCGGAGGAACCAGTATTCTGATCGTGGTAGGGGTGGCCCTGGATACGCTTCAGCAGATAGAATCCCACCTGATAATGAGGCATTACGAAGGATTCATGAAAAAGGGAAGAATAAAGGGAAGATTCTAAATTGAATTTCATATTCTTGGGAGCCCCTGGAGCGGGGAAAGGCACCCA
>DATKKH010000231.1:0-9505 GCA_035543035.1 Terriglobales bacterium | reverse complement strand
CTTGAAAATAATGGAGGAATATCTGAAAGCATAAGAGTCTCGAAAGCTCAACCTTTCAGGTATAGTTTGGGTTAAACCTCTATAGAAAAGAAAAAGGGGACTTATGATTACATCCGAGATCATTTCCAAAAAAAGGGATGGTGAAAAGCTGACCAGGCAAGAGATCGATTTCATCCTCTCAAGTTATCTTTCCGGAAAAATTCCTGATTACCAGCTGTCTGCTTTTCTTATGGCGGTTTTTATCCGAGGGATGGATTTAGAAGAAACAGAGGAGCTGACCTGGAGTATGATGAATTCAGGCAGGATACTGGATTTAGGATTTGTACCCGGAATAAAAGTTGATAAGCATAGCACTGGCGGCGTAGGGGATAAAGTCTCTCTGGTTTTAGCTCCCCTGGTAGCCGCTTGCGGGGTTACTGTTCCTATGGTTTCGGGTAGAGGGTTAGGTCATACCGGGGGAACCCTGGATAAATTAGAAGCGATACCAGGCTTCAAAACCGATCTCGGTATAGAGGAATTCTTAGAAAATTTAAAACAGAGCCAGGTTTCGATAATAAGCCAGACAAAAGATTTAGCCCCGGCAGACGGCAGGGTCTATGCATTGAGAGACGTTACCGGGACTGTGCCTTCTATTCCTCTGATTACCGCCAGTATCTTAAGCAAAAAGCTGGCCTCAGGTGCTGATGCGCTGGTATTTGACGTGAAGACCGGAAATGGCGCTTTTATGCAGTCGAAAGAGGGGGCTATAGCTTTATCCCGGAATCTGATTAAGGTTAGCAAAAAAGCCGGGAGAAAAACAATAGCTCTGCTAACAGATATGAATGAGCCCTTGGGAAATGCAGTGGGTAATTCAGCAGAAGTGATTGAAGCTATCGATGCCCTGAAAGGAAAAGGACCTGAAGACCTGTTGGAAGTCACCTTAGCCCTTGGTGCCCAAATGTTGATTCTGGCTGGACAAGCTCATAATTTTCACCAGGCAACAGAAATACTCTCGGAGAAAATCAGAAATGGTGAAGCTCTCAATAAGTTCAGGCAACTGATATCCCAACAAGGTGGGGCTCCGGCTGTAATAGAAAATTATTCCCTCTTTCCCAAAACTAATTATCAGATCGAGGTTAAATCGGATAGGGAAGGATATGTCAATTCCATAAACACAAAGGAAATCGGTCTGGCTGCTGTGGAATTAGGAGCGGGCAGGGTAAGGCTTGACTCAGAGGTTGATCTGGATGTGGCAATTCTCATTAAGAAGAAAATCGGTGATTCAGTGAAAAAAAATGAAGACCTGGCAACAATCTTGGCAAATGATTTCGAAAAAGGAAGAAAATCAGAAGAAAGGATAAAAAGTGCATACAAAGTCACCAGGCAGAAATCAAGAAGACTAAAGAAAGTTCTGTCTCTGGTGGATGAAAAGGGGATTAAGGAATTTCCTCATTAAATCAGTCTTTTCTAGGACTCTCCTTTCAGAGAAAAGGAAAAGGGCCTATTGGACACGGAGAACCTCTCGGGAGTTCGGGATAGGGTTTCAAGCATCAAAATAATGACACTGTAAAAAAAGAGACGCATTCGATGCGTCTCTACAAGTTTAATCAGTTTTGGGAAATCTAATCTTGTCCTCAGGTGGGGGCAGGTCCTTGGATGGATGGAGATTACAGTATTCCTTTGGCTCTGTTTTTTCGGTAAAATAATCTGTGGCTGTTTCCGGGCACCTGCTGGTGGCTAAAAGGCCGCTTTTCAGGCAAACTGTCCTTAAGTAAACTCCATCCGGTCTTATAAAACCCAGAGGAGGCATATCTGCGGTAGCGACCTTCATAAACTCTGTCCAGATGGGTAATGCCATCTCAGCTCCTGTTCCGTGCTTCCCCAGAGCAGTCTTGTCATCCATACCCACCCAGACCCCTGCAGTTATCTGGGGGGTAAATCCGATAAACCAGGTATCCATATTCTCATCCGTGGTCCCGGTCTTTCCACCTGCCGGGCGATCAAATCCCCACGCCCGGGAAGGCGCGCCAGTCCCCTGGTCGATCACGGTTTGCAGCATTGTGGTCATAATATAAGTGGTTTGCGGGTCCAGGACCTCCTGTTTTTCCACCGAGCTGTTTTTTTCAAGGACTTTTCCGTAGCGGTCAGTGATCTTCAGAATATATTTCGGCTCGACCCTAATCCCTCCATTTGGAAATACCGAGTAAGCATCCACCAGTTCGAGAAGATTAACCTCAGAAGAACCTAAAGACAAAGATGGAAAAGGGGCAAGAAATGAGTTTATCCCCATCATGTGGGCATATTTTACGGCTTCCTGAGGAGTTATCTTTTGGATCAGTTTGACGGAAACTATGTTTCTGGAAATCCTCAACCCCTCTCTCAAGGTCATCGGACCCTTGAACGTGGTATCGAAATTCTGCGGTTTCCACTCAGAACCGTCACCTGCCTGGAGTATAACCGGGGTGTCATAGATAATATCAGTGGGCTTGAAACCATTCTCCAGAGCTGCAGTCCAGACAAAAGGCTTAAAAGCAGAGCCCGGCTGCCTTAAAGCCTGAATTGCCCGGTTGAACTCGCTTTTGGTGAAATCTTTACCGCCTACCATTGCCAGGATATTGCCGGTGCGATTATCTATTGCCACCAGTGCGGCCTGGAGCTCCTTAAAAACTCTTCTTCTCCTGACCTTTCCATTAAGGGTATCAACTGCAATGGTGATGCAGTTATCCTCCTTCAAAGTATGGCTGGATTCAAAATTCTTCTGAAGCAGGGCTAACTGGCCCCTGACGATCTCCTCGGCTGCTTTTTGCATCTCCGGATTCAAAGTAGTATAGACCGAAAGCCCTCCGTTATACAGAATTTTCTCCCCATATTCCTCTATCAGATATTGCCTGATCGTCTCTGAGAAATAAGGTCCCAGTCCGGTTTTCGAAGAGGAGGCTTTGAGTTGTAGAGGAAGTACCTTAAGGCTATCGTATTCGTCTCTAGACAATTTCCCGTTATCTTCCATTGCTTTTAAAACCAGATTCCTTCGGTTTAATGCTAAATCCGGATAATCCAGAGGGGAATAACGGTTGGGAGATTTCAACACACCTACCAGAAGAGCACAGTCGGATAAAGTTAACTCCCTGGCATCCTTGCTGAAAAAGACCTGGGCAGCTGCCTGAATTCCATAAGCTCCTTTTCCGAAGTAACACTGGTTCAGATACATCTCCAGTATCTCGTCCTTGGAGTAGGTTCTCTCTAACTTTATGGCGGTCAAAAACTCCTTGATCTTGCGGGGAATGGTTTTCTCCCGGGTCAGAAACATGGTCCGGGCTAACTGCTGGGTTATGGTTGAACCTCCCTGGGTCATTTTCAAGTGAACTAAATCAGTCGCCAGCGCCCTTACGGTTCCTAAAACATCGAAACCCCAGTGATGATAGAATTTTCTATCTTCAGCCGAAAGAAGTGCATCCACCAAATAGGTGGGCATTTCTCGCAGTGGAATTAAGGTCCTTCTTTCAGTATAAAACTCTTTGAAGATCTTGCCATCGCTACCATACAGCTTGGTGGAAAGGTTTGGCTCAATATCGTGAAGCTGAGAAAGAGAGGGCAGGTCTCTTTTATAAGTCTGATAGGTTTTAGCCAAGGAGACAGTAAGCAGAAGAACAATCAAAATGGCCACTGCGATAAGAACATAAAACTTCTTTTTGTCTTTTATCTTAAGCATATAATCAATTTATATTATTTGCTCTTGAGGTGCAAGTGGAATTCTGTTCACTTCATAAATATATATCGGTTAAATCGAAGATTGGGTCCCGGCCGAAAATTTGGCTTGATTTTCAGTGAAAAATAGTTATATAATCAAACAGCGTCAGCTTCTGGTTCTTTTGGACGATTTTACGAAATTACGTTTCAGGAGGGTGAATGTTAGGAGTAAAAGAGCAGTTAGAGCTGATCAGAAGAGGAACAGTCGAGATCATACCTGAAGAAGAACTGATAAAAAAACTTGAGGAGTCGATCAAGGAGAATAAGCCGCTCCGGATAAAAATGGGGTTTGACCCTACTGCCCCGGACATTCACCTGGGACATACTGTCGGAATCAGGAAGCTGAAACAGTTTCAGGAACTTGGACACCTGGTGGTGCTGATCATAGGCGACTACACCGGAATGGTGGGAGATCCTTCCGGCCGCTCCGAGACCAGACCTCAGCTTTCCTACGGAGAGGTTAGGAAAAATGCCGAGACCTATCAAAAGCAATTTTTCAAGATTCTGGACGAAAAGAAAACCGAAGTCCATTTCAATGGAGAATGGTTCTCCAAGATGAGCTTTCAGGAGATTATGCGTTTAGCCTCCAAGTTCACCTTAGCCCGAATTCTGGAAAGGGACGATTTTGCAGAAAGATATAAGGAACAAAGCCCAATCAGCTTGCACGAGCTTTTCTACCCCATAATGCAGGGATATGATTCAGTGGCAATAAAAGCAGACTTGGAGATCGGGGGAACTGACCAGAAATTCAATCTTCTAATTGCCAGACAGATTCAGCAAGAGTATGGAATTGCACCCCAGGTGATTTTGACTATGTCTCTTCTGCCTGGAACTGACGGCGTTCAAAGAATGAGCAAATCTACCGGTAACTACATCGGGATCGACGAATCCCCTTCCGAGATCTTTGGCAAGATAATGTCTATCCCGGATGAACTGATTTATCCTTATTTTGAGCTTTTGACCGACATTCCATCCTCAGAATTAAAGAAAGTGAAAAAGGACATAGACGGGAAAGAAGTAAATCCGATGGAATGGAAGAAAAAACTGGGATCGGAGATAGTTAAACTCTATCACTGGCCAAAAGATGCTGAGAAGGCTCAAGCCGAATTCGATAAGGTCTTCTCGAAAAAAGAGCTGCCAGAAAATATCGAAGTCTTCCATTTGAAAACGGACAAACCCACGATTTGGATCGTTAAGCTCTTGACTGAAACCAGCCTCTGCTCTACTTCCTCAGAAGCTCGCAGGCTAATCAAACAAGGAGGGGTGTATATAGACAATCAGAGAGTCGATGATGAGAATCTGCAGATAGACATCAGAAGCGAGAAACTTTTGAAGGTTGGAAAAAGGAAATTCTTGAGAGTATCCACATAAAGGCTGCGATAACCTCCACCCCCAATACTGTTTTCGAATCAAATTTTCTCATTTTGAGACCTTCCTTTGCATTTTTTCCTTGACAAGCTCACTCAGGATTCATTTTTTGACAAAAAGAGGGAAAGGGAACTTTAATGGATTAAAGAAGAAAAGGATTTTATCGAGCTTTCCTCCAAGGTTTTTCATCTATCCTTACTTTTCTTCTAATACGATTGCAAGTAAAAAAATTATTTCTGTGTTTTCTTTTTATTCTCTAACCTTCAAAACATCATTAGCTACAGGAGGTGATGTCTAAAGGGAAAAGAAGGTAAACCAGTCCAGATTTCACCTTTTTTCAAAAAGGAGGAGGTCAGATGAAAAGAAGTACATTTATAGTTTTGTTCGTCATTTTAGCCTTCATCGTTTTTTCTGTAGTCCTTTCTGCAAAAGAAAGAGAGAGTCAAAACCCTCAGAGGCCCACTCATATCCAGAAAGCTGAACAAAATTTAGAGCCACAGTTTCCTAAAGTCGCTCCCGCCCCCTCAAATGTCTGGGAACCGGTCAGGCGCGGAAAACTGGAGGATTTGCAGAGAGTAGTTCAGTTAAGAAAAGGCAAAACGCCGGCAGAGATAAATCAGATGCAAAAGCAGCCGGTGCACGTTCCGGAAGCAAATTTGACGGAAGAGGCGCAGCCAAATTACTGCGTGGTGCAGAATCTGGATCTTGCA
Source organism: Terriglobales bacterium (assembly GCA_035543035.1). GTDB lineage: Bacteria > Zixibacteria > MSB-5A5 > MSB-5A5 > RBG-16-43-9 > RBG-16-43-9. The sequence continues at coordinate 3,701 of DATKKH010000231.1, read as the reverse complement.
TCATGCTGTTACTACCAGCCTGCGGGAAACCCTTACCTGTCATGCTGGGGAGTGGTAAGGTTTATGACCTTCCTGGATATAGACAATAACACGTCGACGCCTGCATGTAATTTCCCCTATTACCCGTTCGACGTGGATACTGTCAGGTTTCAGATTTATGCAGGAGATGCGTGCAGCTTATACGTTAAGGCAAGGGTCTACACGGGCTATCAGACTGATCCCAACTGCTGGTGGGTAACTGCACCGGTTTATTACTCGGACAGCTTCTGGGTTCATCATGAGGGTGCATTCGCCTATATCAATATCCCTATTGCTGATGCTAATGCCTGCGTTTACGGTCCATTTTTTGCAATGGTTTACATCATGAATACCGATCAGTTCTATCAGGGTTCAGATACCACCTGTTCGTCTGCTCCTTTCCAGTTTGGTCTATCCTGGGTCTTTGATCAGTCCGGCAGAACCTGCCAGTCATACTGGGGTTCCCCAACCTATCTGGATGGCTATTTGTATGATATGGTTGCAGATCTTGGCACGGTCAGCGGACCAATCAGGATCAGAGCGATCGGACATACTGCGACAGACAATGCCTGCTCTCCTCCAGCTGACGAGTGGTATTATAAGGATTCGTTAGATGCAGCTCCTGGTGGACTTCCAGATTTCGATCAGGGGCAATTCCCTGCAGCCTATTGCGGACCAACCGCAGGTGCAGATTTGCTATGGTGGCAGGCGGCCAATGCAGGTCTTACCATGCCACCAGATGTGCCCACTGTGGTCAATGATGTAGCAGCTGCTTCTGGCACTGTTGCTGGAATAGGAACAGTCTGCGATTCCTTGGGAGCAGGGATTCTGCAAGTGATCAAAACCCACGGCGGGTGGTGGTTTGCAGAGACTACAGTCTATGCTCCCGATTTCGTTTACATTCAGAAGTATACCAGAGAGTGCCATACCATGACTCTGCTCCTGGGATTCTGGCAGAATCAGGGGGGTATCTGGCACAGGTTTGGCGGTCATTTTGTTGCAGTTTCTGGTGTGGACATCTTCGCTCCCACTTACCAGGTGGCTTTGAGCGATCCGGCAACGGATAATGCCGAAACTGGTGGACTGGGAGTCGTATACCCCCATCCTGCTGCCTGGCCGCATGTGGGGAATTTCACCGCTCACAACGATCCCGCAAATGTTTCCAAAGACTGGTATACGGTTGCCTGGCCTTCTGCCAGCCCGGGCGGATACTTGTATCTACCTGAATACGGAACGAGCTGGACAGATTCGATGTGGAGTGCGTTCAATGGCCAGAATGCCGGGCCTTTCGCCAACACTACAACCTACGATTCTGCTTTGGACGTTAATGTGGAGGTCGAGCAGGTGATTGATCTCTATGCGGGCATCAGAGGGATGCAGGGTGAGGTGCAAAGTTCCAAAGCCTCTGAGACTAACAACAATTCAGGCGGACTGGATGCTTTTACAGTCACCTTTGGATCGAACGTAGTCAGTGGTCTTTATAAGGGTAGTATCATTGCCGGGACCTCTCAAACAGATCTGAACAATGACTACGGTAACTTTTCCCCAGCCAGAACCTTCAATCCATCAGGTCCTCCAGCCCTGGACAGCTTCACAGTGACAGGGACATCAGGAGATTATAAGATCTATCAGCTAACCAATCGTTTCGAGCACAAATTTATTCCCGGGCTGGATATCACAGAATATGCTTTTGGGTTCTGGGTGCCAGCCGGAGACGTGGGAGACTGCGAATACGTGGTTGAAGATGCCTTTGTTTTCGATAACACTACCGATTCAGTAGTATCCGCTTTGCAGACTGCCATTTTCCTGGATTATGATATTGGAGTAAACAATGCCTGTAAAGTCGACTTTGACCAGGTTCACAGGTCGCTATGGATGTGGGATCAATCTGGTCCGGATACGGTTTTTGGCGTAACCAAGATCCCGGCTGTTGTCGGTGATGAAGCGGTAACCGGATGGGGAATCAGCAATACAGCCAGAATTTATGATGGTCAGTACCTGGACTCTCTGAAATACTGGATGGAAAACCTGGGATGGGGTTCAGATCTTCCTACCTCCTTCGAGGATAAATCGATTCTTCTCGCTGACAACAGCTTTGACTTAGCCGCGGGCGAGATGAGAATGGAAAAATGGCTCAAGTGGGGATACCGGACGCCTGTCGGAACCAACGGCGATGCGGCCTGGAGGCACTTCCTTTATCACGTATTGCACCAGCAAGGGTATTACCGGGGAGATGTTAACGGTGATATGAAACTGGACGTGATGGATATAGTCTATCTGGTAGCCTACATCTACAAAAGCGGATCGAGTCCGAAAGAGTTTACTGACCAGGGGGATGTCAATGATGATGGAAACGTGAATGTGGTTGACATCATGTATCTTGTTAACTACATATTTAAGAGAGGACCTGCACCTATAGATAAGAACCGCTTCCTAGCGAATTCTCCCTTCGTGGACACCCCTCACAAGGCTTTGGCAGTTAGAAATCCAGGATTATTCGGCGATTCTAACTGGTGGAACCTTGGCAGGTAACTAAAGTCCTGAAAAGCAAATAAAAAATCCCTTCCCCCGATTGGGGGAAGGGATTTTTTATTTAAAGTGAACGATAAAACCAGAAGATGCCAAAAAAGACTCTGATCTGTTTGCACCTGACATTCTTTGCTCAAAAAAGACCACAGATCTTGATTCCCGGCATACATAGCCACGCTAACTAAAGGAATTCTCACCTTCTTTTACGTATTGACAAAATCGGTTTTTGAGCTATTATACAGTATAAAAGATAGAGTCTTGTTCTTAGACACCAGAGACTCTGATATTCAGGACTTATGTTCTGACAATATGTGTAATGAAGGATTAAGTCTATTTTAACAACAAGGAGCCTTAGATGCTAAAATTTTTCAGGTTGGGTTGGGGGTTTGTCTTTGTTTTGTTCTTTTTCATCTGCGTGTCGGCTGAAGAACACCATCTGCAGGTGAGGGTTTATCTTTCCTCCCGGGCGGAAATAGTTGCGATCAAAAAAATGAATTTGGATATCGCTTATACCAAACCCGGAGAGTACGTAGATATCGTCTCAACCCCAGATGAATTAAGCAGGTTACAGCTATTGGGTTTTAAAACCGAAGTTGTGCATTCGGATCTGGAGAGATTCTATGAGGAACGACTGGACCAGACTTTGAAAATGGGCGGATACCACACTTATGACGAAACAGTTGCAGCTCTAGACTCCATACATAACGAGCATCCCACCATCACCTCAGCTAAAATAAGCATCGGAACGACTATCCAGGGAAGGACCATTTGGGCAATGAAGATATCGGACAACCCGGACTCAAGCGAGAATGAGCCACAAGTATATTACAGCGGTCTGATTCATGCCAGGGAGCCAATTTCTATCGAGATTCTGCTCTATTTTATGAGGTATCTGACCAACAATTACGTAACCGATCCATTGGTGACCGATATAGTCAACAACCGGGAACTTTGGTTTGTTCCCATAATCAACCCGGATGGATACGTCTACAATCAAACCACCAATCCAAACGGCGGGGGGATGTGGAGAAATAACAGGAGGAATAATGGGGATGGAACATATGGAATTGATTTGAACCGCAATTTCGGTTATAAATGGGGATATGACGATATCGGTTCTTCTTCAGTGCCCGGTTCAGAGACTTATCGCGGTA
>DATKKH010000230.1:0-2428 GCA_035543035.1 Terriglobales bacterium | reverse complement strand
TCTTAATGAGGACAGTTACGCGGTGATCAATTCAGACGATCCGGAATGGAAATACTTCTACGATGTCAGCAAAGGAGTGAGATTGACCTATTCGCTGAAAAACAAAGAAGCGGATTTTTATCTAAAGTCCTGCACCCAGACTGGTTCAGGATTCAAATTAGAACTGATTACTCCGCCTGGCGATCTGGATGTAGACCTAAAGGTCTTAGGCGATGTCAACATTTACAATGCCTTGGCTGCAGCTGCCTCAGCTTTTGTTACCGGAACAAGTCTCCCTAAAATCAAGTCAGGTTTGGAAAGTTTTTCAGGAGTTCCAGGCAGACTGCAGCAGGTCGATCTTGGGCAGGCTTTTAAAGTCATAATCGACTATGCTCATACTCCTTTTGCCTTTGAGAGCCTTCTCCGGACGGTAAGAAAAATGACTAAAGGGAAAATAATCTTCTTGTTCGGATGCGGCGGTGACAGGGATAGAACAAAAAGGGAAATTATGGGCAGGATTGCGTCTAATCTGGCGGACTTTGTGATTCTCACTACGGATAATCCCAGAAGTGAAGATCCGAATGAGATCATCGAAGAAATACTCAAAGGGGTATCTGATAGATCAAAAGCTGAAATTATCCTGGATCGTAAAGAGGCGATCATCTCTGCCCTGAGAAGGGCAAAAGAAGGGGATACTGTTGTTTTAGCGGGCAAAGGGCACGAGGATTACCAGATAATAGGCAAAGAGAAGCTCCATTTCAGTGAAAAAGAAATAGTGGAAGAGGAGTTAAAGAAATCAGGCAAGGTGCAACCATGTTCTAAGCCACTTTAGTGGTGAACCTCGCCGTGTCCTTCTCCTGAAAAAGGGGAGAGGAATAAAAACCTGACTTAATCAGGTTAAGCATAAAAATTATGGTTGAAATAAAATATAAAGAGCTCCTGAAAGTAGTTAAGGGTAAGCCACTTCCTGAAGGGCCAATTGAGGATTTCCTGATTAAAGGAGTGTCTATTGACTCCAGAGAAATAGAACCGAATAATCTTTTCATTGCCATAAAAGGGGAAAAATTCAACGGGCACGACTTTATAAAACAGGCGGTGGATAAAGGGGCGTCCTGCGCAGTCATTTCAGAAGACATACTGAAGAATAAAGAAATTCCCTACATATCTTCCACCTCAGGGAAAAGGGCGGTCCTGGTCAAGGATACCAGAACTGCCCTGCAGAATATCGCCAAATGGTACCGGGATAAATTCAAGGTTAAGGTTGTGGCTATAACCGGCACGAACGGCAAGACCACTACCAAGGAGATGGCAGCGGAAATCCTGGCAAGGAAATACAAAGTTATCCGCTCAGAAAAAAGCTTCAATAATCAGATCGGGGTTCCTTTGACCCTGCTCAAGATTACACCTGAAACTGAGGTTTTGGTCCTGGAATTGGGAATGAACCAGCCTGGTGAGATTGAGATTCTTAGCAGAATGACAAATCCTGATGTGGGCCTGATTACCAACATCGGTCCAGCTCATTTAGAGTTTATGGAGAGTCTGGAGAAAATCGCCCAGGCTAAATTCGAGCTTCTGGATAATATGGATAAAGGAGGAAATGTTATTCTGAATACTGATGATCTCTGGCTTTCAAAAAGAGCCAAAGCTGAAAAGAAGAAAGTCTATACTTTTGGTCTGGAAATGAAAGCAGATTTTATGGCGAAAAATATTTCCCAGAACGGCAACGGTTTCTTTTCCTTTTCGGTCAATAATCTGATTCCTATAAATCTGAAGCTTCTGGGCAAACATAATGTCTACAACGCCTTAGCAGCCTTTACCACAGGCTCTATCCTGCAGGTAGGAAACGAAGAGATAAAAAAAGCCCTGGAAAGCTACACTCCTGTCCAGTTGAGAATGGAGCTGTCCGAAGTCGATGGGATCAAAATCCTGAACGATTCCTACAATGCCAATCCTATTTCAATGAATATGGCTCTGGAAACTCTTGGTGAAATGAAAACCTCAGGGAATAAGATAGCGGTTCTTGGGGATATGCTGGAATTAGGAGAAAAATCGTTCGAGTATCACAAAAAAATAGGCGAGAAGGTCGCAGAATGCCGGATCGACTACCTTTTTACTCTGGGAGAACTTTCTTCTGGAATTACTCAAGGTGCGAAAGAAAAAGGTTTTAAGAGCGAAAATATATTTTCATTTAAAGTTAAAAAGAGCCTACTGGAAGGTTTGCTGGAGATTTTGAAACCCGAAGACGTCGTCCTCTTCAAAGGCTCAAGGAAAATGGGCTTGGAAGAAATCGTCGTAGGCTTAAAGAAACTTTATCCGGTCAAAAGCTAAAAATGCTCTATCATCTTTTATATCCTTTAAGCAAACACATTACTTTCTTTAACCTTTTCAAATATATAACCTTTCGTACGGCATATGCCACGGTCACCGCACTTGTGATCAGCCTAGTCTT
>DATKKH010000229.1:0-4116 GCA_035543035.1 Terriglobales bacterium | reverse complement strand
TCGTCTACTCTTAAAAAAGTTGTGGACAAATCAAAAATCGACCTTATATTGGAAAAGTTTTGCATTTCGAAAATCATAACTAAGGAGGATTGATGGACGAACTGATGAAACCCGCGAAGATTGCGGTGAACAATTGTATGGGGGTTAAAAAAGGCGAGAACGTTTTGATCATCACAGATGAGCCTTTGAGGAAGATAGGGCAGGCTTTATGGAAAGCGGCTAAGGAGATTGCCGGTGAGGCGATGCTCCTGGAGATCACACCCCGCTCTTCCAATGGCGAAGAACCACCTCCGATGGTGGCTGAGTTTATGAAAAAGTTCGACGTAATCTTAATTCCTACCTCTATGTCTATGACTCACACCGGAGCCCGCAGAGAAGCCTGCAAAGCCGGAGCAAGGATCGCGACTCTGCCTGGCATCACTGTGGATTCAATGAAAAGGACTCTGAGTGCGGATTACAACAAAGTCTCAGAGAGAAGCTTAAAATTGGCTAAGGTACTGGCCGGAAAGAAAACCGCCCGGGTGAAAACTCCTTCGGGAACTGATATCAGTATGAGCATAGAGGGAAGGGAATGGGAGCCGGATACCGGGCTATACCACAAGCCTGGAGATTTCGGAAACCTGCCTGCTGGTGAGACCTATGTCGCACCCTTAGAGGGGACTGCCAACGGCGTGATCATCGTGGATGGCGCCATGGCTGGGGTGGGCGTAATCAAAAAGCCTCTAAAGATAGTGGTTAAAGATGGATTTGCAACCGAGATCTCAGGCGGGAAACCAGCAAAAAATCTGGAAAAAGCAATCGAGCCTTTCGGCAAACCAGCCAGAAATGTCGCGGAATTGGGCATCGGCACCAACGATAAAGCCAAGATTATCGGAAATGTCCTCGAGGATGAAAAGGTGATGGGAACAGTGCATATGGCTATTGGTGACAACAAATCGATGGGTGGTGTGGTCTCGGTCCAGAGCCATTTGGACGGAATCCTGCTGAAACCTACCTTAGAGGTTGATGGACAGATTATCATGAAAGACGGGGTGCTGAAAATCTGATCTAACAAGCACGTCCGGAACCAATCCTGATATTTTTTTAGTTACGCCCGACCTGAAGGTCGGGCGTTTTTTATCAGAGAATCGCAGTGCAGCCCTTTCTAAGTCGCTAAAATCAATAGTTCCTCCTAGATTAAAAAATAGGACATGGACCTGACCAAAAGCAAACCGGGTCAGTTGACTAAAGAATTTCCATTTTTTTCTTGACAAGCAGTACTAAAATAAATAGAATGCTGTCACACCGATTGACTTAATTAGCACAAAACAAATTTTCTCCATTTTTATCTTTGTCATAACTAAACCCCTTTTCTTTGACAATTGATCTATCCGAACCTTTGCGGAAATCAACTTTTACAAGATCGGGGAATACGAGTTGAGAGAATCGATTTGCAGACTTAATTATTTTGTCCGGCAGGTTTTTTAACCTCTTTCTCAAATTCAAGTCTCTTTAACAATTCAGGAGGGAGTAAGTCAGGATGTCCGAAAAATCAGGTTTTCTAAAGAGCCAGTTCTGGTCAATAATCCTTATCGTTATAGTGATAGTGATGGGCGTAGAGATTTTGTTACTGGTGAAGGAAAATAAAAAACTGCGCGAAGCTTTATCCCGTTCCAGGGGGCCGGTTAGAATCCTTGCCCCGGAGGAAAAAGTTCCATCACTGGTGGGAGTTAATCTGAAAGCGGAGGAGTTAAAATTGATTTATCCGTCTTCAGAGAAAACTGTCCTTTTCTTTTTCTCCCCGGATTGCCCCGCCTGTGAGGAAAACCTGGAATTTTGGAAAACACTTTATAAAAATAACAGTTCTAAAAAAGTAAGAATTTTCGGAGTCACAAATTCCGACCGGGACAAAACCGAGGAATTTGTGAAGAAGTTCCAGTTGACATTTCCAGTCATGCTCATCTCTGATCTTAAACTTTTGGACAAATATAAGGTGGAGATGGTTCCGCAAACGATGCTTATCGATACCAGCGGCAAAGTTCAGAAGGTATGGCCCGGACCTCTTCCGGCAAATTATAAAAAAGAAATCGAGTCATCGATCCTGTAATTCTTCAAAGCCAAGAAAGGAGGTGAAGTAAATGAAATTATTCAGAAAGATTAAAGTCGTGGTGCTGGTGCTTGCGCTGGCTATGGTCATCTGGGGTTCGCTTTATCTGAGCGCTTCAGCTAAACATTGTCTCTTGCTCTGCAAGTTCGATCCGGTTTACGAGTGCCAGGTGGTCTGCTACAAATGAAGGGCAATATTCTATAAGAAAATTCCTTTTATCCTCTGAAGAGCAGATCTAATTTCTTTGAGTCACAAGGAGGTGATATCGGATGAAGTTTCTTAGAAAGATGAGGGCATTTGTTCTGGTGTTTGCAGTCCTAACAGTAGCACTGGGATTTGGAATGCTCAGCGCACCAAAACCGGCAGATGCTTCTCGCCTTTGCTGCTATCGGGTATGCACAGTGGAACCACCTATCATTTGCTGGGACGAGTGCAAACCCTGCCCTAAATTCCCATAGAGTTCTCCTATGGGCATCATGATTCCGGGCGAGCAAAAACTGCTCGCCCGATTTTTTTTAGGATTTTTTCATAAATCGTATCGCGAGCCTTTCAGGGTCACAAGAATAGAGTTCTTATCTGATACATAACTCTGTCACCCAAACCAGTGTTCTCACTTTATCCTCGAAGTAGGATTTATTGGTAGAATGACACAACGACCTCACCTCTATATCCTTTCCTACAAGGAGAAGAGGACTCTTTTTCGGAAAAAAGTATTGTAATAATTGTTGTGATAACGATGAATGGTTAACTCCTTTAATTTTTTATTTTCTCCTTGCAATTTTTTCATAAATTCTTTTCTTGTATTGTTTGAAAAGGAGCCACTTTGTTTTTCAAGAGACCCCTTCAGTTTTTTTTATGGCTGCTGCTGGCTCTTTCTTTAACCTGCGGAAGAAAAGTGGAGAAGAACCAGGCAACGTCTCCTTTTGATTTCTCCCTGACTGACCTGAATGGAAAAACGCACAAGCTTGAGGAATTCAAAGGTAAGGTGGTTCTGTTGAATTTCTGGGCAACCTGGTGTCCTGCCTGTAAAGAAGACATTGCTACCCTGGAGATATTGAACCGGGAGTACAAAAACTCAGGCCTGGTGATAATAGGCATCTCCCTGGATAAAAAAGGGTTGGGGGAGGTGGACTCATTTGTCCAGCAGATGAAAATTCCTTACACTGTTCTTTTGGGAGATGAATCAGTAGTAAAAAGTTACGGCGGCCTCAAAGGTGTCCCCACCAGTTTCCTTCTGGATAAGGAGGGCAGGATAGTCAAAAAATATTCGGGACAGATAAATCACGAGATCATCAGCTCAGATTTGAAAACCCTGTTGGTTGAATAAGAGCGTAATTCATTCATCCCCTGAAAAGGAGTCAGCTTGAAAAATAAAAAGAAATTATCCACTTTAGCCGTGAACATCGGTGAGGAGATGTTTCCCTTGGGGGCATTATCTGAACCGATCTTTCAGAGCTCAACTTTTGTCTTCAAAAATTCAGCCGAGCTGAAAAAATATCTTAAAGGGGACAGGAGCTTTTATTTTTATACCCGCTATGCCAACCCTACCTTGAAATATGTGGAAAAGAAGATGGCATCTCTGGAGGGCGGCGAAGCTGCACTGGTTACCTCTTCCGGGATGGCGTCGATTTCCACAGCGCTTCTGGTTTTGGTCTCATCCGGAAAGGAGATAATCAGCACCTCTCCGATCTATGGCGGGACTTATCGGCTTTTCACTGAGCTTTTCCCTAAATTAGGAATCAAGGTTCATTTCGTGGATGTTGAGGATTTGGAAAAGATCGAGGATTTGGTTAATTTCAAATCCGAGGTTCTTTATCTAGAGACCCCGACTAACCCTAACCTTAGAATTGTGGATATAGCCAAAGGAGTCAGGATCGCCAGGAGATTCGGATTAACCACGGTAATTGACAGTACCTTTGCAAGCCCCTTCAATCAAAGACCTTTGGATTTCGGGGTGGATGTGGTGATTCACAGTGCTACCAAGTATTTGGGCGGGCATAGCGATCTGATGGCTGGGGTGATCATAGGCA